>NZ_JAXCWB010000010.1:0-96477 GCF_034045305.1 Frigoribacterium sp. CFBP9029
GGCCCCGGTCGGCACCGGCACCTTCGACGGCGCCACGGGCACGTTCGCGTTCCCGATCACCGGCGGCAACGTCGACTACTACGACCCCTCCTCCGACGTGCGCCCCTACGTCCAGGGCGAGCTCGACCACGACGGCTCGGGCCTGTCGCTGACCGCCGGTGACACCACCGTCGAGCTCACCGACTTCCGCATCGACCCGGGCGAGTCCAAGCTCTACGGCACCGTGTCCGCCAACGGCGAGGTCGTCGTCGAAGACGCCTACCTGTTCAACCTCTGGGGCGGCACCCTGAAGCCCCGACGCCGCCGCGCTGCTGAACGAGACCTTCAGCACCGACGCCGTCCAGGACGAGATGCTCGTCGGCGTCGCGAAGATCACCGTCGCCACGGAATAACACCCTCTGGTGAATCCGTGACGACAGCCGGCCTCGCCCACCCGGGCGGGGCCGGTGTTCCCGGTGGGCCCCCTCTCGCACCTCGTGCGGGAGGGGGCTTCTCCTCTGCGCCCGCCGCACCCCGAGCGCACGAGTAGCCACCGGGCTCGGCTCCTGCCTACTATTGTCAAGACATGTCGGAGGGGCGAGGTGGCGAGTGACTGATACGCAGCTCCCAGCCGACCTCTTCGCAGATCTCGACCGGCACGGGCCCGTCCCGCTCTGGTATCAGATCTCCACGCGTCTCGAAGCCTCCATCTTGAGCGGCCGACTCCCCGCGGGGGCCCGACTCGAGAACGAGGTCGGTCTCGGCGAGAGACTCGGACTCTCTCGACCGACCATCCGTCGGGCCATCCAGGAGCTCGTCGACAAGGGCCTCGTCGTCCGTCGACGAGGCATCGGCACACAGGTGGTGCACGGCCCCGTCACGCGCAACGTCGAACTGACGAGCCTGTTCGAGGATCTCACCGAGAGCGGCCAGGCCCCCACGACACGCCTTCTCGCGCACGCCGTCGTGCCCGCCGATGAGAAGACCGCCCTCGCGCTCGGCATAGGAGTCGGAGACCAGGTGAGCAACGTGAGGCGTCTCCGTCTGGCCGATGGTGTGCCCGTCGCGATCCTGGAGAACTTCCTCCCACTCGATCTCGCGCAGTTCTCTGACGACGACCTCAGCACCCGGGGCCTGTACCAGCTGCTGCGAGCACACGGCGTCACCATGCGGGTCGCCAAGCAGCAGATCGGCGCTCGCGCCGCCCACTTCGACGAAGCGCACCTGCTCGAGATCGAGCCCCGGGGCGCCGTGCTGACGATGACCCGTACCGCGTACGACGCCTCTGGTCGCGCCGTGGAGGTCGGGCACCACTGCTACCGACCCGACCTCTACTCGTTCTCGATCACCCTCGTCGACAAGTGACCCTCCTCGACAGGTGACGCCCGTCGACGAGTGACGCTCGTCGACAAGACGATCCGTCAGCCGAGGGTCGGCGCCGCGGCGGGCACTCTCAACTCGCCGTTCAGGTACTGAGCGACCCCGAACCCGAACGACCAGTCTTGCGGGCCGTTCTCGACGTAGCCGATGAAGACGTCCTCCCCCGCGACGCCGACCGCGTCGAGGCCCGCGGCGATGCGGGCATAGAGGGCCTGCTTCGTCTCATCGCTCCGCCCCCGTTGCGTGAAGATCTGGATCATCACGACGCCGCGGGTCCGTTCGAAGCCCAGCCCGGCGTCTTCGGCGATGATGCGCCCTGCGGGCAGCTCGTTGACGACTTGGAAGCGGTCACGGACGGGGATGCCGTAGACATCGACGATCGCCTGGTGGATCGCGTCGGCGATCGAGGTGATCTGTTCGGGTGTCCGGCCGGTCATCAGGTCGATGCGAACGAGGGGCATGGTGGTCGTCCTAACGTCAGGGCAAATGTCATTACATACTAACAACGGGCGACGGATCGCACCAGCCCGGACAGCAGGAGGCGCGGTGCCCTGATGCGGACACCGCGCCTCCTGCGCGTCTTCGCCGTCGGATCACACGGCGGGCACGAGCACGTCGCGGACGAGGGCGTCGAGCTGGGCGTCCGCCTCGAGGAACTGCCGCAGTGTCCTGACGACGGCGCCGAACCGCTCGAACTCGTCGAGCGTCATGCCGTCGACGTCGTAGGCACGGTGCCACTCCTCGGGCAGCTTCGTGGCCAGCGAGTCGAGGATGCGCGGGTCGACGGGGACGTCGATCCGGTCTTCCGCAGGCAGCTCGGCCGCGTTCATGTCGACCTGCCAGGCGAACGGGGGCGACACGACGAGGTCTCCGCCGACGAGCTCGGACCACTGCAGGTGATTGCGGAACGCCGCCGACAGGATGCGCGAACGGAAACCCCGGGCGACGAACTCGTGGTGCGCCTTCTTCAGCGCGGCGACACCGGCCCATTCGAGGTGCCCCGGGTCGATCATGATGTGGTCGCGCTTGACCACGGCCTTCAGCCAGTCGTCGAGGCGCCCGCCCATGATCGTGACGACCGATCCGAACTCGTGGTTCTCGATCCCCTCGGCCGTGCGACGATCGAGACCCCGTTCGATGGCGGTGCCCACCGCGACGGCCTGGGCGACGGTGAAGGAGACCGTCGCGTTGATGCTGACACCCCGATAGGTCGCCTCCTCGATGGCCTCGATGCCGACCCGCGTGGCGGGGATCTTCACGATGATGTTCTTCGCCAACGACGAGAAGTGCACGGCCTGCTCGACGAGCGCGTCGGCGTCTCGGTGGAGGCGCGGATCGGTCTGCATCGACAGCCGACCGTTGCGACCGCCCGAGGCCTCGAACTCGCCTTCGAGCAGTGCCGCCGCCTCGATGCTGAGCCGCTCGACGGCGAGCCAGCCGATCTCGGACTCGCCGGCGCTGGGGTGCTCCTCGGCGATCTGGCGGAGGCGGGGAACCCAAGTGCCCAGGTCGTTCTTGATGGCCGTGTAGGCGATGACCGGGTTGCAGGTCGCACCGACCGCACCGAATCCGATGGAGGCGGCCAGCTCGGCGGGATCGGCCGAGTCGTTCCACAGGCTGGTGGGGGTGTCCTGCGCTGCTCTGAGCAGAGGGGGGCGGTCGTCGAGGGGTGTGACTGCGGCTTCGGTGACGGTCGTCATCGGTCTCCTCCTGGAGGGGTCGTCGGTTTGCTGGGCTGAGCGCGGTCAGGCGCGGGACGCGGCGATGATCCGGTTCCGGATCTGCTCTCGCTGGTAGCGGCTGACGGCGTCGACGTCTTCGTCCTCGGCGAAGACGCTGGACACGGCGATCGTGTCGGAGCGGTCGAAGAAGCCGAGCTGCCCGAGACCGTCGAAGAAGGAGTCCCAGTCGACGTCTCCGTCGCCGATCTTCAGGTGCTGGTGCACCCGGGCCGCGGTCCCGGGCGGGTTCGTGATGTAGCGCAGACCGTGCGACCGGCGGTGGTCGAAGGTGTCGGCGATGTGGACCAACCCGAGTGTCGGCCCCGCGGCGGCCATGATCTCCGTCATGTCCCCGCCGTAGTGGAACGTGTGGCAGGCGACGTAGGCCAGACCCACGTTCGAGGAGTTGAGCCCTCGGATCACGCGCAGAGCCTCGAGTCCGTCTTCGACGAAGTCGTCGGGGTGCGGATCGATGTAGACCTGGATGCCCTCCCGCTCGATGATCGGGAGCAGCTCCTCCATCGACCAGTAGAACTGGCGCTCCGACTCCTCCTGCAGCTCGGGGCGCCCGCTGAACTCGGTGTTGATCACGCCGACGCCGAGGCGGGCGGTGATCTCGATGACGCGCTTCCACTGCTTGACGGCGGCCCGACGGGACTCCTCGTCGGGGCCTGACCAGCGGAGAACCGGCAGCACCGATGCGATCTCGACCCGCGCCTCCCGGCAGGCGGCGGCGAAGGCGTCGACGAGGTCGTCGTCGGCCTTCGGGTGACGGAAGAACGGGATGAAGTCCCGGTGGGGCGTGAGCTGGAGGTGGTCGTAACCCAGCTCGGCCACCTTCGCCGGGATCTCGAGCAGGGAGTGGCTGTGGTGCAACGGCGTGGGGTCGAGTGCGATCTTGACCACGGACTAGGCCTCGATGGCGGCGTCGGCACCGGCGGGCAGGTCGTAGAACGTCGGTCTCTCGATCGCGTAGTCGACCTCGACCCGGCGCCCCGTCCGCTGGGCCTCGACGCCCGCGGTCGCGACGACGCTGGCCAGGTAGCCGTCCCAGGCGCTCGGCCCGTCGATGGTCCCCCGGCGGGCGGCGTCGACCCAGCGCTGCACCTGCGTGTCGTAGGCGGCGCCGAAGCGCTCTTTGAACGTCGGCGGGACCGGCGCGCCGACGCGACCGGCGCTGGTCAGCTGGAGGCCCGTGTCGCGACCGATCGAGGCCACACCGCTCTCGAAGACGGCGTCGGTGGTCACCTGGTAGCCGAACTGGATGTTGACGTTGATCTCGACGACGGCCAGTGTGCCCGACACCGTCTCGAGGAGGACGAACTGCGGGTCGCGGAGACCGTCGGGGGCGAGGGAGTTGCGGCGCGGCTTCTTCACCTCGATGGCGACGATCGGCTCGCCGGCGATGAAGGGCACGGCGTCGATCTCGTGGATGACGGAGTCGAGGATCAGCATCTCTTCCGAGTAGCTGGGCGGGGTCGTCGCGTTCCGGTGGGCGCAGTGCAGCGCGACCAGGGCGCCGTGCTCGCCCGAGGCCACGAGCGCCCGGAGGTCTTGGTAGCCCTGGTCGAAGCGGCGCATGAATCCGACCTGGATATGCGGTCGGTCGAGCTTCTCCTCGGCCTCGAGGACGCGCAGGGAGGCGGCCTCGTCGGTGGTGAGCGGCTTCTCGCACAGGATCGCGAGACCACGCTCGAGGGCGGGCATCAGCACGGCCTCGTGAAGGAAGCCCGGGGTCGCGATGATGACGGCGTCGATCTCTGTCGCGTCGAGCGCCTCCTCGAAGTCGGCCGCGGTGATGGCGCCGGGCGCCTGGGCGGCGGCTGCGGTCGCTCGCGCGGTGTCGGGGTCGACGACGGCGACGACCGTGGCGCCGCTGATGGTCGAGGCGATGCGGGCGACGTGGTCGGCGCCCATCATGCCGGCGCCGACGACGGCGACGCGGAGATCGTGGGTGATGGGGGTCATGGCTGGTTCTCCTTCGAACAGGGGTGTCGTCAGACGAGGCGGGCGCGGGGCGAGCAGCTGAGGATGTGCTCGCGGGTGCGGGTGGCGATGCCGAGGGGCAGGTCGATCGACGCGACCGGGAACATGTCCTGCTCGACGATGGCGAAGATGTCGGGATCGATGCGGCTGACCGCCTCGAGCACGGGCGCCAGCTCGGGCACGCCCTTCGGGGGCTCGACCATCACGCCCATCGCGACGGCGTCGCCGAAGGGCACGTCGTTCTTCAGCACGGTGAAGCGGAGGTCGCTGTCGACCTGCTTGAGGTGCAGGTAGCCGATGCGGTCGGGGTGGGCCTCGATGAGGCGCACGTTGTCGCCGCCGTAGTAGGCGAAGTGGCCGGTGTCGAGGCAGAGGTTCGTGTAGCGCGCGTCGGTCTCGGCGAGGAACCGCTCGGTCTCCTGATACGTGCCGACGTGGCTGTCGGCGTGGGTGTGGAACTGCTGCTTCACCCCGAACTCCTCGAGCAGCGCCTTGCCGAGCTTGTCGTGGCCGGCGCCGAGCTTGGCCCACTGGTCGTCGGTGAGTGTGCGGGCCTCGAGTACCTCCGTGGTCGAGTCGCTGCGCCAGAGGTCGGGGATGACGACCAGGTGCTCGGCGCCGAGCTGCGAGGCGAGCCCCGCGACGGCGAGCGCTTGGTCCCACGCGCGCTGCCACTGGTCGTCGCCTTTGTGGAACCCGGTGAAGACGGTCCCGGCCGACAGCAGCAGGTCGCGCTTGCCGAGTTCGTCCTCGAGCTGGTGAGGGTCGGTGGGCAGGTAGCCGTAGGGGCCGAGCTCGATCCACCGGTAGCCGGCGTGCTGCACCTCGTCGAGGAACCTCGGCCACGGGATCTGGCTGGGGTGCTCGGGGAACCAGACGCCCCACGAGTCGGGGGCGGTGCCGATGCGGAGCCCGGGCGCGGTCGAGGCGGCGGACGGCGTGGTGTCGGGATCGGTGACGGTGTCGGTCATGGCGGCGGTGCCTTTCGAGAGGATGTCGTCGAGTTCGAGGTGGAGGTGCGGGTCAGCCCAGCAGGGGGCGCTGACCGGCCTGGTGGTCGCGGTAGTCCACGAGGGCGGCACGGGTGCTGTCGAGGGTCGAGACCTGCGCGACCGGGACGTCCCACCAGCCTTCGCCGTCGGGGGCGTAGACCAGCGGATCGCTGTTGATGTGGATGAGCGTGCTCGTCGACGATGCCTTGGCCGTGACGAGGGCGGCGGAGAGGTCGGCCACGGCGTTCTCGGTCGGCTGCACCTCGATCACGTCGACCCCGTAGCTGCGGGCGTTCATGGCCAGATCGACCGGGAGCACCTCGGTGCCCTGGAAGTCGAGCGACTCGGGGTCCAGTCGGCGGTACAGGGTGCCGAAGCGCTCGGCGCCGACGCTCTCGGAGAGATGCCCGATGGAGGCGTAGCCGTGGTTCTGGATGAGGACGACGATGATCTTGATGCCCTCCGCCACGGCCGTCACGAGCTCGGTGTGCAGCATCAGGTACGAGCCGTCTCCGACCATGACGATGACGTCGCGATCGGGAGCGCCCCGCTTCACGCCGAGTCCACCGGCGATCTCGTAGCCCATGCACGAGAACGCGTACTCGACGTGGTAGCCGAGCGGGTCGCGGACCCGCCACAGCTTGTGCAGGTCGCCGGGCAGCGACCCGGCCGCCTGGACGACGACGTCGCGGGGGTCGCTGGCGGCCTGGACGGCGCCGATGATCTCGGGCTGACCGGGCAGGGCGAGCCCCGACGGGAGGAACGCCTCGTCGACGAGGGCATCCCATGCCGTCTTCTCTGACGCCACGCGGGCGGCGTGCTCGGCGGGAACGGCGTGCCCGGCGAGGGCCTCGAGGAGTGCGTCGAGGGCCTCGCGCGCGTCGGCTACGACGGGTAGCTGCGAGCCGTGCTTGTAGGCGTCGAACGAGGCGATGTTGATGTTCACGAATCGGACGTCGGCGTGTTGGAAGGCGGTTCGGGAGGCGGTGGTGAAGTCGCTGCACCGGGTGCCGATGCCGATGACGAGGTCGGCGTCGGCCGCGATGCGGTTAGCGGCCGTGGTGCCGGTGGCCCCGATGCCGCCGAGGTACTGCGGGTGATCCCAGGCGAGGGAGCCGCCACCGGCCTGCGTGGTGCCCACGGGGATGCCCGTGGCGCGGGCGAACTCGTCGAGACGCTGTTCCGCCCCTGAGTAGAGGACTCCCCCGCCGGCGACGATCACCGGCCGCTCCGCCGAACGGATCGCCGCGATCGCCCGCTCGAGCGGCCCGCGTTCGGGGACGGGCCGTCGGATGTGCCACTCGCGCGGCTGCAGGAACTCCTCGGGCACGTCGACCCACTCGGCCTGCACGTCTTCGGGCAAGGCGATCGTGACGGCTCCGGTCTCGGCCGGGTCGGTCAGCACGCGCAGGGCGGCGAGAGCGATCGAGAACAGCTGCTCGGGTCGATCGACCCGGTCGAAGAACCGCGACAGCGGCCGGAATGCGTCGGTCACCTGCAGAGAGGTGTCGTGCGGCAGCTCGATCTGCTGCAGCACGGGGTCGCTGACCCGGGTCGCGAAGGTGTCGCTCGGCAGCAGAAGCGCAGGGAGGCGGTTGGTCGTCGCCAGAGCGGCGGCCGTGAGCATGTTGGCCGCGCCAGGACCGACGGAGGCGGTGCTCGCGTAGGTGGCGCGCCGCCGGTGCATCCGGGCGTACCCGACGGCCTCGTGGACCATCGCCTGCTCGTTGCGCGCCTGCAGGTAGGGCATGAGGCCGGGCCGGTCGACGTGGTACTGCTTCAGGGCCTGGCCGACGCCGGCGACGTTGCCGTGGCCGAAGATGCCGAACATGCCGGGGATCGTGCGCTCGCGCACGTCTCCGTCGATCGTCCACTGGTTCGCGAGGAACTCGACCAGAGCCTGGCCGACGGTGAGTCGTCTCGTCGTCATCGACGTGGTCCTTTCGGTGCTGCTGCGGGGAGGTAAGGCAGTCGGGGGTCAGGAGCCTGGGACTCCCACTGCGTGCGGACCCAGCCGTGCGCCGGGTCGTCGGTGATGAGCCAGGCACGCTCGGGATCCGGGCCTGCCATGACGTTCAGGTAGTAGAGGTCGTAGCCCGGAGCCGCGACGGCCGGGCCGTGATAGCCGAAGGGGACCAGGGCGACGTCGCCCGTGCGGACGAACTGGTTCACGTCGATCCGCCCCGCCGGTGAGCTGTAGGTGGCGAACAGGCCGAAGGGGTCGGCCTGCTCGGGGGCGTCGAGACCGCGGCTGACGGCCGACTCGAAGTAGTAGATCTCCTCGAGTCGGGACTCGACGCCGGGGATGGACTCGTCGTGCTTGTGGGCGGGGTACGACGACCAGTTCTCGGCCGGGGTCACGACCTCGCAGACGATGAGCTTCTGCGCGTGGAGGCCCGCCGGCGTGCCGAAATTGTGCACCTGGCGGGTGGAGCGGCCCGACCCTCGGATCTCGACCGGGATGTCGGCGGCTCGCAGCACCTGCACGTCGAGCACCTGGTCGGCGGGGGCCTCGGCGACCGCGACCCGGCCTTCGCCGGTGAGGCGCGCCTCCGTGTCGATGCCGAGGTAGACGACGTCGGCGGGGCCTTCGAAGACGGAGGAGCGACCCGCCAGCTCGACGGTGCCCGAGCCGCCGCGGGCATCGCTCCACTCGACCACGACGTCGCCGCACAGCGGCACGATCATCCGCTCGACGCCGACCGCGGGCAGCCGCGCCCCGGTGCCGGCCAGCTCGCCGACCCTCAGCCCGGTGTGCTGCCAGCCGTAGACCTCGCCATCGACCACCGTCTGCCAGTCGTGGCGGGCGAGGTCGCCGCGGGGGAAGAACCAGCGTGTGTCGTCGTCCATGTCGTCCACCTCATCATCGAGTGCCGCGACACCGTGGTCGCGAGCCTGCAGCCTGGGGAGAGATCCTCCGTCGGGTCAGTTCTGGGGGAATCCCAGGTCCACCCCGCCGTGGCTCGGGTCGAGCCACCGCGATGTGATCGCCTTCTCGCGTGTGAAGAACTCGAACCCCTGCATGCCGTACGCCTTGTCGGACCCGAAGATGGAGTCTTTGAAGCCGCCGAACGAGTAGTAGGCGACGGGCACGGGGATGGGCACGTTGATGCCGATCATGCCGACCTCGATCTCGGCCTGGAATCGCCGCGCCGCGCCTCCGTCGTTGGTGAAGATGGCGGTGCCGTTGCCGTACGCGCCGGCGTTGATCAGGGCGACCCCCTCTTCGTAGGAGGCGACCCTCACCACCGAGAGGACCGGGCCGAAGATCTCCTCCGTGTAGACCCGGCTCGTCAGCGGCACCCGGTCGATCAACGTCGGGCCGAGCCAGAAGCCATCGGCCTCGCCGTCGACCTCGATGCCGCGGCCGTCGACGACGACGTCGGCACCGTCTTCGATAGCGATGTCGATGTAGCCGGCGACCTTGTCGCGGTGCTGCTCGGTGACGAGCGGGCCCATGTCGCAGCTGCGACGCCCGTCGCCGACGGTGAGGCCGGACATGCGCGACGTGATCTTCTCGATCAGCTCGTCCGCCACGGGCTCGACCGCGACGACGACGCTGATCGCCATGCAGCGCTCGCCCGCCGAACCGAACCCCGCGTTGATCGCGCTGTCGGCCACGAGGTCGAGATCGGCGTCGGGCAGCACGAGCATGTGGTTCTTCGCACCGCCGAGAGCCTGGACGCGCTTGCCGTGCTTCGCGGCGGTCTCGTAGATGTACTGCGCGATCGGCGTCGACCCGACGAACGAGATGCTCTTCACCTCGGGGTGCTCGAGCAGACCGTCGACGGCCTCCTTGTCGCCGTGGAGGACGTTGAACACACCCTCGGGCAGGCCGGCCTCGGCGAAGAGGCGGGCGAGGAACATCGCACTCGACGGGTCTTTCTCGGACGGCTTCAGCACGACGGTGTTGCCGACCGCGATGGCGATCGGGAAGAACCACATCGGCACCATCGCCGGGAAGTTGAACGGGCTGATGATCCCGACGACGCCGAGCGGAGCCTTCGTCGAGTACACGTCGACACCGGTCGAGACCTGCTGGGAGAACTCGCCCTTGATCAGGTGCGGGAACCCGGTCGCGAGTTCGACCACCTCGAGGCCACGGGTGATCTCGCCGAGAGCGTCGGAGAGGACCTTGCCGTGCTCGCTCGTGAGGATCTCGGCGAGTTCGCCCTTCCGCTCGTTGAGCAGCTCGCGGGATCGGAACATGATCTGCTGCCGCTTCGTGATCGAGAGGTCGCGCCAGGCGGGGAAGGCCTTGGCGGCGGAGGCGACGGCGGCGTCGATCTCGGACCGGTCGGCGAGCGACACGTTCTTCGTGACGCGGCCGAGAGCCGGGTCGTAGACGGGCGCGGTGCGTCCGCCGGCGCCGGGTGCTTCGGCGTTGTCGATCCAGTGCGCGACGAGAGGGAGGTCCGTGGGCGTGGAGGTCATCGTTCTGTCGATCCGTTCGTGTGGGCGGGCGTGTGGACCAGGCCTGCTGCGAGGTCCACGGCGGCGGCGACGTCGTCGTCGCCCGGGTAGAGGAGGGTTCGTCCGACGACGAGACCTCGGACGCCGGGGAGGGCGAGCGCCTCGGCCCAGCGACGGTAGGTGTCGGCCGGGTCTCCGCCGGGGTCTCCGCCGAGGAGCAGCGTGGGGAGGGTCGTGGCCGCCATGACGCGCTCCATGTCTTCGACCACGGGGAGCTTCAGCCAGCTGTAGGCGGACGACTCTCCGAGCCCTGAGGCGATCGCCACCGACTTGATGACGGCGTCGGCGGTGAGGTCGTTCTTCACCCGCCCGTCGACCCAGCTGCTCATGAACGGTTCGAGCATGATCGGCAGGCGCAGCCTTGCCGACTCGGTCACCGCGCGCGCCGTCGCGTCGAGGGTCGCTGCGGTGCCGGCGTCGTCGAGGTTGATGCGGACGAGCAGCTTGGCGAAGTCCAGGTTCGACTCCGTGATGGACGAGGCCGAGTAGGCGGTGAATCTGTCGTCCATCTCGAACGAGGCGCCCTGGAGTCCGCCGCGGTTCATGCTGCCGACGACGACCTTGCCGTCGAGTGCTCCGAGCAGCGCCAGGTCTTCGAGGATGTCGGGGGTGCCGAGCACCCCGTCGACGCCGGGTCGGTCGAGGGCGACGACCAGTCGCCGGAGGAGGTCGTAACGATCGGCCATGGCGGTGGCGTCGTCCCGCACTCCGAGGGCGCCCCGGGCGGGGTGATCGGCGGCGATGATGAACAGGCGCCCGTCGGCCGCCAGCGGTGCGGGCCGCGTTCTCGATGCGAGGAGCTCGGCGATCCGGTGCGGGGCGGCGGCGCGGATGCTCCGGAGTCGCTCGAAGTCGACGGTGGGTGCGATGGGATCAGACATGGTGCGCCTCCTGGAGGACTGCCTCCACCTCGTCGGTGGTCGGCATGGCGGTGGAGCACTCGAAGCGCGTGGCCACGATGCCCCCGGCGGCGTTGGCGAACCTCAGGGTGCGTTCGAGCGACCAGCCGGAGAGCAGACCGTGGCAGAGCGCCCCTCCGAAGCCGTCGCCGGACCCGAGGCCGTTGATGACCTGGACGCGATGCGCGGGCACCTCGATGCGTTCGTCTCGCGTCTTGGCGAGGACGCCCTTAGGCCCCTGCTTGACGATGGCGATCTCGACGCCTCGATCGAGGAGGGCGTCCGCAGCGCGTTCGGGTTCGGTCTCGCCGACCGCGATCTCGCACTCCTCGCGATTGCCGACGGCGACGGTCACGTGCTCGAGCGCCCGACCCACCTCGCGGGTCGCCACCTCGGGGCTGCTCCAGAACATGGGCCGGTAGTCGAGGTCGAGGATGGTCAGCGGGCGGCGGTCACGGGTCTGCCACGCGACATGGTGCGCCTGCCTGCTGGGCTCTTCGCTGAGACCCGTCACGGTGGCCCAGAAGACGCTCGCCTGCTCGATCGCCGCGTGGTCGAGACCGCCGGCCGTGATCATCAGGTCGGGGGCTTTGGGCTGCCGATAGAAGTACAGCGGGAAGTCGTCGGGCGGGAAGATCTCGCAGAAGGTCACGGGCGTGTTCAGACCGTCGACCGTCGAGATGAGCCGGGTGGAGACGCCGAGTCGTTCGAGCTCACGGACGACGTAGCGACCGAAGGGGTCGTCGCCGGTGCGGGTGAGGACGGCGGAGCGACGCCCATGACGAGCGGCGGCGATGGCGACGTTGGTGGCGCTGCCGCCGACGGACTTGCTGAACGTCTCGACCTCTTCGAGCGGGACCCCGGACTGCTGAGGGTAGATGTCGACGCCGACACGACCCATCGTGAGGACCTCGAGAGAGCTGCTGTCGGTCACTTCCTGCCTTCTTTCACGATGTAGATGGCCCCTGTGCTGAAGTCCTCCTCGAGCTGCTCGAGCGAGCGGCCGTTGGTCTCGGGGACGCGTGTCGCGGCGAAGACGAAGGAGGCGGTGTTCAGCACCGCGAAGATGAAGAACGTCGTCGAGATGCCGATGCCGGCGACCAGGATCGGGAAGAGCAGGCTGACGGCGAAGTTCGTGAGCCACAGGATCAGCACGGTGAGGCCCATCCCGACTCCGCGGAGCTTCAAAGGGAAGATCTCGCTGAGCATGAGCCACACGAGCGGCCCGATCGTGCCCTGCATGGTGCCGACGAAGCAGATGACGAAGATCAGGACGACGATCGCACGGCCGAGGCCCTCGGGGATCAGGAGGGACGACAGGCCGATGAGCAGGTGGAAGATCGCGACGCCGGCGAAGCCGAACATGAGCATGTTGCGTCGGCCGACCCTGTTGATGACTCGGAGGGCGACGAGCATGGCGACGACCGCGATCACACCGGCGCCGACGTTGGCGATCAGGGCGCCGCTCTGCGAGAAGCCCGACTGCTGCAGCACCTGAGTGCCGTAGTACATGATCGAGTTGATGCCGGTGAGCTGCTGGGTGACGGCGAGGCCGATCCCGATGAGCAGGATCTTGCGGAGCCATGGCTCGGCGACGAGATCCGAGAGGCGGGCGCTCTTCGCCTCCTTCTCCTCTTCGGCGAGCTCGCGGACCTCGGCCATCTCGGCCACGGCGCGGTCGTCGGCGCGGATCTGCTTGAGGACTGCGAGGGCGTCGTCGTCGCGGCCCTTCGCGATGAGCCAACGGGGGCTCTCGGGCACACGGAACATGCCGATGAAGAGCGCGATGGCGGGGAGCACGGCGACGGAGAGCATGTATCGCCAGACGTCGTCGTGCTCACCCCAGATGCTGCCGATGACGGCGTTGATCGTGAACGCGGCGAGTTGGCCCGAGACGATCATGAGCTCGTTGCGACTGACGAGACCGCCGCGCTGCTCCGTCGGGGCGAGCTCGGCGAGGAAGACGGGGACCGTGACGGAGGCGCCGCCGACCGCGATCCCGAGGAAGAACCGAGCCCCGGTGAGGAACTCCCAAGTGGGGGCGAGGACGCACGCGAGAGCGGCGAAGAAGAACAGTATCGCCAGGGTGTTGATGGTGGGCTTCCGGCCGAAGGCGTCCGAGATGCGTCCGATGAAGAACGCGCCGACGGCGGCTCCGATGAGGATCGCCGACACCATGACGCCTTCGCTGGCGGGCGTGAGCCCGAGGCTCTCCTCCATGGAGTCGAGGGCGCCGTTGATGACACCGGTGTCGTAGCCGAAGAGCAGCCCGCCGAACGTCGCGATGACCGCGACGGTGCCGAGTCGTCTGGTGTGAGGCCCTGAGACCAGGGCGGGAAGCGCTCTTCGGGGAGAGCCTCCGGATGCGTTCGTGACCACGATTCCTCCATTGGTTGTGGTGACTGCTCCCCGCTCTGCCGCGGGGTGCCACCCTGATGCCGGCGACAGGATGAGGCTAATCATGTTCTCATGTCCTGTCAATCAGTCAAATGATCTGATCATGGACGACGACGAGTTGCTGAGCTCGAGGCCGTCTTCGCCTCGCGCCCACGGTAGTGCACTACGGTGCACTCTATGGTGAACGGAATGGGCGACCTCGCGGCACTGATCGGCGGACGCGTCCGGGCGTCGCGCCAGGCGAACGGGTGGACGCTCGACCAGATGGCGGAGCGATCCGGGGTCAGCCGGCGGATGGTCGTCAAGGTCGAGAAGGGCGACACGAACCCGAGCGTGACGACGCTGCTGCTGCTGAGCGACGCGCTCGGGATCGGACTGCCCACCCTGGTCGCCGAGCGGGAGGGCGTGCCCGCGGCCCTCACCCGCGACGGCGAGGGGACGACCCTCTGGCGCAGCCCCGGAGGCGGATCGGGGGTGCTGCTGGCAGGGACGCCGTCGCCGGACGTCCTCGAGCTCTGGCAGTGGAGCCTCGAGCCGGGCGACGAGCACGACAGCCTCCCCCACGCACCGGGCACGAGGGAGATCCTGCACGTGACCGCCGGCACGGTGACCCTGAGGACGGGCCCCGCCAGCACCACGCTCGGCACCCGCGACACCTGCGCCTTCGACGGCGACCAGCCCCACTCGTACGCGAACACGACCACCGAGCGGGCCGCGTTCACCCTCGCCGTCTTCGAACCGGACGTCGGCACCGCGCCCCTCCGTGACATCTCTCCGCACCCGATCGACGAAGGGACCGACTCATGAACGAGACCACGAAGGGCTGGCTGCTCCTCGCGGCGGCGATCCTGTCCGAGGTGACCGCGTCGCTGTCGCTCAAAGCCGCCCTCGAGCAGCCCGCCTTCTACGCCGTGGTCGCCGTGGGCTACCTCGCCGCGTTCATCCTCCTGGCCCTGGTGCTCCGCACCGGGATGGCCCTCGGGGTCGCCTACGGCATCTGGGGTGCCAGCGGCGTCGCCCTGACAGCGGTCGCATCGAGTCTCTTCTTCGGCGAGCCGATCACGTTCCTGATGGGCATCGGCATCGTCATCGTCATCGTCGGCGTCCTCTGCGTCGAGCTCGGCGCCCAGGCTGCGAAGAAGCCGGAGACCGACTGATGGCCTACCTGTTCCTCCTCCTCGCCATCGCCTTCGAGGTCGCCGGGACGACGTCCCTCCGCCTCGCCATCGACGACAGGCGCTGGTACGGCGGCGTCGCCGCCGGCTACGTCGTCGCCTTCTCCATGCTCGCCCTCGCCCTCGCCGGCGGCATCCCCCTCGGAGTCGCCTACGGCATCTGGGCCGCGGCAGGGGTCGCCGTCACCGCGATCATCTCGAGGTTCCTGTTCGAGGAGCCGCTGACCTGGCTGATGAGCCTCGGCATCGTCATCATCGTCGGCGGCGTGCTCCTCATCGAACTCGGCGCCAGCCACTGATCGTGCGTTCTGCACCGGGGATGCTCGGGCGGCGCTGGTATCGTCGGCTGATCGACGCACCCCGGGGGACGACCTCCGCGGGTCGGCAGCTCTCGGGGACGACCTCGCGGAGGTGACCATGCCCCACACGACTCGTCCACACCCCTCGACAGAGGCACCGACGACGGCCCCGGCGACGCCCCTCGGCGTAGTCCTCGCCCCCTCGACCCTCGTGCCGCTGATCGCCGTGTGGCTGGTCGTCGCCGCCTCCGTCATCGTCGGACCGGGTCTGCTCGGCGACCCCGTCGATCCCCCGGTGGCCGCGGTGTCGTTCGTCGTGATCCTCGCGGCGATCGTGGTCGCGGCGTTCCGCGTCGTCCACGAGGCCGAGCATCTGGCGAGAGCCCTCGGAGAGCCCTTCGGCACCCTGATCCTGACCCTGTCGATCGTGATCATCGAGGTCATCCTGATCGCCTCGGTCATGCTCGGGCCGGGTGAGTCGACGACCATCGCCCGCGACTCCCTCTTCGCCGTGATGATGATCATCATCAACGGCGTGCTGGGTGCCGCCCTCCTGGTGGGCGGACTGCGGCACGGCCCCCAGCGCTACAACCGGGAGGGCACGGCGCAGTACCTCGGCATGATCGTCGTCTTCACGCTGCTCGCGCTCGTCCTGCCGAATGCCACGACCTCGGCCGCCGCCGGGTCGTTCTCGGACGTGCAGGCGGTCGGCGTGGCCGTCCTGGCGGCCGCCGCCTACGCGACTTTCCTCGGCCTGCAGACCACGAAGAACCGCGAGCTGTTCACGCAGCCCTCCCCCACAGCGGCGACGATGTCGGAGACGACGTCCGGGGCGATGTCGGAGGCGACGACGGGCGGCACGGAGAACGAGTCCGCGGCCCATCCGAGCAGATCCATCGTCATCACCCACTCGGCCCTGCTCGTCGTCACCGTCCTCCCCATCGTGCTGCTCTCGCACGATCTGGCCACTCTGCTCGACGTCGGGATCGCCCTCCTCGGCGCCCCCGCGACCCTGAGCGGCGTCCTGATCGCCCTCATCGTCTTCACTCCCGAGGCTGTGACGGCGATCCGCGCCTCCCTGGGCAACGAGACCCAGCGGACCATCAACCTGGGGCTAGGCGCCTTCGTCTCCACCGTCGGCCTGACCCTCCCCGCGGTGCTCGTCATCGGCCTGATCACCGGCGAGACGGTCGTTCTCGGCGAGTCGGCCGCGAACACGGTGCTCATCGCGGCGACGCTCGCGTTGAGCATCGTCACCTTCACGTCGAAGCGCACCAACGCGCTGCACGGGGTCGCCCACCTCGTCCTGTTCGGCGTGTTCGCCCTGCTGATCTTCTCCCCGTGACCAGGACGGGTCGTTCCCCAACTGGGGGTGCCCTGCCGCCCCCTCCGGCGGCTTAAAATACCGTGGGGGTCCGAGGCGTGCGAGGCCGCCGATACGACCCGCCGAGGTCGAGTTCTCCGGTCGCCCGACTACGAAGGAACAGAGATCCTCCTTGCTCGACTCCATCACTCTGCGGATCGCGTTCGGCGTCATCACCCTCACCCTGTTCCTGCTCTTCGCGTTCGTCACCTACCGCAGCACGAGATCCGCCTTCAGCTTCTGGTGGTGCGCGGCGCTCGTCTTCTTCATGGCCGGGTCCTTCGCCTACCTGCGAGACGGCACGGCCGATCAGGTGTGGGGCAATCCACTCGGCAACGGCGTCGTGGTCGCCGGCGCCGCATCGGTCTGGATGGGCAGCAGATCCCTGCGGGGCCGACCGACGCCGTGGTGGCTCGTCGTCGCACCGGCGGCCTTCGTCACGTCCGTGTCGGCCTTCGACTCGCCGGCGACGAACGACTGGTCGGGCGGACCCTTCTATCTGGCCCTGATGGGCACTCTGATCAGTCTCTCCACCCGCGAGATCGTGCTGCTCGACGCCCACCTGTCGCGAACCCGCTGGCCGCTCATCCTGGCCTCGGGGGCCCTCGGTCTCTACTACCTCGTCCGCTTCGGGGTCTTCCTGGCGGCCGGCCCGCGCAGCGACCTCTTCGTCACGTTCTTCGGAACCCCCTCGACGACGCTGATCACCCTCGTCCTCCTCGTCGTGGTGTCGTTCAGCATGGCGTCGCTCAGCGGCGAGCAGACCACCAAGGTGCTCGCCGCCCGCGCGGCCCGCTCGCGTCAGGAGCTGCTCGACGGCGGCGGGGTGCAGCGCCGGCTGCTGCCGCAGTCGACCCCCGATCTGCCGGGCTACGACGTCGCCGGCACCTGCATCCCGAGCGGTGCGGTCAGCGGTGACTTCTTCGACTGGCAGCGGACACCGGACGGCCTCGTGGTCACCCTCGCCGACGTCATGGGCAAGGGGGTGGGCGCGGCGATGATCGCGGCGACCGTCCGGGCGTCGCTCCGCGCCGCGACCCCGTCTCACGAGCCCGATCAGACGATGTCCATCGTCGATCGCGCGGTCGAGACGGATCTCGAGGCCGTCGACGCCTTCGTCACGCTGCTGCACCTGCAGCTCGACGCCGAGAGCGGCGTGGTGACGGCGGTCGACGCGGGTCACGGTCTGGGCGTCATCTGCCGAGCCGACGGCACCCGCGAGGTGATCGCCTCCGAGAACCTCCCGATGGGCGTCTTCGGCACGCAGACCTGGGTGACGACCACGGCGCGTCTCGATCCCGGCGATCTGCTGCTGATCTGCAGCGACGGGGTCCTCGACCTCTTCGACGACGACGTGTCGGCGCTCAGCAGGGCCGCCGACGTCGCGACCGCCGCCGAACCCACCGCGTCGGGCGCGGTGACGAGCATCACGCGTCTGGCCGCCGAGGGCGACTACCCCGACGACGTGACCGTGGTGGCGATCCGCCGCGATCTCGTCAGCGCCTCGACCACCTCGCCCATCACCTGACCCGGCGACACCTCGCCGGTGGCGGGCGAGTCGAAGGCCGACCCGAGGGCGATGTCGATCAGGAGGCGCGCGAGGGTGTCGGAGGTCAGTCCCGTGACCTGCACCGTGCCTCCGGCGAACACCTGGTCGATCAGCCCGCGCAGTTTCTCGAGCACGGCCCGACGCTGCTCGACGAAGACCGCCATGACCTGCTCGTCGGCGAGCGCCTGCGAACGGAACTCGGACATGAGCGCGAAGTCCTCGGCCGTGCCGGGGCCGTACGGCTCGAACGCCCGGCGCACGGCGTCGGGCAGCGAGGTCAGCTCGGTGCCGGGCAGCATCATGTCGTCGAGGGCCTTCAGCGCCCCGTCGGTCTCGCGGCGCAGCAGCTCGACCACGAGATCGGCCTTCGACGCGAAGTTCGAGTAGACGGCGCCCTTGCTGAAGCCGGCCTCGCGGGCCACCTCGTCGAGCGTGGTCGTGTGGACCCCGCCGGTCGAGAAGAGCCGGGCCGCGGCCACCAGCAGCCGTTCTCGCACCTCCGCCTTGCGGGGCCGCGAACCGGGGGCGTCGGCGGTGCTCACCATGACTTCGACCCTAGGGGACTCTCCGTCTCCGCCGCTGCGACGCTGGCCGTCATCCGCTACTCGAGTTCGGCGAGGTCGCTGTAGAGCGACGTGATCTGACCGACCCGCGTCCGCCCCGCCCGCGGATGCTCGGCGAGCACAGCGGAGGCGAGCAGCGCCGCGAGACTCATCGCCGCGGCGTAGCTGTCGAACGGCGACTCGCTGTCGACCGGGCACTCGAGCCGCAGCGCACCGGGGGCGCGGGCCGTCACGTCGCCGATCAGCACCACGGGCACGCCCTGCCGCCCGAGGGCGCTGACAAGCCCCGCGAAACCGGCCGGTCGCCGACGGAACCCGACGAGCACGACGACGTCGCGCTCGCCCAGCCCGGCGAGCTCTTCGCCGACCGACTGCCCGGGCTGCGGCGCGAGACGCACGTCGTCGCGCGCCTGCACGAGCTGCTGCCGCAGGTGCGAGGCGACCGGGTAGCTGTTGCGGAACCCCGCGACGACCACCCGGCGGGCCCCGGCGATCAGCGTCGCCGCCCGCTCGAGCCGACCGTCGGCGAGACCGTCGAGCATGCGCTGCAGGTTGCGGTGCTCCGCCGCCGCGTGACGCACGAGATCCGAGGAGGCGCTGGCCGACCCGACCGGGACCCCTCGGCTCCGTGAGGCCCTCGCCTGATCGCGGACCTCCTGCGCGTCGGTGAACCCGAGGCGCCGGAACAGCCGCGACACCGTCGCCTTCGACACCCCGCTCTGCTCGGCGATCTCGGTCGCCGTGTAGACGGCGAGGTCGTCGAGGTGATCGAGGATGAAGTCCGCCGCACGCTGCTCGCTCGGGCTCAGCGCCCCGTAACCCGAGTCGATGCGGTCGCGGATGCCCTCGGGGGCCGGGTCGGGGGCCGGGTCGAGCGACGAACCGGGGGCCGGGTCGGGGGCCGGCGACCCGGGGGCGGTGGCGGCGGGGTCGACCCGACCCGCGCCTCCTGCGGGGGCGTCGCTCATGCGGTCGTCTCGGCGGAGACGTGCCGGGCGGCGAGTTCGCGGACGGCAGCCTCGAACGCGTCGAGCGCGACGGCGACGTCGGCCGCGGTGACGGTCTCGTCGGGGTGGTGGCTGATGCCGCCGTTGCCGCAGCGGACGAAGAGCATGGCCCAGTCGGTCAGGGCGTCGATCGCCATGGCGTCGTGCCCGGCCTTCGAGAACAGGGTCATCGGTTCGGCGTCGCCGGTCGCGACGATGCCGGTGCGCACCGCGTCGGCGAGCGCCGCCGACGCGACGACGGCCGGTGCCGAGTGGGTCTCGTGGGCGGCGAAGACGAGCCCGCGTTCGGCGCAGGTGCGGGCTGCGGCGGCCTCGATGGCGGCCCAGACCTCGTCGCGCCGGTCGTCGTGCTCGGCCCTCAGATCGAGGCTGAACTCGACGAGCCCGGGGATCACGTTGACCCCGCCGGGGAACGCCTCGAGACGCCCGACCGTGGCGATGCAGCCGGCGTCGCGGGCGATGCGCTCGACGGCGAGCACGACCTCGCTCGCCCCGGCCAGGGCGTCGTGCCGCCGATGGAAGGGCACACCGCCGGCGTGTCCGGCGACTCCCGTCATGGTCAGCTCGAACCGCCGCGCCCCGGCGATCGACGAGACGACGGCGAGCGCCCGATCGGCCTCTTCGAGGTACGGCCCCTGCTCGATATGGGTCTCGAGATACCCGATGACGGAGCCCCGAGGAGGCGCGGCGTCGCCCACGGCCTCGGGGTCGAGCCCGAACGCGACGAACGCGTCGCGCAGGCTCACGCCCTCCGAGTCGACGAGCTGCCACCACGCGTCGTCCCAGGTGCCGGCGACGGCGCGCGATCCGAGCAGGGCCGTGCCGAAGCGGGTGCCCTCCTCGTCGCCGAACGCGAGCACCTCGACGGCGAAGGGCAGCCGGACGCCGGCGGCGCTGAGACGCTCGACGACCGCGATCGCGAGCAGCACGCCGAGCATGCCGTCGTAGCGCCCCGCGTCGGGCACCGTGTCGAGGTGCGAGCCGAGCAGCAGGGCGGGCGCCCCGGGCTCCCGGCCCTCGTAGCGGCCCCGCTGGTTGCCGGCGGCGTCGAGCCAGGTCGTCATGCCCGCCTGCTCCATCCACCGACCGGCGAGCTCGTTGACCCGCGCGTGCTCGGGGCTGAGGTAGACGCGGGTGAGACCGGTGCTGCTCGACGACACGGCGGCGAGCACGTCGCAGCGCTCGAGCACCGTGCGCGCGTCGGGGGCGATGCCGGAGGCCTCTTCGGGACTCACGCCGCGCCTCCTACGCCGTCCGCCTCGGTCGCCGCTGCCTCGGTCGCGGCCGCTGTGGTCGCCGCCGCCTCGGTCGCAGCCGCCGCTGTCGCTGCGGTCGCCGCCGCGCGGTCCGCGTCGGTGTAGACGTCGTAGGCCGCGCCCACTCCGCCGCCGGTCGTGATCGGCGCTCCGGCCCGGCGCAGCACGGCCTCGAGCGCGGAGAGAGTGGTCAGCACGGTGTCGCGACGGGCGTTGTAGCCCATGGTGCCGATGCGCCACACCTTGCCGTGCAGCGGACCGAACGAGGTGCCGATCTCGATGCCGAAGTCGGTCAGCATCGCGCCGCGCACCGCGTCGCCGTCGACCCCGTCGGGGATCACCACGGCGACGACGTTGTTCATCTTGTGCGCGAGATCGCCGAACACCTCGAGACCGAGGCCCTGCACGCCGGCGAGCATGGCCGAGCCGTGCAGCGCGTGCCGGGCGATGGTCTGCTCGAGGCCCTCGTCGACCACGAGCCGGGCGCACTCGCGGGCGCCGTAGAGCATGGTCGTCGCCTCGGTGTGGTGGTTCAGCCGTTGTGGGCCCCAGTAGTCGAAGATCATCGCGAGATCGAAGTAGTTCGAGGCGATGCGCCGGCTGCTCGTGACGTCGCCGTCGCCGCGGATGCCCGCCTCGATCGACGTCCGCGACCGGATCGCCTCGACCGCACGCGGCGAGAACGTGGCCGGCGCCGAGCCCGACGGACCGCCCAGGCACTTCTGCAGCCCCGCGGTGACGGCGTCGAGGCCGAGCGCGTCGGTGTCGAAGGCGTTGCCGGTGATCGACGCGGTGACGTCCGTGTAGAACAGCACGCCGTGCTTCGCGCAGACCTCGCCGAGGCCCTCGAGCGGCTGGGCCACTGTGGTCGACGTGTCGCCGTGCACGACGGCGAGAAGTTTCGGGCGCACCCGATCGATCGCGGCGGTGATCCGCTCGAGCGTGAACACCTCGCCCCACGGCACCTCGATGGTGTGCACCTCGGCGCCGCAGCGCTCGGCGATCTCGCGGAGGAGGTGCCCGAAGCGCCCGAACACCGGCACCAGCACGCGGTCGCCCGGCTCGATCAGCGACACCAGGGCCGCCTCGATGCCGGCGCGCGAGGTGCCGTCGACGAGCACGGTCTGCTCGTTCGCGGTGCGGAACACTTCGCGGTAGAGGGCCTGCGTCTCGTCCATGTAGGCGGTCATCGCCGGGTCGTACTGACCGACGAGCTGCGCCGACATGGCGCGCAGCACTCGCGGATCGGCGTTGATCGGGCCGGGGCCCATCAACAGTCGAGCGGGGGGATCGATCTGCTGGAAGACTCGTTTCACCCGGCCCATCTTACGCAACCCGTGTTTCAGGCGGATGAACTCGTGCTGCGCGGGAGCACGGCGCACTCAGGAGGCACGGCTCGGGAGGCGCGGTGCAGGAGGCGCGGTGCAGGAGGCACGGTTCAGCCCGGCCACGCCGCCGCGAGCCCGAGCAGCGCGAGGTCCGACCCCCGCGGCCCCACGAAGCAGAGTCCGACCGGCGCCAGGCGTCGAGATGCCTCGAACGGCGCCCTCGACGGGCCCGACTGCCCCCGTTGCGTCACTTCGATGGGCCCCGCGACGGGCACCTCGAGTCTCGGCGCCGAGACAGCGGGCGCGCCGAGCACCCCGGCCACGCAGGTCAGCCCGAGGGTCGCCGACCGCACCGCGTCGACCTCGGCCGCCGACGCACTGAGCGACGGTGCCGCCGACGACGCGCTCGGCAGCAGCAGCACCCGGTCGGCGAGGAGGGACTCGAGACGGCGACGCTCGTCGGCCAGGGCGACCCGCGCCTCCTCGGCCCGCTGCGGCGACACCGTCGAGCCGAACGCGAAGCGCGCCGCGACGTCGGGGGCCAGGCACCCCGGGTGAGCGGTGATCCACGCGCCGTTCGACTGCCACGCCTCGTACGCCTGCAGCACGCGGAACAGCTCGAACAGCTCGGCGACGTCGCCGAGCGCGACGGGTTCGGGGCGGGCGATGCTCCCTGCCGACACGGCCTCGTCGATCGACCGGGTGAAGGCCGTCCGAACCTCGGGCGTGACGGCCGCGAGCAGCGAGGGGTCGACGACGTACGACGGGTCGACGCCGCGCTGATCGACACCCGGACGATCGACGGCGGGCAGCGTCACCGCAGCCGCCCGCAACAGGGTGTCGGCGTCGCGCGCCAGCCAGCCGACGGTGTCGAAGGTCGGGGCGAGCGGCAGCAGCCCCGCGCGGTCGACGGCTCCGTGCGTCGTGCGGAGACCCCAGAGCCCCTGGTACGAGGCCGGCACGCGCAACGAACCGCCCGTGTCGGTGCCGAGACCGATGCTCGCCTGGCCGAGTGCGACGGCCGCGGCCGGTCCGCTGGTCGATCCGCCCGAGATCGCACCGGGCACCGCGGGGTTGGGCGGGGTGCCGTACGCGGAGTTGCGGCCGGCGATGCTGTACGCGAACTCGTCGGTCTGGGCGATGCCGGTCACCGACGCCCCCGCCTCGAGCAGGAGCCGCACCGCGGACGCGTGCTCCGTCTCGGGGGCGGCCTCGTCGAGGAACGCGGGCACACCGGCGCCGATCGCATGACCGGCGACGGCGAAGAGGTCCTTCACGGCGACGGTCTCGCCGACGAGCGACCGGTCGGGCTCACCGCCCCCCTGATCTGCAGGAGGCGCGGTGCCGGTCGCTCCGTCGCCTCGCCGACCCGGCACGAGCGGCTCCCCCACCACGCGCCACACCCGTCGGTCGACGGCGGGCGCCGGCGCCTGGACCTGCGCGGACGCGACGCGCCAGGTGCCGCCGGCAGGGGCCTCTGCGTCGGCACCGGCGCCGCCGTCGGCATCGCGGCGCCAGAGCTGGGTGACGACCCCGCGCCCGCCACCCGCCGGCGCGTTGACCGAGACGATCAGCGCGGTGTCGTCGTCGAGCACCCGAGCGTGCACCTCGACCACCCGACGCACCGGCCCCGAGCCCCGTCGACCACGGAACGCCGTGATCGCCTCGTGCCCGACGAGGAGCCCGCCGGCGTCGGCGCGCAGCACGGTCGCGGTCGGCTCGAACGCCGCCGCGAGCGCCGCCTGGTCGTCGGCGGCGAGCGCGCGCTCGTACGCGTCGAAGGCGGCGAGCAGACCGTCGGGCGGCGACCCCTCGACCGAGGCGAGGGTGGTGACCGGGTCGACCCGCGCCTCCTCGGGGACGCCCTCAGCCACGGTCGACCCCGTCGAAGTCGGCGACGCGGATGCGGGCGTGCACCCCGGTGACGAGATCGACGACCTGCGAGATGTCGAAGTCGGTGGCGGCGCTGAGATAGGCGTAGGCGAGGGTCTCGTCCATGCCCCAGCGGGCGCGGAGGAGGGCGATCGCGGCACGGACGCAGGCCCTGACGGCTTCGTCGAGGTCGGGGTCCATGCCGGTGGGGACGAGGTGCTCGTGCGTCTCGGCGAGCGGGCCGACCAGTTCGCCGAACTCCGCGACGGCGACGTCGTGCGGCACGACGTCGAAGCGGAGGGTGACCCGCAGCGACGCCTCCATCGCGGTCAGCGCCACCTCGCCGTCGCCCTGCGCGAAGTGCGGGTCGCCGACGTAGGCGAGGGCCCCGTCGACCTGCACGGGCAGGTAGAGCGATGCGCCCTCGGTGAGCAGGTTGATGTCGATGTTGCCGCCGTGCGGACCGGGCGGCACCGAGTGCGGACGCTCGTCGCCCGCGACCGCGACGCCCATGATGCCGAGGAACGGCCGCAGCGGGAACCGCACCGCATGCGGGCCGCCGGGCACGACCGGCATCGTGCCGACCAGACCGTCGGGGCCCGCGTCGACGGCCGCGAAGACGCTGACCGAGTCGTCGCCGAGCGGGTACTCGCCGGCGAGGGCGCCCCGCCCGTGCCGGTTCGACACGACGCCGTACGGCACGCGCGGCGTCGCCGTCACGACGGTCATCTTGAGGAGGTCGCCCGGTCGCGCGCCGCGGATCTCGACGGGGCCGGTGACCACGTGCGGACCGTCGACGGAGGCGTCGCGACCCGAGGCGTCGGAGGCGGCGATCTCGATCGCGTCACGCAGCACCGCGTCGGCGGGCACCCCGTGCGACGCGAAGAAGGCGAGCGGGTCGCGGCCCTGGTCGTCGAGCACGCCCTCGTGGCTGACGGTGTCGATCGTGACCGTCGAGCCCGACTCGATCGAGAGCACCGGAGCGTCGGAGGCGCAGGGCAGTCGACCCCAGAGCGTCGTCTCGGGGGTGGCCGGTAGATAGGCGTCGCCGGGCAGGTCGCCCTCGCCCGGCTGCAGGACGGGGACGACGGGGGCGGCGGGTGCGTCGGCTGCGGCGGGTGCGGCGGTTTGGGGGTCGGTCATGCGGGGCCTCTCGATCTCGCGCGCCCGGGACGGTCTTCACCGGGGCCCTTCCGACCCTAGTGACCCGACCTCCCCTCCCGAGGGCGACCCTGAAACAATCAGTTCACAAACGGCCGATCGTGAAACACGCCGTTCACACGACCGTGTGAGGATCACCGCATGGCGATCATCCTCGGCGACAACCAGTACGGCAAAGCGGAGTCACGGCTCGTGCGCATCGTGCGCGACGCCCCTCGGCACGAGATCCGCGACCTCAACGTGACCACCGCGCTGCGCGGCCCGTTCGAGGCCGCCTACCTCGAGGGCGACCAGTCGGCCGTGCTGCCCACCGACACCCAGAAGAACACGGCGTTCGCGTTCGCCAAGTCGCACGGCGTCCAGTCGATCGAGGGCTTCGGGCTCGATCTCGCCCGGCACTTCGTCCGCGACGTGGGGCCCGTCGAGGGCGCCCGCATCGAGATCGAGGAATTCGCCTGGCAGCGCGCCGTCGTCGACGGCGTCGAGCACGACCACACCTGGCTGCGCACCGGTCAGGAGGTCCGCACGGCCGCCGTCACCGTCGACGCCACCGGCGAGCACGTGATCGGCGGCTTGAAAGACCTCGTGCTGCTGAAGTCGACCGGGTCGGAGTTCGCAGGGTTCCTCAGCGACGACTTCACCACCCTGCCCGAGACCCACGATCGCGTGATGGCGACGGCGCTCGACGCGAAGTGGCGGTTCACATCGACCGAGGTCGAGTGGGACTCCGTCTACGCCGAGGTGAAGAGACTGCTCGTCGCGCACTTCGCGACCCTCCAGTCGCTCGCTCTGCAGCAGACGCTCTGGCACATGGGCCGCGCGGTGCTCGAGGCCGTGCCCGAGATCGCCGAGGTGCGCCTCGTCGCACCCAACAGGCACCACTTCGCCTACGATCTCGACCGGTTCGGTCTCGAGAATCAGAACGAGGTGTTCTGGGCGGCCGACCGGCCCTACGGTCTGATCGAAGCGACCCTCATCCGCGACGACGCTCCCCCGGCCGGCGAGGCCTGGCGCGCCTCCGCCGGTCTGGCCTGACGCACCGGTCTCTCGTCCGCACCCCGACACCCGAACCCGACACCCCAGGAGGCGCCATGCCCGGCACCGACGACGCCCAGTGGCTCGCCCGCTCCATCGACCTCGCGGTCGCGAACGTCGCCGACGGCGGTGGCCCGTTCGGTGCGCTGATCGTCCGCGACGGCGTGGTGCTCGCCGAGGGACAGAACCGGGTCACCCGCGATCTGGACCCGACGGCGCACGCCGAGGTCGTCGCGATCCGAGCCGCCTGCTCGGCTATCGGCGACTTCTCGCTCGCCGGGGCGACGCTGTACACCTCGTGCGAGCCGTGCCCGCTCTGCCTCTCGGCGGCGCTCTGGGCTCGTGTCGACCGCGTCGTCTACGCCGCCGACCGGCACGACGCGGCGCGCGGCGGCTTCGACGACCTCGAGTTCTACGAGCTCTTCGGTCGCGACCGCGCGACGTGGGATCTCCCCGTCGACGCCGTCCGACCCGAGAACGCCCCGGCGCCGTTCGACGCCTGGCTGGCCCACGACCACCGGACGGACTACTAGGCCGGTGCCGGCGGCGGAGCGCAGGAGGGGCGGGTCAGCTGCCCCGGTACGTCGAGTACGCGAAGGGGCTGAGCAGCAGGGGCACGTGGTAGTGCGCGGCCTCATCGGCGAGGTCGAAGTCGATCGTCACCCGCGGGTAGAACGACTGACGCTCGGAGGCCGCGAAGTAGGCGGCCGTGTCGAAGGTCAACCGGTAGGCGCCGGCCGCGAGGGCGTCGGGCCCGAGTTCGCCGACCCGGCCGTCGGCGTCGGTCACGGCCGAGGCGAGCACCGCGCCCGTCTCGTCGGCGAGCACCACGGGCACCCCGGCCGCCGGGCGACCCAGCGCCGCGTCGAGCACGTGCGTCGTGACGTGGCTCATGCGAGGCGCGTGCCGGCGTCGGCCGTGGGTCCGGTCGCGCGCGGCGACGCCGTCTCCGCCGAGCGCCCCGACTCGGCGCTGGTCTCACCGAACGTCTGCCGCAGTCGCAGCACCGCGATCTCGACCAGCTGGGCGCCCGCCTCGCGCTTCTCGGTCTCGTCGTCGAGCTTGAGCCGCCGTTCGAGCTCGTCGATGATCTCCTGCCTGCTGCGCCCCGCGGCCCTGATGACGAAGACGCGATCGAAGCGCGCCTCGTACGTCGCGTTGCCCTCGGCGAGCGCCTTCACCTCGGCGGGGTCGTCGGTCAGCTGCGACGCCTGCTGCTCGCGGCGGCTGAACTCCTGTGCCGAGCCCTCTCCGACCGGCGCCTCGCCGATGCGGGGGTGGTGGGCGAGGGCCTCGTCGATCTCGTCGCCCGTCAGCTCGGCCCCGGCGCGCTCGGCGACGGCCACCAGTTCGGAGACGTCGGAGTACGGGGCACCGGACGCCACCTCGTCGACCCAGCGCTGGACGGACAGCGCGGTCGTGAGGTGGTCGCGCAGCTGGCTCTCGGAGACGTCGATCATGGACGACACTGTATCCACGACTGGCTGCACGCCGACGACCACAGGCGGGAGCATCGCATGGACCTCGTGACGGTGACGGACGTCCGCACGCCCTCCTCCCGTGCGGAGCTGTCGTTCGGGCCGGGCGAGCGGCCGATGGGCGGCGGCACCTGGCTCTACTCCGAGGCGCAGCCGGGGCTCACGGGTCTCGTCGACCTCACCTCGCTCGGCTGGTCGCCTCTCGACGAGACGCCCGACGGGGTGACCGTGGGCGCCACCTGCACCATCGCCGAGCTCACCCGGCTGCGGGCCCGACCCGAGTGGGCCGCGGCGCCGCTGATCCGTCAGTGCGCCGAGAGCCTGCTCGCCTCGTTCAAGATCTGGAACGTCGCGACCGTGGGCGGCAACGTCGCGCTCGGCCTGCCGGCCGGCGCCATGACGTCGCTGATGTCGACGCTCGACGCGACCGCCGTCGTCTGGACGAGCGACGGCGGCGAGCGCCGCACCCCGGTGGCCGAGTTCGTCACCGGCGTGCGCGAGTCGGCGCTGGCCCCGGGCGAGGTGCTGCGAGCCCTCGAGATCCCGACCGCGTCGCTCGAGTCGCGGACGGCCTTCCGGCGCATCGCGCTGAGCCCGCTCGGTCGCTCGGGCACCCTGGTCACCGGGCGCCTGGCCGAGGCGGGCGAGTTCGTCGTCACTGTGACGGCCGGCACGATCAGGCCCGTGCAGCTCCGTTTCGACGAGGTGCCGAGCGAGAGGGCTCTGTCGGCCGCGCTCGACGGGGTCGACGAGTGGTACGACGACCCGCACGGGGCACCCGACTGGCGGCGGGCCACGAGCACGGGCTTCGCCGAGGAGATCCGACGAGAACTGGGGGGCTCCTGGTGAGCAGAGACGACGAGGGAACCCGGGGCCGGCACGGCTCCACAGGGGTGCAGGGCATCACGAACAACGGCCGCCGGGTCGTCTTCGAGGTCGACGGCGACACACTCGACGCCCCCGTGGCGCCCGGGCAGGTGCTGCGGACGGTGCTGCGCGACGCCGGCGTCCATTCGGTGAAGAAGGGCTGCGACGCGGGCGACTGCGGCGCCTGCTCGGTGCTGGTCGACGGCGACCCCGTGCACTCGTGCGTGTATCCGGCCCACCGGCTGGACGGCCGGGCGGTCACGACCGCGGCGGGGCTCGGCACCCCCGACGCCCCGCACCCGATGCAGCAGGCGTTCGTCGACGCGGCCGGGTTCCAGTGCGGCTTCTGCACGGCGGGCATGGTCGTGACGGCCTCGACGTTCACGGAGGCCGATCGCGACGATCTCCCGCGCCTCCTGAAGGGCAACATCTGCCGGTGCACGGGGTACCGGTCGATCCGCGACGCGATCTGCGGGGTCGGCAACACGGTCGCACCGGCGGTCGGCGAGGCGGCGGGCCGCTCGGTCAAGGCGCCCGCCGGGCTGCGCGTCGTGACGGGCCGCGAGGAGTTCACCCTCGACTCCCCCGCCCCCACCGCCCTGCTGCACGTCGCCGTGCTCGGCAGCCCGCACCCGCACGCCCGCATCGTCGCGATCGACACCGCGGCGGCGCTGGCCCTGCCGGGGGTGCACGCCGTGCTGACGCATCACGACTCGCCGGCCACGCTGTTCTCGACCGGTCGCCACGAAGACCGGGAAGACGACCCCGACGACGGCCTGGTGCTCGACCCCGTGCTGAGGTTCCGCGGTCAGCGGGTCGCCGCGGTCGTCGCCGAGTCGCGCCGGCAGGCCGAGCTCGCCCGCGACGCGATCGTCGTCGAGTACGAGCAGCTGCCCGCGGTCTTCGACCCGGAGGAGGCGCGGCGCCCCGGGGCCCCGCTGCTGCACGGCGAGAAGACCAGCGAGGTCTCGCGCATCGCGTTCCCCGAGCGCAACACCGTCGCGGCCATGCACGGCGAGACCGGCGACGTCGAGGCGGCGCTGGCCGCGGCCGACGCGACCGTCGAGGGCACCTGGACGACGCAGCGGGTCAGCCACGGCTCGCTCGAGACGCACGCCACCCGCGGCTGGCTCGACGACGACGGGCGCCTCGTGCTCCGCACCTCGAGCCAGGTGCCGTTCCTGGTGCGCGACGAGATCGCGCACGTGTTCGGTCTGCCCGAAGACCGGGTGAGGGTCTTCACGAAGCGCGTCGGCGGCGGCTTCGGCGGCAAGCAGGAGCTGCTGACCGAAGACCTCGTCACGCTCGCCGTGCTGGCCACCGGCCACCCGGTGCAGTACGAGTTCACCCGCGACGACGAGTTCACGATCGCGCCGACCCGGCACCCGATGCGGGTGCGCGTGCGACTCGGCGCGACGGCCGACGGCACGCTCACCGCGCTGCACGTCGACCAGCTGATGGACACGGGCGCCTACGGCAACCACGGCGTCGGCGTCATGTACCACTCGGTGCACGAGTCGGTCGCGGTCTACCGCTGCGCCTCGAAGCGGGTCGACGCCGAGTCGGTGTACACGAACAACCTGCCCTCGGGCGCGTTCCGCGGGTACGGCCTCGGGCAGGTGATCTTCGCGATCGAATCCGCGATGGACGAGCTGGCGATCAGGCTCGGCATCGACCCGTTCGAGCTGCGCCGGAAGAACGTCGTCGTGCCGGGCGACGCGATGGTCGTCACCGACCCGGACGAGGAGACCGATCTGATCTGGGGCAGCTACGGCCTCGACCAGTGCCTCGATCTCGTCGAGGAGGCGCTGGCCGGCCCCGACGCGCAGCCCGCCCCCGAAGGCCCCACCTGGTCGACCGGCACCGGCATGGCCCTCGCCATGATCGCCACCATGCCGCCCCGAGGGCACTTCGCCGACACCACCGTCGAGCTGCGACCCGACGGCGGCTACGACATCGGCGTCGGCACGGCCGAGTTCGGCAACGGCACGACGACGGTGCACACCCAGCTGGTCGCGACGGCCCTCGGCACGACACCCGACCGGGTCTCCGTCCGCCAGTCGGACACCGACGTCGCCCGCTACGACTCGGGGGCCTTCGGGTCGGCCGGCGTCGTCGTGGCGGGCAAGGCCCTCTGGGCCGCGGCGCACAAGCTGCGCGCCGCCATGATCGACCGTGCGCTGACCCTTGCCGGAGGCGCGGCGGACGTCGTCGACGGCGGCACCGCCCCCGAGGTGGTGCCCGGCGGGGTCGTGGTGACCCGCGCCTCCTCGGCGGGGTCGGCTGGGTCGGCGGCCGGGCCGGCGGCGACCCGTCTCGTGACGGTCGACGAGCTCCTGGCCTACGGCCCGCTCGTGGCCGACGGCAGTCACGACGGCACGCCCCGATCGGTGGCGTTCAACGTGCACGCGTTCAAGGTGGCCGTCGACCGGTCGACCGGCGAGGTGCGGATGCTGCGCTCGATCCAGGCGGCCGACGCCGGCACCGTGCTGAACCCCGAGCAGCTGCGCGGGCAGATCGAGGGCGGCACTGCCCAGGCGATCGGCACGGCCCTCTACGAGGAGATGATGCTCGACGGCGAGGGGCGGGTGCTGACGACGGCGCTGCGCAACTACCGGCTGCCGAAGTTCTCGGACGTCCCCGAGACCGAGGTGCACTTCGCGACCACCCACGACGAGCTCGGCCCGCTCGGCGCGAAGAGCATGAGCGAGGCGCCGTACAACCCCGTCGCCCCGGCCCTCGCGAACGCGATCCGCGACGCGCTCGGGGTGCGGCCGCACGAGCTGCCCATGTCGCGCGACCGCCTCTGGCGCCTCGCCCGCTGACGGGAGACGGCCCGAGCCCGAGGAGGCGCGGGTCGGCCTCAGCCGATCGGCGCGGGCATCGGGACGACGCGGTACGCCGCCTCGAGGGTGTCGCCGGTGGTCGGGTCGTGCATCTCGACCGACCACGAGTCCGCGAACTGGTCGACGCCCGGCAGCATCGCCACGGTGCCCGAGATGAGAACGGTGCCGGGGGTCGCGAGGTCGCGCTCGGCGAGCACGTCGAGCCAGTAGTCGGGGGTCAGCAGGGCGCCGAGCGTGGAGTCCTGGATGAGCTCGCGCGAATCGCCCGACCCGACATAGCCGCGCAGCGTGATCTCGTCGAGGTGGTCGCGCACGTCGTCCAGCCGCCAGGCCCGGGTGCCGAGCACGTCGGGGCTCGCGTTCTTGCTCCACGCGACGCCGTGCACCTCGAGCGCACGGTCGGTGTGGTCGCAGGCGACGGTGAGCAGCACGCCCGAGTCGGTGATGACCAGGGCCCACTCGGCCTCGCCGCTGGTGCGCCCGTGCTGCACGTCGACCTCGGTCGCCTGCGAGGCCAGGTAGGGCGAGACGGGGTAGAGCGCCGGGGTGGTCGTCGGGCCGGGCACGCCCAGCTCGGCCAGCTCGGCGATGTGCGCCTGCACCTCGTCCTGCTCGCGCCCGGCGTAGCCGGCGTTCAGGAGGCGCGTGACCTCGACGGTCTCGGTCGAGCCGTCGGGCAGGGTGAAGCGGAGCGTGCTCATGGTGGTCTCCTCGAGGGTGGTCGCGTGTTTCGGCCGGGTAAAAAGTGCGCCGTTCCGGCCCTCGACACTGTCGCCGGGGGCCGTCGTACACCTACTGTATACACACGGTATCGCCGTGGCACCACCCCTCCGACCGATCCCCCCCGAACTCGACAGGACAGCCCATGACCACCGATCCCCAGGCCCCCGGTCCGACCTCCGGGCCCGAATCCACGCCCGGAACCGCAGCCGACACCGCAGTCGACACGGCGCCGGTCAGCCGCCGCTCGCTCGCGAAGGCCTTCACCGCCTCGCTGACCGGCACCTCCCTCGAGTGGTACGACTTCGCCGTCTACTCCGCGGCGTCGGCCGTCGTCTTCCCCGTCGTGTTCTTCCCGGCGAGCGACCCCTACACGGCGACCATCCTCGCGTTCTCGACCTACGCCGTCGGCTACGTCTCACGACCGGTCGGCGGGTTCGTGTTCGGTCGGCTCGGCGACAAGATCGGCCGGAAGCCCGTGCTCGTCACGACCCTGCTGATCATCGGCCTCGCGACCTTCCTGATCGGCCTGCTGCCGAGCTACGCGACGATCGGGCTCGCAGCGCCCATCCTGCTCGTCCTGCTGCGCTTCGCCCAGGGCGTCGGCGTGGGCGGCGAGTGGGGCGGCGCGGTGCTGCTCTCGAGCGAGTTCGGAGATCCGAGGAGGCGCGGCTTCTGGTCGTCCGCCGCCCAGGTCGGTCCCCCGGCCGGCAACCTGCTCGCCAACGGCGCGCTCGCGGTGCTCACGGCCGTGCTCACCGAGGAGGCGTTCCTCGACTGGGGCTGGCGCGTCGCGTTCCTGGCGTCGGCGGTGCTCGTCGGCTTCGGCCTCTGGATCCGCCTCAAGCTGGAGGACACCCCGGTCTTCCAGGCGCTGGAGGCGCGGGGCGACGCCCCGGCCGCTCCCGTCCGCGAGGTGTTCACCACGCAGCTGCGCCCCCTGATCGCCGCCATCCTCAGCCGCATCGGACCCGACGTCACCTACGCGCTGTTCACCGTCTTCACCTTGACCTACGGCACGGTCACCCTCGGTCTCGAGCGCAGCCAGGTGCTCGTCGCCGTGCTGATCGGCTCGGCGTTCCAGCTCGCGTGCATCCCCCTCGCCGGCGCGCTCTCCGATCGCATCAACCGTCGACTGCTCTACGCCGTCGCCGCCGTGGGCGCGGCGATCTGGGCCTACGTCTTCTTCGCCATCACCGACGGGTCGTCGACGGTCGTGCTGACCATCGGCATCGTGCTGGCCCTCGTCTTCCACTCGTTCATGTACGGACCGCAGGCGGCCTTCATCGTCGAGCAGTTCTCGCCGCGATTGCGCTCGACGGGCAGCTCGCTGGCGTACACGATCGCCGGCGTCTTCGGCGGCGCGATCGCTCCGCTGATGTTCACCATCATCTTCGAGGAGACGGGCAGCGGGCTCGGTGTGGCGATCTACCTCACCGTGGCGGTCGCACTGACCCTCGTGGGGCTGGCGCTCGGTCGCGACTCGAACGTGCAGGAGGACGCCGACTACCTGGCCGACGCCCCGGCGACGGACGGGGTCGACGCGACCCGCGCCTCCTCGGGGACGACGTCGTCGAGCGACTGACGCTCGTCGAGCGACTGACGCCCGTCGACCCGGGTGACGCCGTGCCGTCAGCTGCGGAGGAGCAGGTCGAGCGTCACCCCGAGGTGACGGTCGATCGCGTCTCGCGCGGCCTCGGCGTCGCCCGACTCGAGAGCGGCCACGATCTCGTCGTGCTCGGCGCACACCCGCTCCTGCCGGTCGGTCCGGCGGAAGAGGGCCTCGACGCCGACCATGACCTGCCGGGCGCGGAGCTTCTCGTAGCTGCGCGACATGAGGTCGTTGCCGGCGGCGTCGACGAGCAGCTGGTGGAACTCGCGATCGTGCTCGATGAACCGCTGGCCGCTCTCGCGGGGGTCGACGTCCTTCAGCTCGTGCTGCCGCGCGAGGACGGCGCGCATCGCCGCGAGGGGCACGCGCCCGGCGGCGAGGGTCGTGGTGGCGGCGTGACGCTCGAGCACGCCCCGCAGCTCCATCAGCTCGGCGATCTCGCGGCCGCTGATCACGGGGACCCGCACGCCCCGCTTGGGGATCATCTGCACCAGCCCGTCGGAGGCGAGCAGCAGCAGCGCCTCACGGACCGGGGTGCGCGAGACGCCCACCCGCTCGGCGATGTCCTGCTCGCTGAGGAACGCCCCCTGCATGGCGGGGTCGACGAGCACCTGCGAGTAGAGGTACTCGTAGGCCCGGTCGCGACCCGAGGCCGCGGGGACGGGCGATTCGGGGCTCATCTGCATACCATACGTATACACCACCGATCGGAGAAACCATGCGCATCGCGCTCGCCCAGATCATCAGCTCGGCCGACCCCCGGGCGAACCTCGCCGAGATCACGAGGACGACGGAGGCGGCGGTCGCCCAGGGCGCCGAGCTGGTCGTGTTCCCCGAGGCCGCCATGTGCGCCTTCGGCAACGACCTCGGCGCGATCGCCGAGCCGCTCGACGGGCCGTGGGCCACAGGGGTGCGGGCGCTGGCCCGCCGCCTCGGCACCACGATCGTGGCGGGTGCCTTCACACCGGGGTCGGGCGGGCGGGTGCGCAACACCCTGATCGTCGCCGGGCCGACCGCCGACACCGACGACTCGTACGACAAGATGCACCTGTTCGACGCCTTCGGCTACGCCGAGTCGGACTCGGTCGAGGGCGGTGAGCGCGCCGTGACCGTCACGGTCGGCGAGACCCTCGTCGGCCTGGCGACGTGCTACGACATCCGCTTCCCGTCGCTGTTCGTGGCGAACGCGGCGGCGGGCGCGCAGCTGAGCGTCGTGTGCGCGTCGTGGGGTGCGGGGCCGGGCAAGGTCGAGCAGTGGGAGCTGCTCGCACGCGCCCGGGCGGTCGACACGACGACTGTGGTGGTCGCCGTGGGGCAGGGCGACCCCGCGTCGCAGGGCGTCGAGACGGCGGGGTCGGCACCGACCGGCGTCGGGCACAGCATGGTGGTGTCGCCGTTCGGGGTGGTGCTGCACGAGCTGGGGGCCGAGCCCGAGCTGGTCGTCGTCGACGTCGACCTCGCGTCCGTCGATGCCGCGCGCGGGTCGCTGCCGGTGCTGGCGAATCAGCGGTTCGCGGTGGGTGCGTTGCGCGACTGAGGGGCGCCGCGCCTCCTCGGCTCTCAGAGGCGCAGCGCCTCGTGCGGCTCGATGCGGCTCGCCCGCCAGGCGGCCACGAGCCCGCCCGCTGCCCCGACGACGACACCGCCGATCAGCGCCGCGGGGGCGAGTCTCAGATCGAACACGGGGATCCACTGCCGCGCGACGGTCATGACGAGCACGGCGGCGAGTCCCAGAGCGAGACCGAGCAAGCCGCCGAGGGCGCCGATCACGACCGACTCGGCGAGCACGAGCCCGGCGATGTGACTCGGGCGGGCGCCGAGCGCCCGGCGCAGACCGAACTCCTTGCGGCGCTCGAGCACGGCGAGCACCATCGAGTTGCCGAGACCCGCCACGGCGGCGAGCAGAGCCACCCCGGTGAAGGCGAACAGGGTCGACTCGACGTCCGATTCGATCTCGGCGCGGAGCGTGGTCGGGTCGATCGGCGCATCGACCCGGAACGTCTCGGCGGCGACGGGGTCGATGGCGAGCGGCGCCTGTCGGGCGACCTGCTGAGCCGCGCCCGCACCGGTCCGGATCAGCACGGATGTCTGAGAGGGGGTCTCGACTCCTGGCAGGGAGTGCGCACCGGTCGTCACGGCTCCGACGAGGCTCGGCACGCGCGGCGACTCGTCGACGATGCCGACGACGGCGACCTCGGCGTCGCCCAGGGTGATGACGGGCGCCGCGGCGAGCGGACCGAGGGGCAGCTGGGCGGCGAGACCACGGCCGATCAGCACCTCCCGGTCGCCGAGCGTCGGGCCGTGGCGGGCGAGCCACTCGACGTCGACGCGGGCGGCCGCGAGGAGGCTCCCCTCGATGCTCACGACCGGCGCCTGCAGGGCGTCGCGCACGGCGGTCGCCCGGACGACGGCCGACCCGCGCTCGTGCAGCGCCCCGACCGACTCCACACCGCTGAGCTCCGCCACACGGGCGAGCCTGCCGGCCACATCGGCCGCGGCCTCGGGACTCCCGAACGGAGCGACGACCGCGCCCGCGCCGATCGCCCCCGGGGCCTCCCCCTCAGCCGTCGGATCGACCGGGGAGTCCCACGAGACGCCGACGTCGCGGTTGGTGTGCAGATCGAAGGTGTCGCCGACCTGGGCGCCGGCCGACACCGAGAGCCCGAGGCTGGCGACGGCGAGCGCCACCGCCACGGCGACGGCGGCCACGAGCCCCGCGGTCTTGCCGAGCCGCGACGTGACGGAGCGCACGGCGTCGTCCGCGAGGTCTCGGAACCGCAGGCGTGACGGGCGACCCGGTCTCTCGGGTCGGTGACCCGCGCCTCCTTCGCCTGTGGATCGGGGAGCCGAGGAGGCGCGGGTCGGCTCCGTGACGACCGTCGCGTCGGCAGGGCCTCCCGTCCCGAGCGCGGAGGCCACGGCGACCTCGTTCGTCGCGACCGACTCGATGCGCCCGTCGCGGAGGTGCGCCACCCGGTCGGCCGCGCGGGCGACGGTCGGGTCGTGCGTGACCAGCACGACCGTGGTGCCCTCGTCGCGGAGGGCGAGAAGGGTCTCGACGACCGAAGCGCCGTTCTCGGAGTCGAGGTTGCCGGTGGGTTCGTCGGCGACGACGACGGGTGTGCCGGCGGCGAGGGCCCGCGCGATGGCCACGCGCTGCCGCTGCCCGCCGGAGAGCTTCGCGGCGAGCTGATCGCCGAGCCCGCCGAGGCCCACCTGCTCGAGGGCTCGATCGGCGAGGACGCGGCGCCGGTCGGCAGGCACCGCGCGATACAGGAGGCCCAGTTCGACGCTGTCGCGGACCGGGCGGTGGTCGAGCAGATGGAAGCCCTGGAACACGAATCCGAAGGTCTCGGACCGCGTCTCGGCGAGCCGACGCGAGGTGGATCCGCCGATGTCGTCGCCGGCGATCGTGTACGTGCCCGTGGTGGGGTGGTCGAGCAGGCCGATGGTGTTGAGCAGTGTCGACTTGCCGCCGCCGGAGGGGCCCATGATGGCGAAGAACTCGCCCGCCTCGATGTCGAGGGTGACGCCGTCGAGGGCGGTGACCTCGACGGCGCCCGAGAACGTGCGTCCGACCCCGCGAAGCTGCAGCAGCGCCATCAGTCGACCCGCACCCGGTCGCCCTCGCCGAGATCGTCGGGGTCCGTCGGCTCGACGGCGCTCTCACCGTCGAGCTGGCCGGTCTCGACGACGGGGATGCGACGGAACGTCCCGTCGTCCTGTTCGACGAGGAGGTGCGCCTCACCTGATCCGCCGCCGCCGGCGACCGCGACCGTGGGGACGATGAGACTCCCGGTCTGCACGGTCTCGATGTCGAGGGCGACGAGGCCCTCGGCCCCGAGCAGGTCGGGCACGAGCTCGCCGTTCGCCGCGTCGAGGATCACGCGGGACTCGGCGTCGTCGTCGCCCCCGGGCACCACGGTCTCGAGAGTGATCGGAGTGGTCGCGCCGTCGGCCGCGGTGAAGGTGCCGGTGGAGCCCTCGATCAGGGTCTCGGCGATGAGCACGGGAACATCGGCGGCGATGCGCAGACGGCCGGACTCCAGGCGGAGCTCGACCTCCGACCCGGCGGCGGTTCCGACCGCGGGCGTCTCGGCCGCGACGGCCGGGAGGGTCGGCACGACGACCAACTCGGCCGGTGAAGCGACCACTCGTCGCGTGACGGGGCGGTCGGAGGTCGGGTCGGTGTCGCTCGTGTCAGCCGCGGAGGAGGCGGAGGGGGCGGCGCTCGGGGAGGGTGCGGTTGCAGAGGTGCCTGCCGGTGCGGGCTGAGCGCCTGTCGCGTCGACGGCCGCGTCCGTGCCGGGGGTGGCGTCCGTGCCGGGGACGCCGCGGTCCTCCTCGACGTCGACCACGGTAGGAGGCGCGTGTCCGGTTCGCGAGTAGAGCGCTGTCAGCGATCGTTCGGTACCGGCGCCGAACACACCGTCGACGGTCGTGGGGATGCCGGCGTCGCGCAGGGCCGCCTGCAGTTGTCGCACGTCGGGGCCCGTGTGGTCTCGACGGAGTTCGCGGTAGAAGGGGAAGCCGCCGGTGACGGCGAAGACCGGGCGACCGTTGACCTCGGTCACGATCTGGCCCGCGGCGACGGGGGCGCCCGACGACGTGGGCTTCCCGGTCACGTAGGCCGGCTCGGCGGCTGGGGAGGGCAACGCGACGGACATGAGGCCGGTGCGACCCACCGTCGCCTGGAAGGTGATGCGGCGTGTTAGGTCGCCGACTCGGACCTCGCTCGTCACCGGGAGCGGTGACGGGGCGGTCGCGGCCGCCTCGCGCTGGGCGGGCGACTCGAACGCGTGGGCCAGCCCCCAGCCGCCGGCGAGGAGCGCGACGATCGCCACGCTCCCGCCGACGGCGAGGGCCTTGCGGGAACGGATGAGGGTCATCCTTCACCTCTCATCACGAGGGGGCGCGCGGAGCTCATCGGGCCTCGGGCGCGTTCTCCGCGAGATAGGCCTCGGCGCGAGCTCGTTGCTCTTCGAGTTGATGGCCGTACCGCACGAGGTCGTCCGCATGCGACTTCATGGCTTCCGCCTGCGCATGCCACTCCGCGTCGTACAGCGCCCTGGCATAACCAGAGGAGTCCTGACACGTCGCATCGGCGACCGCCACCCGGCGCTCCTCCGCGGAGACGTCGAACTCGTCGCCGACCGAGTACGGCGCGTCGATGGCCGGGCCACCACCGTCATCGACAGATGCGGGTGGCATCTCCTCGGGCACGGCCGGAAGGTCGGGGAGCCCGACCTCCGCCATGCATTCGCGCCATCGAGAGGCCGCCTCTCCGACCTCCGGAGACTCTTGCGCATCACCAGAAGCGCCACCCGCGATCTCCATCGCCAGGTCGTAGACCTGCCAACTCGGTTCGTCATCCAGGACCGCCGTGCTCTGATCGAAGCAACTCTCGGCGGCTTCCGGCGCCTGGTCAGCCACAGCCCGTCTGGATCTCTCGCCATCGAGCCAAGCCTGTTCAGCTTCCGGCGATCTCGCGATCTCGCCAGAGTTCCCGTAACCAAACGTTTCGCCGAGCTCGACTGAGAAGAGCTTGCGGCCCGCAGCGTTCCAGGACTCGCCGGTCGTGGTACCCGGAGGGTCGAGACGGACCACCCACTCGTGCCCAGCCTCCGCCATGCACTTGTGGACGAACACCTGCTGGGCGTCATACTCGACGTTTAACAGCGGTGGCATGTACTGGTCGAGCGGGAGTCGCCACTGGGACTGGTTCTTTGCGGGCAGGTCGAGGTCCGTGCGCTGGGCAGCATCGGTCGCACACCCCGCGAGGGCCGCCGACACGACTGCCGCCGCGGGGACGATCAGAACGAATCGTGGACGTCCCCTCACGGCGAGACAGCGTTCTCTGCGAGGTACCTCTCGGCGAGAGCGCGCTGCTCTTCAGCCTGCTGCCCGAACCGCTCCAGATCGTCGATTCGGGAGTCCATGGCTTCTACCTGGGCGTCCCATTCGGCGTCGTAGAAGGTCGTCGTGTAGCCGGTGGAGTCTCGGCAGCTGGCATCGGCGACAGCGACGCGACGCACCTCGGTGGGCACATCGAGTTCGTCACCACTCCGGAACGGAGCATCGATGGCATCTCCGCCGTCACCCATGTCGACCGACGCCGGGGGCATCTCCTCGGGCACCTCCGGCAGATCAGGCAGGCCGACATCCCTCATGCACGCCCGCCAGTCCCCTGCGGCTTCGCGGACCTCGAGCGCCTGCTCTGCTTCGGCGTAAGCGAGGTTGCCGATCTGTTGAGCCAAGTCGTACGCAGAACCGTCCGCGACACCGAGAATCGGAGCAGTCTCTTCGAAGCACGCGTCGACCGCCTCAGGGTGCTGTTGCGAGACTGCGCGGTTCGCGCGATCCGCGTCCATTCGAGCCTGGGCCTGATCGAGCATTGGAGAGTTTCCGTAGCCGAATTTCTCGGCGAGCCCGACGGAGAAGAGTTTGCGGCCGGCGTCGCTCCAGGAATCTTGTGGAATCGCTCCATCCTCATTCAGTACGACGCGCCACTCGTATCCGGCCTTCGCAAGGCATGATGCGACGATGACCTGCTCTGCATCGAAGACAGGATCCACAAGAGGCCACTGGTACTGGTCGAGAGGCAGGACCCACCTCTGTTCGTTCTTCTCGGGCAGCGTCAGTTGAGACTCATTCACCGAGGCAGTCGAGCAAGAAGACACGAAGACGACTGAGACGGCTATGATTCCGACCCCGAGTGCACGTGAGAGCCCTCCGCGGAGGCTCTCCATCAGCAGTAAGCCCTGAAGCACGCAGAAGAGATCTGATCATTCAGGCCCTTGGCACTGAAATTGACTCCCTTGCCTTTATCAGCATGGATGTACGGACCCGTGTAATTCGCATGCTTGTACCAACGAGCCGCCATCCCGGACTGCCCGTTGTTGAATCCGGACGAACCCGCGTCATTGGTCCGCGTATGGAAGGTCCGCGCCCAGTAACCGACACTCTCGAAGTTTCTGACGTATTCATAGAAGTTGATGTTGCCGCCACCGTAGTTATTGTTCTCGTAGGTGCAGCCCAGTCCGCGGACGGGGCATCCAGCCGGGGCGGCCGATGCGGGCGCGGGGGTCATCACGGCGACGGAGCCCAGAACGAGACTCGCGGTCACGAGCAGGGTCGACAGCGTTTTGCGTGGCAGGATCATGAATAACACCTCGAATGAACCGCGAGCGCAGCGAGAGCCGCTGCGGTTCGTCAGTCGGCTTCCGAGGCCGCACGGTGGGTGCGACGTGCGAAATGCTACCGACTGTTATGCCTTGAGGTCAAGACCTGGCCGACCCGCTCCTCCTGAGGGTTGAGACGGCGTCGCTCGATTAGTCACGACATGCCGCGCTCCTCCTGAAGGGCACGGCGTGTCGTGACTCATCGACGCGGCGGGCTAGGGCGCGCTGGGCGACTCCACCGTCACGGCCCCGCTGACGATGTCGGCGCGGAGCGCGTCGAGCTCGCCGCTCAGCTCCGCCGGCACCGACGATTCCAGGTCGTGGAACGACGCCAGCCCGACGCCGTCGTTTTCGAGCGTGCCGACGTAAGGCTCGTTCGTGAACGACCCGTCCGCCGACGAGATCGCGATGTCCTGGACGGCCTGCTCGGTGTCCTTGATGACCGAGGTCAGCAGGATGGGCCGGTACTCGGCGGGCAGCGTGTCGTACCCGTCGTTGTCGACCCAGACCACCGACACGTCGCCGGCGTCGAGCGCGGCCGACGCGGCCCCCTCGCCTACCTGACCGGCCACCGGCATGATGACGTCGGCGCCCTGGTCGATCAGCGCCTGCGCCAGCTGCTTGCCCTTGTTGACGTCTTCGAAGTCGCCCGTGAACGAGCCGTCCTGCGCGGCCTTGTCCCAGCCGAGCAGCTTCACCGTCGTGCCGTGAGCCTCGTTATAGGCGTCGACGCCGTCCGAGAAGCCGTCCATGAACAGCGTGACCGGGGGCTGGTTGCCACCGCCGAACGTCGCCACGGTGCCGGTCTTCGAGACGCCCGCGGCGAGATAGCCCGCGAGGTACGACGCCTGCGCCGTGTCGAACACGATCGGTTTGACGTTCTCGCCCTCGACGGTCTCGTCGACGATCGCGAAGTCGATGTCGGGGTTCGCCGCCGCCTGCTCCTCCGTCGCCGGAGCGAGCTCGTAACCCACGGTCAGCACGAAGCCGCACCCCGAGGCGACGGCCTGCGCGACGTTCGGCGCGAGGTCGGTCTCGTTGGTCGAGACGAGCACCTCGGCCGCGATGCCGTCCTCCTTCTCGGCCTTCTGCAAGCCCGCCCAGCTCGACTGGTTGAACGAGCGGTCGTCGAGGCCGCCCGAGTTCGTGACCATGCGCGAGCAGTGCGTCGAATCGGTCGAGGCCGGGTCGACGGAGGGCTCGGGGGCCGAGGCGCATGCGGCGAGCGCCAGCAGGGCGACGGCCGACAGAGCCGCGGAGCCGAGGAGGCGCGGGTGGCGGAGACGGGACGACGGACGTTTCGTGCGGGCAGACACGGCGGTGACCTCCTGGTCGGGCGAGAGGAGCTCTCGAGACGAGGCACCCGATCGGCGAGCGGCCCTCCGATGATCATGGCAGCAGCCCTCGCCGGGGTCGACCTCCCGGCGACGCTGTTACGAGATCGTCGCCGAGCCCCGCCCGGCGGCGTGCACGAGCAGCGCCACCTGCACCCGGTTGTCGACCTCGAGCTTCTCGTAGACGTGCCCGACGTGCGTCTTGATCGTGGCGATGCTGACGAACAGGTCGGCAGCGATCTGCGCGTTCGTCGCACCTCGGGCCACCGCGAGGGCGACCTCGGCCTCGCGGTCGGTCAGCCGGTCGAAGCGCTCGCGCTCGACCCGGCCGACCGTCGGCGCCTGCGCGTGCGCCTGCGCCTCGGCGCCGATCCGGCCGGCGGCGACCCCGATCACGCGGTCGAGCACCGACGGCGACAGGATCGAGCGCCCCGACGCGACGGTCCGCACGGCCTGCACGAGCTCGTGCGGCGGTGTGTCCTTCACCAGGAACCCCCGGGCGCCGAGCCGCAGAGCCGAGAGCACGAGCTCGTCGGCGTCGAAGGTGGTGAGCACGAGGACGGCGAGGTCGGGTCGCCTCGCGAGCTCTCGCTCGGTGGCGACGAGACCGTCGCAGCGCGGCATCCGGATGTCCATCAGCACGACGTCGGGCTCGGTCCGATCGATCACCGCTTCGGCCTCGAGACCGTCGGAGGCCTCGCCGACCACCTCGATGCCCTGGTCGCCGCCGAGCAGGAGGCGCAGACCGGTGCGGACGAGGGTCTCGTCGTCGACGATCACGACGCGGACCGGTGCGGTGGCGGTGGAGGCGGCGGCGGTCAGCTCCACGGGAGCACCGCCTCGACGACGTGCCGCCCGTGCCCGTCGGGCCCCGCCTGGAACGTGCCGCCGACAAGTCGCACGCGCTCCGCCAGACCGGTGAGACCGTGCCCCGGCGCCGATGCGCGGTGCTCGATCGACGGGTTGCCGACGACGATGCGGAGTGTTCCGCCGGCCCCGCCCGTGAAGGCGATGTCGACCGGTTGAGCCGGGGCGTGCCTCCTCGCGTTCGTCAACGACTCCTGCACGATGCGGTACGCGTGCCGACTCAGCGAGGTCGGCAGATCGACCAGGGCGCTCGTCGTCCGGTCGTCGATGGTGCAGGCGACGACGGCGCCCGCCGCCCGGGCCTCGTCGAGCAGACCCGGCAGATCGGCGAGGGTCGGTTGAGGAGGCGCGACCTGCGTGACCTCGGACTCCCCCGTGGCCGACGGGTCGCGCAGCACCCCGAGCACGTCGCGCAGCTCGCTGAGGGCTGACTGCGCGTTGTCGCGGACGACGCCCGCCGTCTCGACGACCTCGTCGGGGCTCAGATCGCGACCCCGGTACTCGAGGGCACCGGCGTGGAGGGCCACGAGCGAGAGACGGTGGCCGAGGACATCGTGCATCTCACGGGCGATCCGGGCGCGTTCGTGGTCGCGGATGCGCTCCTCCCTGAGGGCCTGCTCGTGCTCGGCGAGCACCGCCCGGTCGCGCAGCGAGGCGATCAGGTCGCGACGGCTTCCGATGGCGACGCCGACGGCCACGACGAGGGCGTAGAGGACGACGCCGCTGAGCAGCAGCTGCCAGGCGGGCAGGGAGTCGCCCATCGCGGGGAACATCACCGACTCCGAGAACCAGCCCGCAGCGAGGTACACGAGCCCGACGGTCGCCAGCTCGCGAGCGCGGCGACGAGTCGCGAGCGAGACGAGGCCGAGGACGGCGGCACCGGTCGCGAGGGTCGAGACGCCCCCGCAGAGCGCCAGGATCAGCGCGATGACGAAAGGTGCGCGATGCCGGAACGCGACGAGCACCAGGGTGGCGACACCGACGGCGAGATCGCCCATCATGCCGAGCCCGAGCCGGGCGTCGCTCCAGTCGGCGGTGGCCGTCTCGGGCCAGACGAGCGCGAAGGCCAGGAGGCCCACCAGCGTCGCGAGGCCGAGTCTCCAGGTCTCGGCCCAGACGCGCCGTGCCCGGGACAGGTGCGCGCGGCCGGGCCCCGCACCGGTCGCGGGACGCCGCGGCGGGGCCGGCGAGACGGGCGCCGGGGCCGGCGGCGCCGCCGGGAGCGACGGCGCGACCGGCGCCGCGTGGGGGGTCGATGCCGAGGAGGTCATGCCCCGAGCCTAAGGAGGGCGCCCGGCCCGCCGGATCGACCGAAGGTCGGAGTTGGCGCGCGGGCGGCTCGACGGCACCGGCCCCTGCGTGGCACCGCGGACCGACCGCGGAACCACGGGATCGCGCGTGCGCGGGATCCGGCGGGGCGACGGCCGTTTCGCGGCGTCCGACCGGACGACGGGCCGTGCGCGACGGGCCGTGCGCGACACTGGACGGATGGACACCCTCCCGCTGCTGCTCGGTCGCTGGCGCGTCGAACGCCGCATCGTCGACCGGCTCGTCGGCGACGAGACCGTCTTCACCGGCACCGCGACCGTCGAGGCGGCGGGCGACGACCCCGAACGACCCGCCTCGTACGTCGAGGAGGGGGAGGTCGTGCGGGGCTCGCACCGCGCCTCCGCGGGTCGACGGCTCACGTATCACCGGCGGGCGGACGGGTCGCTCGACGTCCGGTTCGCCGACGGTCGGCACTTCGTCGACCTCGACCTGCGGACCGGAGCCTGGGAGGCGCGGCACCCGTGCGCCCCCGACGACTACCTCGTCGAGACGCGCGTTCTGACGCCCACGTCGTTCGTCGAGCGCTGGACGGTGCGCGGCCCGGCCAAGTCGTACGACGCCGAGACGACGTACACGCGCGTGGGCTGACGCCGGCTGCCTCCGCGCACGCTCGAGGGTGGGCAGAACCCGCCCCTCGCATCGCCGAGAAGGGCGACTTCGGACCACCGTCAGGCCCGAGCCTCAGCGCACGCTCGAGGGTGGGCAGAAACCACCCTTCGCGTCGCGGAGAAGGGCGACTTCTGACCACTGTCGAGCACGGCGGGCCGGGCGGGCAGGGCGCCCGGCGCTCGCGAGCCCGCTCGTCGGATCAGCCCGTGTTCTGCAGGCCGGCGGCGATCCCGTTCACGGTGAGCAGCAGGAGGCGGTGGTCGGCATCGGCCGGGTCGCCCCCGCCGTTCACGCGGATCGAGCGGAGCGCCCGCAGCTGCAGCAGCGACAGCGCGTCGACGTACGGGCTGCGCAGACGCACCGAGCGGCTCAGCACCGGGCGCCCGTCGAGCACCTCGGCGTGCTCGCTGACCTTCAGCACCCACTCGCGGGTGAGCGCCATCTCGTCGAGCACGGCGCCGGCGAGGTCGTCGCGCTCGGCCAGCCCGAGGTACTCGCGGGCGATGTGGCCGTCGGTCTTCGCGAGCGACAGCTCGACGTTCTTCACCATCGTGCGGAACAGCGGCCACGTCTTGTACGCATCGCGCAGCAGGTCGACGTCGCCGACGGCCGCGAGGGCCGAGCCGAGTCCGTACCAGCCGGCCAGGTTGATGCGGGCCTGGGTCCAGGCGAACACCCACGGGATCGCCCGCAGGTCCTCGAGCGACTCGACCGAGAGACCACGACGGGCCGGGCGTGAGCCGAGTGCGAGCAGGCCGACCTCCTCCATCGGGGTGACGGCGGCGAACCACGAGGCGAAGCCCTCGGCCTTGACCAGTCTGAAGAAGGTCGCCCGTGACGCCTCGTCCATCGTGGCGACCACGTCGGCGAAGCGGGTGGCGGCCTCGGCGTTCTCGGCCTCGTTCGACGGGCTCGACGCCAGCAGCGTCGCGGCGGCCATCTGCTCGAGGTGCCGGGCGCCGATCGCCTGGTTGCCGTACTGGGCGACGATGACCTCGCCCTGCTCGGTGATCTTGAAGCGCCCGTCGACCGAGTGCGGCGGCTGGGCCAGCACGGCCTCGTTCGCCGGCCCGCCGCCGCGACCGAGGGCCCCGCCCCGACCGTGGAAGAGCGTCAGCGTGATGTCGTTCGCAGCCGCCCAGTCGGCGATGCGCGCCTGCGCGTCGTACAGGGCGAAGGTCGCCGACACCGGCCCGACGTCCTTCGACGAGTCGGAGTAGCCGAGCATCACCTCGAGGCGGCGGCCCGTCTCGGAGAGGCGACGCTGCACGACCTCGGTGGCCAGCGCCTCCTCGAGGATGCGCGTGCTCGCCTCGAGGTCGGCGAACGTCTCGAACAGCGGCACCACGTCGAGCACGGGCGCGGCCTCGGCCGACCCGAGGGCGTACGCGGCGAGCTCGTGCACGTTCGCGAGATCGGCGGACGACTGCGTGAACGACACGATGTAGCGGGAGGCGGCACGGACCCCGTAGCGCACCTGCAGATCTTTGATGGTGCGGAAGACGGCGAGGACCTCGTCGGTCATCGGGCTCGTCTCGCCCCCGGCGCGCAGCTCGGCGAGCGCCGTGCGGTGCACCTGCGAGTGCTGACGGACCTCGAGCTCGGCGAGGTGGAACCCGAAGGTCTCGACCTGCCAGACGAGGCCCTGCAGCTCGCCGTTCGCGGCACGATGCGCACCGGCCGCACGCAGCGAGTGCTGCACCACGCGGAGGTCGGCGAGTAGCTGCTCGGGCGCGTCGTAGCCGAGCGGGTCGCCGTCGCGGCGTGTGGCCTCGATGCGCGCCGCGACGAATAGCAGCACGCGGCGGTGGGTCTCGTTCGGCGAGCGGACACCGATGCTCGACGCGAGCTCGGGGTCGAGGGCCCGCTGCGCGTCGGCGAGGGCGATCAGCGTCGCATCGGCGGGCGTGTCGGCCTCGTCGAGGGTGAGGGTGGCGCCCACGCGGGATGCGGCCCGGTGCAGCCCGAGCAGCACGTGCTCGGCCGCGATGTCGGCGGCCTGGCGGGTGACCTCGGCGGTGACGTGCGGGTTGCCGTCGCGGTCTCCGCCGATCCAGCTGCCGAGTCGGAGGAACGCGGGGGCGACGGCGGGTTCGCGGCCGGCCCGGTCGCCGAGGAGGCGGTCGTCGAGCAGGCGGTACACCTGCGGCACGATCTCGAACAGGGTCTGGTCGAAGACGCTCATCGCCGTGCGCACCTCGTCGAGCGGGGTGGGGCGCGTGGTGCGGAGCGGCGATGTGCGCCAGAGGGTGTCGACCTCTTCGAGGAGACGGCGCTCGGCCTCGGCGACGGCGATGTCGTTCTGCAGCCGGTCGCGCTCGTCCATCAGGTCGCTGATGCGACGGATGGTCGACGCGACGGCGCGGCGCCGCGCCTCGGTGGGGTGCGCCGTCAGCACGGGGTGGAACCGCAGATCGCTGAGGCGCTTCGAGGCCTCGTCGGCGCCGACCTCGGCGACGAGCTGCTGCAGCGTGTCGGCGACCGAGTCGGAGGCGGTGCGCTGGGCGCTGCCGCGGCGACGCAGCACGCGCACGCGGTGGTGCTCTTCTGCGAGGTTGCTGAGGTGGAAGTAGCAGGTGAACGCCCGGGCGACCTGCTCGGCGCGCTCCTGATCGAGACCGTCGACGATGGTCTGCGCGTCGTCGAGCGAGGCCCCGCCCGCCCCCTCGTACGCGGCGATGACGGCGGCGCGCACCGCCTCCACGTCGCGGAAGAGGTCGTCGGAGCCGGACTCGCGCAGCACCCTGCCGAGCAGGCTGCCGAGGAAGCTCACGTCGCCGCGCAGGTCGCCGTCGACGGCCCCGCGGATGTCGTCACGGCTGCTGCCGTCGGCACGTCTCGATGTCTCGATGTCGGTCACGGCCCCATTGTGGACGATGCGGGGGCGTGTGACGCACACCGCGCCTCCTCGGCTCGCCTCGGGTTCGCTCGGCGTCGCGGCGTGCGGCGGGTCCGTGTCATCCGTGGCGGGTCAGCGCTGACCCGCCACGGATGACGGGAACCCGCCGCAGGCCGAGGCACGGGCACGAGCGCGGGCACGGGCACGAGCGCAAGCACGGGCACGAGCGCAAGCACGGGCACGGGCACGGGCACGGGCAGGAGCGCAGGCACGAGCGCGGGCACGGGCACGAAGGCGCTCAGCCGCGGGCGCGGGGCACGAGCCGCTCGAGCTGCGTGACGTGCTTCGGCTCGAGCTCGTCGAGCGAGTTCACCCCGAGGAGGCGCATCGTGCGGGCGATCTCGACCGACAGGATCTCGATGGCCCGGTCCACCCCCTCGCGTCCGCCGGCCATGAGCCCGTACAGGTACGCCCGCCCGATCAGCGTGAAGCGCGCGCCGAGGGCGACCGCCGCCACGATGTCGGCGCCCGACATGATGCCCGTGTCGAGGTGCACCTCGGTGTCGCCTCCGACCTCGCGGACGACGTCGGGCAGCAGGTGGAACGGGATCGGCGCCCGGTCGAGCTGACGCCCGCCGTGGTTCGACAGGATGAGCGCGTCGACCCCGAGGTCGGTCACCCGCCGGGCGTCGTCGACGGTCTGCACGCCCTTGACGACGAGCTTGCCGGGCCACTGCGACTTGATCCACGCGAGGTCGTCGTAGGTCACGGTCGGATCGAACATCGTGTTGAGCAGCTCGGCGACGGTGCCCGACCAGCGGTCGAGCGAGGCGAACGCGAGCGGCTCGGTGGTGAGGAAGTCGACCCACCACCACGGGCGCGGCAGCGCGTCGATGATCGTCTTGGGCGTCAGCGACGGCGGGATCGTCATGCCGTTGCGCGAGTCGCGGAGCCGCGCACCCGCCACCGGCACGTCGACCGTCACCAGCAGAGTGTCGAACCCGGCCGCGGCGGCCCGGTCGACGAGGGCCATCGAGCGGTCGCGGTCCTTCCACATGTAGAGCTGGAACCAGTTGCGGCCGCCCGGGGCCGCCTGGGCGACGTCCTCCACCGACGCGGTGCCCATCGTCGAGAGGCTGAACGGGATGCCGGCCGCCGCGGCGGCCGCCGCCCCCGCCTTCTCGCCCTCGGTCTGCATCATGCGCGTGAACCCGGTCGGCGCGATGCCGAACGGCTGCTCGACCCGTTTGCCCAGCACGTCCCAGCCGGTGTCGACCGTGGCGACGTCGTGCAGGATCGCCGGGTTGAACTGCACGTCGCGGAACGCCTGCCGCGCCCGCCGCAGCGAGATCTCGGCCTCGGCGGAGCCGTCGGTGTAGTCGAACGCGGCCGTCGGCGTGCGTCGCTTCGCGATCCGCCGCAGGTCTTCGATGGTGAGCGCCTCGCGCAGCCGCTTGGCCTTGAGGTCGAACGTCGGCCTCTTGAACTGCATCAGCGGGGCGAGGTCGTGGAGGTTCGGGATTCTGCGGTCGACCATGGTGGTCCTTTCGAGAGGAGCGTGAGGGAGTTCAGGAGGCGCGCGACGGCACCCGGGGCAGGTATCTGACGGGAGCGGACGACGCCGAGACCAGGGCCCGCAGCGCCTCGAGCGACGACGACGGGTCGACGATGCCGACCGCGCGGGCCTGGACGAGGATGTTCCCGAGCGCGGTGGCCTCGACCGGCCCGGCGAGCACGGTGCAGCCCGTCCGGTCGGCCGTGAGCTGGCAGAGCAGCGCGTTCTGCGACCCGCCGCCGACGACGTGCACGGTGCGGATGCGGCGACCCGAGAGGCGTTCGGCGTCGCGCAGGGTCTCGGCGTAGGCGGCGGCCAGCGACTCGAGGATGCTGCGCACCACCTCGGCCCTCCCCCGCGGCGGCTCGACGTCGTGCTCGACGCACCAGGCCCCTATGCGCGCGGGCATGTCGCCGGGCGGCGCGAAGCGCTGGTCGGTGGCGTCGAAGACCGGGACTGCGCGGGTGACGTCGGCCGCCTCGGCGAGCAGGGCGGCGAGGTCGCTGCTGCGCTCGGCGGCCGTGGCCCCCGCGCCGTCCCAGGTGCGCATCGACTCGCTCAGCAGCCACAGCCCCGACACGTTCTTCAGGAACCGGGTGCGGCCGTCGACCCCGCCCTCGTTGGTGAACCCCGCGAGGCGCGCCTCGTCGGTGACGAGGGGTGCGGGGAGCTCGAGCCCGACGAGCGACCAGGTGCCGCTCGAGACGTATGCCGCGTCGTCGCCGGCGAGCGGCACGCCGACCACGGCCGAGGCGGTGTCGTGCGACCCGACGGCCGTGACCCCGAGCGACGTCGGCGCCCCGATCGCCGAGGCGACCGACGGCAGCAGCGGACCGAGGGCGGCACCGGGGTCGACGAGCGGGGCGAAGAGATCGAGGGGGACGCCGACGCGGTTCATCAGATCGACGTCGAAGGCCCGCTCGACGGGCGACAGCAGCCCGGTGGTCGACGCGTTGGTCGACTCGGTCGCCGCCACCCCGGTCAGCCACCACGAGAACAGGTCGGGCACGAGCAGGGCGCGGTCGGCGAGGGCCAGGGTTCCGGAGGCGCGATCGGCCGCCAGCTGGAACACCGTGTTGAACGGCAGATGCTGCAGCCCCGCCCGCGTGAACAGCTCACGGGGCGACACCGCGGCGTGCACCGCCTCGACCCCCGCCGCGGTGCGCCCGTCGCGGTAGTGGTACGGCGTGCCGAGCAGTCGGCCGTCGCGGAGCAGCGCGTAGTCGACCGCCCACGAGTCGACCCCGATCGACCGCAGCCCAGGCTCGTCGCGCACGGCGGCGGCCAGCCCCGCGGTGACGGACCGCCAGAGCCCGAGGACGTCCCAGTGCAGACCGACACCGTGCAGACCGAGACGACCCGCGCCTCCTTCGGGGACCGTCACGGGGTCGTTCGCGAATCGGGCCACCGGGCGCAGCCGGACCCCGTCGCGGTCGACCCGGCCGAGCATGACCCGACCGCTCGTGGCGCCGAGGTCGACCGCGGCGACCGTGCCGCCGCCCATCGGGGTTCTGGTCGTCATCGTCGACTCAGCGGAGGAACGCCGCGGCGACGCCCGCGTCGACCGGCACGTGCAGCCCGGTCGTGTGCGAGAAGTCGCTCGTGCAGATGGCGAAGACGGCGGCGGCGACGTTCTCGGGCACGACCTCGCGCTTGAGGATCGTGCGCTGGGCGTAGAAGGCCCCGAGATCCTGCTCGTCGATGCCGTAGGTCGCGGCCCGATTGGCGCCCCAGCCGCTGGCGAAGATGCCCGAGCCCCTCACGACCCCGTCGGGGTTGATGCCGTTGACCCGGATGCCGTGCTCGCCCAGCTCGGCCGCGAGCAGCCGCACCTGGTGGGCCTGGTCGGCCTTCGTGGCGCTGTAGGCGATGTTGTTCGGGCCGGCGAAGACGGAGTTCTTCGACGAGATGTAGACGATGTCGCCGCCGAGCCCCTGGTCGACGAGCACGCGCGCGGCGTTCTTCGCCACGAGGAACGACCCCTTGGCCATGACGTCGTGCTGGAGATCCCAGTCGGCCTCGGTCGTGTCGAAGAGCGACTTCGACAGGCTGAGCCCGGCGTTGTTGACGACGAGGTCGAGACCGCCGAAGGCCAGCAGCACCTCGTCGATCGAGGCCTTGACGGCCGCCTCGTCGCTCACGTCGGCCGCGACGCCACGTGCCACGTCGGGCCCGCCGATCTCGGCCGCCGCGGCCTGCGCCTTCGCGAGATCGAGGTCGGCGATGACGACGCAGGCCCCCTCGGCGGCGAGGCGCGTGGCGATGGCCTTGCCGATGCCCGAGGCGGCGCCGGTGACGAGCGCGATGCGGGTCGCGAGGCGCTTCGGGGCCGGGAGGCGACGCAGCTTGGCCTCTTCGAGCGCCCAGTACTCGATGCGGAACTTCTCGGCCTCGTCGATCGGAGCGTAGGTCGAGAGCCCCTCGGCGCCGCGCATGACGTTGATCGCGTTGATGTAGAACTCGCCGGCGACCCGGGCGGTCTGCGCGTCTTTGCCGAACGAGAGCATGCCGACGCCGGGCACGAGCACGATGAGCGGGTCGGCCCCGCGGATCGCCGGGCTGTCGGGGGTCGCGTGCCGGTCGTAGTAGGCCTGGTAGTCGAGGCGGTACTGCTCGTGCAGCTCGCGGAGGCGCGCGATGGACTGCTCGACGGAGGCGGTGGCGGGCAGGTCGAGCAGCAGCGGCGTGACCTTCGTGCGGAGGAAGTGGTCGGGGCAGCTGGTGCCGAGGGCGGCCAGCCGCGGATGCTCGGCGCTCGCGAGGAACTCGAGCACGGCGGGGTCGTCGCTGAAGTGCCCGACCTGCGGGGCGTCGTGCGAGGCCAGCCCGCGGATCGTCGGGGCGAGCGCGGCAGCCCGGGCGCGACGTTCGGCCTCGGGCAGGGCCGCGTAGCCGTCGAGAGCGGGGCCGAACGGGTCGGCCCGCGAGTGCTCGGCGATGTGCGCCTCGGCCGTCTCGATGATCCAGCGCGAGTTGGCTTCGGCCTCGTCGCTCGTGTCGCCCCAGGCGGTGATGCCGTGCCCGCCGAGGATCGTGCCGATCGCGTCGGGGTTCTCGGCCTTGATCGCGGCGATGTCGAGCCCGAGCTGCCAGCCCGGTCGGCGCCACGGCACCCAGACGACGCGCCCGCCGAAGATCTCGGCGGTGAGGCGCTCGCCATCGGCGGCGGTCGCGATGGCGATGCCGCTGTCGGGGTGAAGGTGATCGACGTGCGCGGCTTCGACGAGACCGTGCATGGCCGTGTCGATCGAGGGTGCCGCTCCCCCTTTGCCGTGCAAGGCGTAGTCGAACGCGGCGACCATCTCGTCTTCGTGCTCGGGGCCCCGGTAGACGTTCGCGAGACCGCGCAGCCGGTCGAGCCGCAGCACCGCGAGGCCCTGCTCGGTGAGCGTGCCCAGGTCGCCGCCGCTGCCCTTCACCCAGAGGAGCTCGACGGGCTCGCCCGTGGCCGGGTCGATCGAGGTGCCCTTGGCCGAGGTGTTGCCGCCGGCGTAGTTCGTCACGCGCGGGTCGGCTCCGAGCCGGTTGCTGCGCGCGATCAGGTCGGCCGCGGCGGCGGGGGTCGTGCTGGTGGACGAGGAGGTGCGGGTCTGGTTCATGGGTCCGTTCTCGGTTCGCAGAGGAGGGGCGGGGACGATCGCGGCTCAGGTCCAGCTGAGCTGGGTGCCGCCGGCGCGCTCGTCGGCGAGGCGCTCCTGAGTGCCGCTCGCCAGATACGCCGCCATCGGGTCGCGGGGCAGACCCCGGCCCTCGCGCCAGTCGGCGAGGGCGGGGCGGACGTCGGTGTAGAAGGCGTCCATCAGCACGGCGTTGGCGCCGAGCACGTCGTGGGCGGCGCGAGCGGAGTCGAGCGCGGGCCGGTCGACGAGCAGCGCCCGCGCCGTCATCTCTTGCACGTTGAGCACGCTGCGGATCTGGCCGGGGATCTTGTCCTCGACGTTGTGGCACTGGTCGAGCATGAACTGCACCGGCGAGCCGACCTCGAGCCCGCCGCCGTCGACGACCTCGAACAGGATGCGGAACAGCTGGAACGGATCGGCGGCGCCGACGATCAGGTCGTCGTCGGCGTAGAAGCGCGAGTTGAAGTCGAACGAGCCGAGCTTGCCGAGTCGCAGCAGCTGCATGACGATGAACTCGATGTTGGTGCCCGGGGCGTGGTGCCCGGTGTCGAGGCAGGTCAGCGCCTGGTCGCCGAGGGCGCTCACCTGGGCGTAGCTGGTGCCCCAGTCGGGCACGTCGGTGTGATAGAACGCCGGCTCGAAGAACTTGTACTCGAGCACGAGCCGCTGCTCGGGGTCGAGCCCGGCGTAGATCTCGGCCAGCGACTCGGCGAGGTGGTCCTGGCGCTGGCGCAGACTGTCTTGACCGGGGTAGTTGGTGCCGTCGGCGAGCCAGATCTTGAGGTCGCGAGAGCCGGTCTCGCGCATGATCTCGAGGCAGCGCAGGTGATGGTCGATCGCCTTGCGTCGCACGGCGGCGTCGCTGTGCGCCAGGCTGCCGAACTTGTACGCCTCGTCTTGGAAGGTGTTCGAGTTCACCGTGCCGAGCGCGACGCCGTGGTCGGCGGCGAACGACCGGAGGGCCGTGAAGTCGCTCACCTCGTCCCAGGGGATGTGCAGGGCGACGCTCGGGGCGAGACCGGTGTACTCGTGCACGGTCGCGGCGTCGGCGATCTTCTCCTCGGCGCTGCGCGGGGTGCCCGGGGTGCCGAACACCTTGAACCGGGTTCCCGAGTTGCCGAAGGCCCAGCTGGGCAGCTCGATCGCCTGACGCTCGAGCGTGGGGGCGATGGACTCGAAGGTGGTCATGATGCTTCTTCCGTGATCGTGTCGGTGGTGGTGCGGCGGCCGGCGCCCGGCAGGCCGAGCTGCGCCTCGAGGTTGAAGACCTGGGTGAGCAGCTCGAAGCCCTCGTCGGGCGGGGTGCCGTCGAGCGAGGTGAAGAACTCGGCCATCGAGGCCTGCCAGCGGGAGTTCACGTCGGTGCGCGCCATCGCGGCCTGCGCGGCTTCGAGCGACTCGGCCTCGACGTAGCCGATCAGCAGCCCGTCGGGTGCGGCGAAGAGCGAGTAGCCGTGCCAGCCGCTGTCGCGGAGGGCCTGCAGCATCTCTGGCCAGACCTCGGCGTGGCGCCGGGTGTAGTCGGCCAGTCGATCGGGGGCTACCTGGAGGCGGAACGCGTAGCGCTCGTGCTCGTCGGCGGTCATGGGGTGTTCTCCGGTTCGTCGTTGAATCGTTTCAATGGCACGAGCGTAGCAAGTGCCGGTGGTGCGGACAAGAGGGTCTACGGGTGCGCCGAGCCGAGGCTGGCGGCGAAGCCGTCGGCGTCGTCGAAGGGGGCGGAGACGTGCCGGTGCTCGATGCCGAGCAGCGAGGCCGCCGCCGCGACGTCTCGCGCGACGTGCCCGACGCAGAGTCCCCAGTGGTGACCGATGCCGCTCCGCGACCACTCGTCGACCCATTCGCCCGGGTCGCCGCCGAAGTCGACGCGCGACGTCGTGTTGCCGATCGCGAGCAGCGGGCCGGGCACGACCTCGCCCTCGCTCGTGACGAACGACAGCGCGCCGTCGCGATCCTGCCCGAGACCGAAGGTCGTCACCGGGCCGGGCTGCACGTCGAACTCGACGCTGACGCCGTAGCCGCGCTTGCCGTGGAAGACCCCGAGACCCCGCAGCACGGGCCGTGACGACGAGATCGCCAGGTGGGCCGGCCCGTCGTGACCCATCTCGACCACCCCGTCGTCGAAGTCGATGGCCTGGATCTCGGTGAACGAGCCGCCGACGCCGAGGGCCTGCGCGGCGAGCATCGCGACCGACGTGCGGAGCTCGTACTCCCCCACCGTCGGCAGCCCCCGCGCGTTGAGCAGCGACGCCCCGAGGATCATCCCGGCCCCGAGCCGCTCGTGCTGCTCGCCCTCGAGACCCCGGTGGTAGTACGCGAGCGAGTCGAGGTCGAAGTCGGCCACCAGCCGGTCGAGCCCGACCGAGACGCGCGCGCCCCAGTCGAAGTCCTGCTGCCCGACCGACGCGTCGACCTCGAACACCTCGCGGGCGAGGGCGACGCGCTCGCGCACCTCGGCGTCGGTGACGGCGTCGACCCGCACCCGCAGGTCGTCGAACTCGAGCACCTCGACGTGCGACCCGAAGTGCGTCGACAAGAGGGTGAGGTCGGTGGAGACGTCGAGCATGCCCGGGTAGAGATGCCCCATCAGGCCGTGCCGCGCCTCCCTCAGCCGCGCCCGGACCCCGGCGGCGTGCACCCACCGCTCGATGCGCCGCCACGCACGCTCGCTCCGCAGATGACCCGAGACCGACCGGAACTCGATGCCGGCCCGACGGAACACGTTCGCGACCTCGGGCACCGGGCACTGCCCGCAGTAGGCGAGCCACATGCCCGTGTCGAACCGCTCGTGGTCCATCCTCTCGGTCGGCTGCAGATCGATCACGAGCACCGGCACCCCGGCCCGCTGCGCGATCGGGAGCACCATCGACGACGTCAGATAGGTCGTGAGGAAGACGACGATCAGGTCGCAGTCGGCGGTGCGCAGCGTGTCGGCGGCGACCCGCGCCTCCTGGGCGTCCGAGATGAAGCCGGTGTCGATCACCTCGGCGTCGAGACCGCCGAAGCGGTCGACCACGTAGCGGGTGGACTCCTGCAGCTGCGGCAGCAGGCCGGGGAACTGCGGCCAGTAGGTGCCGAGACCGCCGGCCACGAGCCCGACGCGGGTGCGGCGGCGGCGGATCGGGGGCAGCAGATCGTGCACGGCGGAGGTGCTGGTGCTCATGGGGTGACGACTCCGGTGTCGACGGGGGCGCTCGCGCGCCCGATGGGCCGAGGAGGCGCGGTGCGCGCCCCGAGGGAGGGCGGGGCCGCCGAGGTGGTCACCCCGGCGGCCCCGCGGTGACGACTAGAAGTCGTAGTCGTCGATGTTGTCGGCGTCGAACTCGGTCGGCGGGCCGACGATCACGATGCCGTCGGCGCCGACGGTGCGCTCACCGAGGTCGCCGGCCTCGAAGGTGTCGCCCTCGGCGCCCGTGATGGTGCCGTCGACGAGCGCCTGACCGGCGTAGGCCGCGACGTAGCCGAGCTGCGCAGGGTCCCAGAGGGCGAACGCCGTGACGGTTCCGTCTTTCACGAACTCGCGCATCTCGTTCGGCAGACCGAGCCCGGTCAGCGCGACCTTGCCCTTGTACTCCGATGTCGAGAGGTAACGGGCCGTCGCGGCGATGCCGACCGTGGTGGGCGAGATGATGCCCTTCAGGTCGGGGTTCGCCTGGAGCAGCCCCTGGGCCTCCTGGAACGACTTCGCGTCGTCGTCGTCGCCGTAGACCTTCGAGACGATGTCGATCCCCGCGTAGTCGGGGTTTGTGTCGACCTCCTCTTCGATGTACTTGATCCACTCGTTCTGGTTCGTGGCGTTCGCCGTCGCCGAGAGGATCGCGATGTCGCCCTCGCCGCCGATCTGCTCGCTCATCTGGCGGATCTGGATCAGCGCGACGTCCTTCGCCTCGACCTGGCTGATGAACACATCGCGGTAGTCGGGGTTCGTGTCGGAGTCGAAGGCGACGATCTTCGCCCCGCCGTCGCGCGCCTCCTGCAGGGCCGGCCCGACCGCGTCCGGGTCGTTCGCCGCGATGACGATGACGTTCGCACCCTGCTGCGTGAGCGTGTTGATGAAGGTGACCTGCGACGAGGCGCTGGCCTCCAGCGGACCGACGACGCTGTAGTCGTAGCCGATCGCCTTCGACGCCTCTTCGCCGCCGCCGAGCACGACGTCCGTGTACGGGTTGTTGAGCTGCTTCGGCACGAACGCGATCGACTGCTCGCCGTCGGAGCCGGAGCCCGTGGTCGCGTCGCCGTCGCTCGAGCCGGCCGTGAGGGCGCAGCCGGAGGCGACGAGCGCGACGCCGGCGAGGGCCGCCGCGGTCGACACGGCCCGGCGCACGCTGCGCCTGGTGGAGGTGGTGAACATCATCGTTCCGTCCTTTGCTGTGGGGGATGGTGCGTGGGGTGGTCTGTGTGGTCGAGGTGGGGGCGGGGGTCGGGGGTGCGGCCGGGGTGGCCGGGGTGGTCAGGCCGCGTCGGCCGCCGAGGCGGCGAGCACGTCTCGCGCGGCCCGCCTCGCCCGGCGCTTCTCGCGGACGACCGCGATCAGACTCGGCGTGACGACGCTGCCGACGAGCAGCAGACCGGTGACGACGTTGAGGACGACGTCGCTGATGCCGCCGAGGCGCAGCGCGTAGCTGACGCTCGAGATGATCAGGACACCGGCGACGACACCGGGGATCGAGCCGCGTCCGCCGAAGATCGAGACCCCGCCGAGCAGGACGGCCGCGATGACCGCGAGCTCGATGCCGGTCGCGTTGTCGCTGCGAGCGCTCGAGTAGCGGAGCGTCCAGTAGATGCCGACCAGGGCCGAGACGACGCCGGTGGCGACGAACATCCAGAACTTGGCGCGGCCGACGTGCACGCCGACGAAGCTCGCGGCCTCCTTGCTGAAGCCGATGGCCGGCAGCGTGCGGCCGAACGAGCTGAAGTGCAGCAGCACCCCGAAGAAGGCGATGACGACGGCGACGCCGATCATGACGGTGGGGATGCCCGTCCCGCCGATCTTCGACGTGAAGAAGGCCGTGAGCCCGGGCGGGAAGTTCGCGACCGCGTTGTCGCCGATCACGACGAGGGCGAGGCCGCGGTACAGCGCGAGGGTGCCGATGGTCACGGCGAGCGACGGGAGCCCGACGGTGGTGACGAGCAGCCCGTTCAGCGCCCCGCAGCCGATGCCGATCAGCACGCAGACCACGAAGATCTCGGGGATGCCCCAGCCGGCCGCCCACAGCACGCCCATCGCGGCGCTGGTGAGACCCGCCGTGCTGGCCACCGAGAGGTCGATCTCGCCGGTGATGATCACGAGGGCCATCGGCATCGCGATCATCAGGATCGGGATCGCGTCGAGCAGCAGGAACCCGGTCGTCTGCACGCTCGCGAACCGCGGCACGGTCAGCGCGCAGACGAGCAGCGTGCCGAGCAGCGCGTAGATCATGATCGCGCCGCGGCCGGTCAGCAGGCGGCGACGGCGCAGCGTCCTCTCGGCGGCGGACTCGGGGTCGCGGCGGGCGGCGTCGCGGTCGCCGGCGGTGCCGGCGGTGTCGCGGGACGCCGAGGAGGCGCGGCGCGGGTCGATCGCGGAGCCCGCGGCCGAGGGGGTGGTCGTCTGCTCAGGCATTGGTGGCCTCGCTCGTGCGGAGTCTCCGCGCCTTGCGGATCGAGGCGATCCGTTCGACGAGGATGGCGGTCAGGATGAGGACGCCGACGATGGCCTGCTGCCAGAACTTGTCGACGTTGAGCGCTGTGAGGCTGCTCGTGATGGTGGTCAGCAGCACCGCGCCGATCGCGGCGCCCACGACGCTGCCCGAGCCGCCGAAGATCGCGATGCCGCCGACGACGGCCGCGGCCACGATGTCGAGCTCGAGACCGGTGCCCGTGGTCGCGCCGACCGAGTTGAAGCGCGACGCGTAGAGGACGCCGGCGAGACCCGTGAGCGTGCCGTTCAGCACGAACGCCGTGAGCACGCGCTTGCTGACCGGGATGCCGAACAGTCGGGCCGCCTCGTCGTCGGAGCCGATGGCGTACAGATCGCGACCGGGGCGGGTGCGGGCCAGGAACACCGCGACGAGCACCACGACGACGATCGCGATCACCGTGATGATCGGGATTCCCAGCACCGTGTCGACCGACAGTCGGCCGAAGGCGGCCGGGCGGTCGCCGGCGAAGTACTGCTGACCGCCGGCCCAGGCGTTGTTCACGCCCCGGTAGATGTAGAGCATGCCGAGGGTGATCACGAGCGACGGCACCCGCGCGACCGTCACCAGGAACCCGTTGATCGCACCGAGGAGGGCACCCAGCGCCAGACCGATCGCGAAGACGAAGACGATGGGGATGTCGGGCGCCGCGGCGAACACCGAGCCCGTGCCGAACGCGACGAGCCCGAGGATCGACCCCACCGAGAGGTCGATGTTGTTCGTGATGATGACGGCACCGAGGCCGACTGCCATGATCACCGTGATCGTGGCGTTCAGCATCAGGTCTTTGACACCCTGCGCCGAGACGAAGAGCGGGTTGGCGATCGTCGTCACGATCACGAGCACCACGAGCGCCGAGGCGACCGGCACCTCGCGTTGACGGACGAGCGAGGCGAACGGGCTGCGCCCGGTGCCGAGCGCGGGGGCGAGGGCGTGCGAGGTCGTCATCGGCGGGTCTCCGTCGTCGTGGTGGTGTGCGCGGGCTCGGCGCCGGTGGCGGCGTTGATGACCGTCTCGGGAGTGGCGTCGTCGCGGTCGAAGGTGGCCGTGAGCCGCCCCTCGCGCATGACGAGCACGCGGTCGGCCATACCCAGCACCTCCGGCAGCTCGGACGAGATCATCAGCACCGCGATGCCGCGACCGGCGAGATCGCTGATCAGCCGGTGCACCTCGCTCTTCGTGCCGACGTCGATGCCGCGCGTCGGCTCGTCGACGATGAGGAACGTCGGGTCGGTCGCCAGCCACTTGGCCAGCACCACCTTCTGCTGGTTGCCGCCCGAGAGGGTCGACACGGGGAGCTCCTGACTGCCGGTCTTGACCTGCAGTCGCCGCGACCAGTCGGCCGCCGCCTCGCGCTCGCGCCGCGCGCTGACCAGCCCGAGACGACTGAGCGTCGTGCGGAGGGTCAGCGTCGTGTTGCGGCTGACCGACATGTCCATCACGAGACCCTGCTTGCGGCGGTCTTCGGGGACGAAGCCGATGCCCGCCCTGATCGAGGCCATCGGATCGCGCGGCGCGAGCCTGCGGCCGCCGATCGTCACGGAGCCGGCGTCGTAGCGGTCGATGCCGAACAGCGCCCGCGCCACCTCGGTGCGACCCGCCCCGACGAGACCGGCGAGCCCGACGATCTCGCCGGCGCGCACCTCGAACGACACGTCGTGGAAGACGCCCGCCCGGGTCAGCCCGTCGACGCGGACGACGGTGTCGCCGACCCGCGCCTCCTGCTTGGGGAACAGCTGGTCGACGTCGCGACCGACCATCGCCCGCACGATCTCGGGCGTGCTGACCTCGCTGGTCGTGTGCTCGGAGATGAAGGCGCCGTCGCGCATGACGGTGATGCGGTCGCTGAGACCGAAGACCTCGTCGAACCGGTGCGAGATGAACATGATCGCGCTGCCGCGGTCGCGCAGCGCCCGGGCGACCCCGAAGAGGCGCTCGACCTCGACGCCGCTCAGAGCCGCCGTCGGCTCGTCCATGATGAGCACCTTGGCGTCGAGCGAGATGGCCTTGGCGATCTCGATGATCTGCTGATCGGCGATCGACAGGCCCTCGGCGACGCGGTCGGGGTCGATCGGCACACCGAGCCGGTCGAAGAGCGCGCGGGCGTCGGCGCGCATCGCGGCCCGGTCGATGAACCCGAGACGGGTGGTGGGCTGACGCCCGACGAAGATGTTCTCGGCGACGGTCAGATCGGGAAAGAGCGTCGGCTCCTGGTAGATGACGCTGACACCCGCCGCCTTGCTCTCGGCCGGGCTGCGGAACACGATCGGGTGGCCGTCGAACAGGAAGTCGCCGCTGTCGGGCTGGTGCACCCCCGCGAGGATCTTCACCATGGTCGACTTGCCGGCGCCGTTCTCACCGACGAGCGCGTTGATCTCGCCGGCACGCAGCCGCACGCTGCCGCTCGAGAGGGCCACGACGGCGCCGAAGGTCTTGCGTGCGCCGCGCAGCTCGAGCACGGTCGCCGTCGGAGACGGCCCGTCGGATGTGGGGTCGATCGTCATCGATCGTTCTCCTAATCGCTCTCGTCGTCGAGAGAAGTGAATCGTTTCAACTTCTGTTCGTGCCGACTGTAGGGGCAGACTCGGTTCGACGTCAAGGGGCGCCCCGCGGCTGTGGATCACAGCTCGATCACGGGCGTGGCACACTCGTCGGAGACCACGGCACGGACCAGGAGGCGCGATGAGGCAGGCGAGCATCCGCGACGTCGCCGAGACCGCCGGCGTCTCGGTCGGCACCGTCTCGAACGTGCTCAACAACCCCGCCAAGGTCAGCGAGTCGACCATCGCCCGGGTCAGCGACGCCATCGCGAGCCTCGGCTTCGTCCGCAACGACGCCGCCCGGCAGCTGCGCGGCGGCGACAGCCGGGTGATCGGCCTGATCATCCTCGACGGGGGCAACCCGTTCTTCACCGACGTCGCCCGCGGCGCCGAGGCCGCCGCCGAGGAGTCGGGCCGCGTCATCCTGCTCGGCAACAGCGACCAGCTGGTCGAACGCGAGGCGCACTACCTCGACCTCTTCGACGAGCGGCGCGTGATGGGCATCCTGATCTCGCCCGTCGGCGACGTCTCCGACCGGCTCCGCCGACTGCGCCTGCGCGGCATGCCCGCGGTGCTCGTCGACCGGCGAGCCGACCTGACCGAGTTCTCGTCGGTCTCCGTCGACGACGTGCGGGGCGGGTACCTGGCGACGGAGCACCTCCTCGGTCTCGGGCGTCGACGCATCGCGTTCGTCGGCGGACCGGCCGACCTGCAGCAGGTGGCCGACCGCCTGGCCGGCGCACGGGCCGCGGTCGCCGTCGCCCCCGGCGCCACGCTCGAGGTCGTCGACATCCCCGCGCTGACCGTGCAGAACGGACGCGAGGCCGCCGCCGCCATCGTGCGACGCCCCGCCGCCGACCGCCCCGACGCGATCTTCGCCGCCAACGACCTCGCCGCCATGGGCGTGCTGCAGGCCCTCGTCATGCAGGGCGACCTGCGCGTACCCGACGACGTCGCCCTGATCGGCTACGACGACATCGACTTCGCCCGCGCCGCCGTCGTGCCGCTCAGCTCGGTGCGGCAGCCGAGCGCGCTGATCGGGCAGACGGCCGTCGAGATCCTCCGCGACGAGGCCGACGACCCCGCGCGGGCGCCCCGCCAGATCGTGTTCGAACCGGAGCTCGTGGTGCGCGAGAGCACGGCGCGCGGGGGGTCTTCGGCGGGGTGAGGCGGGCCTGCTCGGTGCTCGCTCCGGGGTTCGGCGGGTCCGTGTCACTCGTGGCGGGTCAGCGCTGACCCGCCGCCGATGACGGGAACCCGCCGCACCCGCAGCACGGACCGCGCTCAGCCCTCGAGCAGGAGGCGGCAGTCGCCCTCGCCGCGGACGTCGCGCGGGTCGGGGCAGAGGGTTCCCGACCACGAGCCGTCGACTCCCCCGCCGTACGAGTCGAACGCCGTGGTCGTGTACGTCTCGACCCCGTCGATTCCCGGCCCGACGAAGGCGAACGACACGATCGGGTCGCCCTCCGTCGTCGGGGTCGACCAGGCGAGCTCGGCCGACGCCCCCGCGGCGGACGCGTCGGCGAGGCAGTCGAGCGCCTCCGGATCGAGCTGGACGCCCTGCGGGAGGGCGAACTCGCCGCAGGTCGGCGTCGCATCGCCGGACTTCACCATGCCCCCGGCGTTCGGGAGCTGCCGCGCGGCGGTGATCGGGTCGTCGGGCGGAGGCGTCGGACCGACGCTCGAGGCGCAGCCCGCGGTGAGGAGCGCGAGTGCGATCCCGGGCGCGACGAGCAGCGTGGCGGATCTGCGGGCTGGTTCGACTGGCATGACTCCCCCTCTCCGCTCAGGGAACCAAGCGCTCGACGCCGACGGCAAGAGCCGCGGTGCACTCGTGACCGGTTCGTGACGCGCGGGGGCGGGGGTTCGGGCGGGTTCGTGTCACTCGCGGCGGGTCGGCGCTGACCCGCCGCCGAGGACGGGAACCCACCGCATCGGCGCGTGGATGCTGCCCGAGCGCTCCCGCAGCGGCGAGCGCGACGCCCCCGACCGCACCGCCAGCACCTCGGCCAGGATCGACATTGCGGTCTCCTCCGGAGTGCTGGCCCCGAGATCGAGTCCGATCGGCGAATGCAACCGGGCCAGCGCCTCCTCGTCCACGCCCCGCTCACGCAACGACGCGACCCGCCGGTCATGCGTCGTCCGCGAACCCATCGCGCCGACGTAGACGGCCGGCGACGCCAGCGCCGCGGCGACGAGATCGGCGTCGAACCGCTCGTCGTGCGAGAGCACCGCGACGACCGTCCGCTCGTCGACCTCGGTGCGGGCGAGGTAGTTCGGCGGCCACTCGACGACGACCTGCTCGGCCGCCGGGAACCGCTCGCGCGTCAGGAACACCGGCCGCGGGTCGCACACCGTCACGCGGTAACCCAGCACGGCCCCCGCGTTGCAGAGGGCGACGGCGAACTCGACGGCCCCGAAGACGAGGAGGCGCGGCGGCGGGACCGACCGCTCGCTGAACACCCGCAGTCCCTCGCAGTCGTCGGGGCTCGCCACGACGTCGCCGGTCCGCACCGGTCCGACCACGACGTGCGCCACGGCCTCGCGGCCCGCCGCCGCCTCGCGCAGGGCGGCGACCGTCACGGCGTCGTCGGCGGTGACGAGTCGGGCGAGCACCTCGATGCGCCCACCGCAGCTCAGCCCGACCTCGAACGCGGTCTCGTCGCTGAAGCCGAAGGTGTCGAGCTGGGCGGCCCCGTCGTCGAGCACCTGCCGGCAGCTCTCGTAGACGGCTCCCTCGACGCAGCCGCCCGAGATGCTGCCGATGACGGTGCCGTCGTCCGTCACGGCCATCGACGTGCCGACGGTGCGCGGCGCGCTGCCGTCGATCGAGACGGCCGTCGCGACCGCGAGCCGTTCGCCCGCGTCGAGCCGGGCCAGCAGGCGGTCGGCGATCTCGAACACGGGGCTCCTCGGGGTGGGGCGGGTGCGGTGCGTGGTGCGGGGTGAGCGTGGTGGGGGCAGCGCCCGCCCGGGTGGCGTCAATCGTAGAGCGGCCGGCAGCCCCCGCGCGACACCCGGCGGCTAGCCTGTGGACATGGCTCGCGCACGACCCGGCCCGATCGTGGGGCTCCTGCTCGCGGCGGGCGCGGGCTCCCGCATGGGTGGCCCCAAGGCGCTCGTCGCCGACGCACGCGGACCCTGGCTGACTCGGGGCGTGGCGAACCTGCTCGCCGGCGGGTGCGACCGCGTCGTCGTCGTGCTCGGCGCGGGCGCGACCGAGGCGGAGGATCTTCTGGCGGGCGACCCGCGCCTCCTCGGCTCGCAGGTCTCGACCGTCGTCGCCGACGACTGGGCCGACGGGCTCTCGGCGTCGCTGCGGGCGGGGCTCCGTGCGCTCGGCGCCGATCCGGACCTGCAGGAGGCGCGGGTCGCCCTCATCACGCTGGTCGACTACCCGGGGCTGCCCGCGTCCGCCGTGGCGCGCCTCCTGTCTGTCACCGGGACGCCCGCCGGTGCCGGGTCGCCGGTCGGTGCCGGGTCGCCGCTCGGGGCGAGCACTCTCAGGCGTTCCGTGTTCGGCGGACGGCCGGGGCATCCGGTGGTCGTCGGGCGGGCCCACTGGTCGGACCTCGCCCAGTCGATCTCGGGTGATCAGGGGGCCGGCGCGTACCTGCGCGAGAACGGCGCTCTCGAGGTGGACTGCCGCGACCTCTGGAGCGGTCACGACGTCGACTCCCCGCGTGCCGCATCGAGGTGACGCGAACGGTGCCCCGCGCGCGTCTTATGACTCCTTTCGGGTCACTTCGATGACGGCGATTGGCGCGACGACGGCTGGATGGCGATGGTGGCGGGGCGACGGCCTCGCCTAATGTCGAGCCATGGCCATCTCACCCGACACGAAGAACTGGACCTGGGTGCTCGAACGCCCTTGCGACGAGTGCGGCTACGACTCGCGACGGATCGAGTTCCGCGACGTTCCCGGGCTCGTTCGCGACAACGCCGCCGTCTGGCCCGCCGAGCTGGCCCGCCCCGACGCTCGCGATCGCCCCGATGCGACGACGTGGTCGACCCTCGAGTACGGGGCGCATGTGCGCGACGTGTTCCGGGTGTTCGAGGGGCGCCTGGCGCTGATGCTCGCCGAGGAGGCTCCGGCGTTCGCGAACTGGGACCAGGATGCGACCGCCGTCGACGACGACTACGCCGCGCAGCGGCCCGACGAGGTCGCGGCGGAGCTCGTCGCCTCGGCCGAGACCGTCGCGGCCGCGTTCGCCGGGGTGCGCGACGACCAGCTCGACCGCACGGGTCTGCGCAGCGACGGCTCGGCGTTCACCGTCGACACGCTCGCCCGGTACTTCGTGCACGACCCGGTGCACCACCTGCACGATGTGCGCCGATCGGCGGCTGCATCGAGGTGACGCGAACGGGGGTGTGGCTCGGGCGAACCGCGTCGAAGTGACGCGAACGGGCGCTTGGGTGGCTCGGAGTGCGCGTTTCGGGTCACGTCGATGGCGCAGGCGCGGCGCGGCGCGGGCGGCCCTGATCGAAGTGACGCGAACGGGGGCTTGGGCGGCTCGGACTGCGCGTTTCGGGTCACCTCGACGATGCGGGCGGAGGCGCGGGCGGCCCTGATCGAAGTGACGCGAACGGTGGCTTGGGCGGCTCGGAGTGCGCGTTTCGGGTCACCTCGACGTGGCAGGCGGCGCGGCGCGCGGGGCGGGCGCCGACGCGGGGCGCGCGGCCCCGCGGCTCAGGGGCGGTGGCGGCGGATGCGGATCGGGCCCTTGGCGGTCGACGGGTCGACGACCGAGCCGCCCTGCGTGATGTCGACCTCGCCGGCCGCGACGAGCCGTCGGGCGGCGCGCCGCACGGGCTCCATGAGGCCGCGCCAGGCGTCTTCGTCGTCGGGGTGCAGGGAGCGCGCGACGTCCGACGGGCAGATGCTCGACGTCGCGGCCCGCTGCGCCAGCAGGTCGCGGATCCGCTGCTCGAGCTCGCGATCGTGGGCGGTCACCTTGTGCTTGCGGCACGCGTCGCTGCAGTAGGCCACGTCGTCCCAGTTCGACGCCCACTTCTTGCGCCACTCGATGCGTCGGCCGCACGAGCGGCAGGTCTTCGACTCGGGCGTGGCGGGGCTCATGGTGACAGTCAACGCGGCGGAGGCTGCGAGCGTTCCCGGCACCGCGCCTCCTCGGCTGCGTGCTCTGAGGCTCAGGCCGATCCGAGCTGGCGGAATCGCGCGGGCACCTCGCCGTCCTCGACCAGGTCGACCAGCAGCTCGCCGACCAGCGGCGTGAACTTGAAGCCGTGCCCCGAGAACCCGGCCCCCACCACGAGCGGGCCGACGCGGTCGAGCACGAAGTCCTCGGTGTCGGTCGACGTGTACGTGCAGCTGATCGGGTCGGCCGTCTCGGCGTCGACCCCGGGCAGCCACTCGCGGGCGTAGCGCCGCAGCGCCTCGAACTGCACGGGCTCGGGCCGGTAGCTGCGCGCATCGGGGTCGGTCACCGGGCCCGTCCTGTGCCAGCCGGCCTTGACCCCCTCGCCCGGCGTGAGCATGCCGTATACCGGCCCGTACCACCACGCGTCGTCGCCGCCGTCGGGGTCGGGGCGGTGGTTGAAGCCGGGCCAGACGGCGTCGTCGTCGGTCACCCGGAAGTGCGCCGGCTGCTCCTGCGTCACGACGAGGCGAGGGAGGCGCGCGAGACCGCTGACGAGCCCCTCCGTCCACGCACCGGCGGTCACGACGACGCGGGGCGCGAGGTACTCCTCGTCGGCGGTGACGACGCGGGCCCGGTCGTCGCCCTCGATCTCGATGCCGGTGACGGGTGTCGACCAGCGGACCTCGGCGCCCAGCTCGGTCGCGACGCGCTCGAAGGCGGCCAGCGCGTCGGCGGCGCGGATGCGACCGCTGTCGGGCACCCAGAGCACGTCGGTCTCGAAGCGGAGGCCCGTCCAGCGGCGACCCGCGTCGCCGGGCGCGACGAACTCGCTGTCGACGCCCCGTTCGGCGTGCAGCTCGCGCATGCGGCGCAGCATGTCGGGGCGACCGTGGTTGACGACGCCGACGAGATCGAGCAGCGGGGTGTCGGTGACGACCGCGAGCTCGTCCCACAGGGTGCGGGCGCGGGCGACGAGGTCGACGTACTCGCCGTCGTCGTAGGCGATGTTGAGGTTGCGGGTCGTGCCGTGCGAGGCGCCGTGGTGGTGGCCGCGCTCGAAGCGCTCGAGCAGCACGACGTCGTGCCCGCGGACCGCCGCCTGCCAGGCGGTGGCGAGGCCCATCGCGCCTCCTCCGACGACGACGAGATCGACGGTGCGTGCCATGGTGCGCCTCCTGGGTGGGGTGGGGTGGTGGGGGTGGTGGTCGTGTGGTGCGGGGTTCGAGTGAGCGTACGGGTACGGGAGGGGGTCGAGTGCGGCGGGTCGGTGTCCTCGACGGCGGGTCAGCGCTGACCCGCCACGGATGAAAGGGACCCGCCGCAGCCCGGCCTGGTGCTCGGCCGAGGAGGCACGGGGAGCCGAGGAGGCGCGGGTCGCCCCGGTCAGTCGAGCGCGTCGACCTCGGCCCGGGTCGGCACCGAGCGTGCGGCCCCCTCGCGCCCGACGGCGACGGCCGCCGCCCGGGACGCCGTCTCGAGCGCGTCGCTCCAGAGGTCGTCGTCGGCGAGCGACGCGACGATGTAGCCGATGAACGTGTCGCCGGCCGCGGTCGTGTCGACGACCTCGACCCGGTGGGCCGGCTGCTCGACGGGGTGGCCCTCGCCGACGAGCATCGACCCGTCGCCGCCGAACGTGCAGAGCAGGCGGACGCCGAGCCGATCGGCGAGGGCTGCGGCGGCGGCGCGGGGGTCGTCGGGCACGGCGGTGTCGCGGGGGTCGGCGCGCGCGGCGGTGTCGGCCTGGGCGGCGGCGACCTGCGGGTCGGGGCCGTGCCCCGCGGCGCTCTGCGGGTCGGCGTCGTGCCCCGCGGCGCCCTGCGCCTCGGCCTCGAGGAGGTCGGCGAGCTCGCTGCCGTTGACGACGAGCAGGTCGAGGTCGTCGACGATCGTCAGCACGCGAGGGTCGGACGGCGCCGAGTTGAGCACCACGAGGGCGCCGCGTTCCTGACCGGCACGGGCGGCGGCCGCGGTGATCTCGAAGGGCACCTCGAGCTGCAGGACGACGATGTCCCCCTCGCGCACCTCCTCGAAGGAGGCGCGCACGGCGTCGGCGTCGATCGCACCGTTCGCGCCGGGGACGACGGTGATCAGGTTCTCGCCCGACGAGTCGACCGAGACGATGGCCCGGCCGGTCAGCTCGTGCTCGATGCGGGCGACACCCGAGGTGTCGATGCCCTCCGCCTCCAAGGCGGCGACGAGCTCGTCGCCGGCGGGGTCTGTGCCGACCGCTCCGACGAAGCGCACGACCGCCCCGGCACGGCGCGCGGCGACGGCCTGGTTGGCGCCCTTGCCGCCGAGCTCGCGGCGAGCGCCGGTGGCGGTGATGGTCTGGCCCGGCGCGGCGTGCTCGACCACGGTGAGCCGCAGGTCGTCGTTGATGCTGCCGACGACGTGGACGGTGTGCGGGGCCATGGTTCCTCCTGGTCGCGGGCGGGCGGGCGGGGCGGGCGGGGCTGTGCGGGCGAGCGGGGCGAGCCCGCGGGGGCCTCGGCGATGCTATCGCCGGCCGCCGAGCCATGACGCCAGGAGATGGACACGACGCCACGGTTAAGACTGGCGTCGTGTCCATCTCCTGGCGTCGAGCGGGCGGTGCGCGCGGCCGCCCCGAAGTGGGCACAAACCGCACCCCCGGCGGTGGCGAATGCATGACGGGTAAGCAATGCAACGGGCACACCACGTCGATTCGGGTTCGGCGTGGTCTCCGGGCCGGTCCGCGCGAAGCGATTCGCGCCTCCGGCCCGGCCAAGCCCCAGCGCCGACTCACTCTGCAGTCGCGCCGGAGACGACTCGCGAGGGATTCGCCTCCGCCTGCCGGGAGCGAATCTTGATCGATGAAGACCGTCGATCCGACCCTCCGCAGTCAGCTCCTCTGGTTCGGGGCGCTCGTGCTCGTCTCCGCCTCGATCATCGCCGCGTTCGTCGTCGTCCCGATCTTGGTCGTGCAGGCGGAGATCGACGAGCCCGGCCGGTACGGAGTCTGCAACGGCCTGGCCCCGACGTGCCATGACATTCCCCTCGAGACCATCGCCGACGCGAGCGGCGTCGACTTCCCGGCGGGTTCGGTGGTCGTGTCGTCGAGTGCGGTTCCGAGCTCGTTCAAGGGGATCGACTACCTGCAGGCGGTGGTCTCGGTGCCCGACGGCTCGATGCCCCCCGAGGCGGTCGTCGACCTGGCCCTGTCTCCGAGCACCGACGATTCGGTCGTCGGATCATCCCTCGAGGAGTGGGGTGCCGAGTCGATCGTGGTGCTCGCCGACAGCACCGGATACCTGTTGATCGGCTTCGGGGCGACGCCGGGCGCCCGACCCGACCTCGTCTCGGTCTGGAAGCGCCTCAGCAGTCGGAGCTGACCCGCCCTGCTCGGCGACGGGCTGGACGAGGGCGCCGAGTGGTCAGAAGACGCTCTTCGTACGAGGGAGAACGACCTCTTCTGACCACTCGATCTCGGGCCCGGGGCGAGACGAGGCAGGCAGATCCGCGCGGCGCTCTTACGCACTCACGCGTAATGGCCCGCGAGCAGGCACTCCGCCTAGGAGGCGCGGGTCGGCTCGATCACGGCCAGCGCGATCACCGCGGCCCGGCCGGTGAGCTGCACCGCACCTCCTGAGGGGATGACGACCGCGTCGTGCAGGGCCAGCGCACCGTGAGTCGGCGACGTGACGTCTCCCTCGACGACCACCGCCACCGTCCAGGACGAGGGCGTGCCGGGCGTGCCGGGCGAGCGGAGCGTCAGCTCGCCGTCGAGGTGCCGCGCGACGAGCGTGCCGGCGGCCGAACCTCGCCACGTCATCAGGTTGAGGTCGAGACCCGTCCCCCGCACGTCGACGGCCTCGACGGCCGACTCGCCCGCGAAGGGGAGCACATCGAACGCCTCACCGCGCACCCGCCGCCCGTCGATGACGAGATCGAGACCGGCGGGTGACAGGGGCATCAGCAGGCGATCGACTCCGGCGAACTCCGAGAACGGGGCCGAACGGTCGATCGTCGCGATGCTGATCCGCCAGGCCGGCTCGGTCGCAGGTCCGCCCTCTGCGGGCGGGCCCTCGGCTACGACGGTCGTCGTCCCGGCCCCGTTCCGCCACGGTACGACGTCCCGGGCCGACGCCCGCAGCACAGACGGCTCGCCGGCAGCCCCCTCGCTCCCCATCAGAACGCCCGCCCCGACACGCGCTCCCCGCCGCGCCAGACCGCCTCGACCAGCGGCACCCCCGGCCGGTACGCCAGGTGCACGTACGACGGCGCGTCGAGCACGATCAGGTCTGCCGCCGCACCCACCGCGAGGCGCCCGACGTCGGTGCGGCGCAGGGCGGCCGCTCCCCCGGCGGTCGCCGACCAGAGCGCCTCGGCCGGGGTCATCCGCATGTCGCGCACGGCGACCGCGATGCAGAACGGCAGGCTCGTCGTGTAGCTCGACCCGGGGTTGCAGTCCGCCGCCAGGGCCACCGTGGCCCCGGCCGCGAGCAGTCGCCGCGCATCGGGGTAGACGGCTCGGGTCGAGAACTCGGCCCCGGGCAGCAGGGTGGCCACCGTCGTGGACCCGGCCAGCGCCTCCACGTCCTCGTCGCTCGCGTAGGTCACATGATCGGCCGACGCGGCCCCGAGCTCCACCGCGAGCTGGATCCCGCCACCCGGCGCCAGCTGACCGGCATGGAGGCGCGGCGTCAGCCCCGCCGCCATCCCCGCCGTGAGGATCGCCCGCGTCTGGTCGACGTCGAACGCGCCGACGTCGCAGAACACGTCGATCCACCTCGACAGCGGCGCGCACGCGTCGAGCATCTCGCCCATGACCAGCGCGACGTAGTCGTCGGCCCGCCCCGCGAACTCGGCCGGCACGACGTGCGCCCCCAGGAAGGTCGACTCGGTCGTCACGGTGCGGACGGCCTCGAGACTCCGCCGCTCGTCGTCGACGCTGAGCCCGTAGCCCGACTTGCTCTCGATCGTGGTGGTGCCCTGCCGCAGGGCCTCGCCGGCGAGACGCCGCACCGATCGCGCCAGGTCGGTGTCGCTCGCCGCCCGCGTGTGCGCCACGGTGCTGCGGATGCCGCCGGCCGAGTACGACTCCCCCGCCATCCGCGCCGCGAACTCGTCGGACCGGTCGCCCGCGAACGCGAGGTGGTTGTGACTGTCGACGAAGCCGGGCACGACGGCCCGCCCGCCGAGGTCGACGACCTGGTCGACGCCCGAGGGGAGGCGCGTGGCCGAGCCCGTCCACCGCACCCGATCGCCGTCCATCACCACGGCGGCGTCGAGCACGACACCGAGCGGCCCGCTCGACGCCTCGGCGTACTCGTGCACGGGGTCGTTCGTGACCAGCTGCGAGATGCCGGTCAGGGCGGTGACGGTCATGCGGAGGGATCCTCTCGGAGGGTTGACAGGGGCTCGTCCACAGGCGGCAGCACCGCCTCGATCGCCGACCGCAGGGCGGCACCCGGGGAGGCGACCCGCGCATGCACCCCGTCGCGCACGACGATCTCGCCTCCGACCATGACGGTCGACACGTCGGCCGCCGTGGCGCCGAACACGATCGACTCGAGCAGCGAATCGGGCCGGGCATCGGCCAGACGCACCGAGTCGAGCGACACCGTCACGAGGTCGGCGAGGGCTCCGGGTTCGAGCAGCCCCGCGTCGTCCCAGCCGAGCGAACGGGCGCCCTCGACGGTCGCGGCGGACATCAGCCGTGCGGCGCCGAACCAGCCGCGCCGGTTGCTGACGAGACGCTGTCCGGTCTCGATGCCCCGCGCCTCCTCGAACAGATCGATGACGGCGTGGCTGTCGCTGCCGACGGTGAGCGGCACGCCCGCCTCGACCAGCTCGCCCGCGGGGCCGACGCCGTCGGCGAGATCGCGCTCGGTCGTGACGCAGAAGCAGGCCCAGGCGTCGCCGGCCGCGAGATCGGCGACGTCGTCTTCGGTCAGGTGGGTGGCGTGCACGGCGGTGGCCCGGTGGTCGAGCACGCCGTGTCGGCGCAGCAGCGCGACGGGGGTGGAGCCGAGGAGGCGCGCGCAGTCCGCATTCTCGGCCGGCTGCTCGGAGACGTGCACGTGCAGCGGGGCGTCGCGCCCACGAGCCCACCCGGCGACCGTGGCCAGGTCTCGTTCGGGCACGGCTCGCACCGAGTGCACGGCCGCGCCGACGACGACGGTCGGGCCGCTGAGCGCCTCGCGCACGGCGGTCGCCCGTTCGGCCCAGGCCGCGACCGTGCCGTCGCCGAAGCGGATCTGCGCCGGCGAGAGCGGCACGTGCACCGGCTCGGCGGAGGGGTCGACGACCGGCTCGGCGGAGGCCTCGGCAGCCGGCTCGGCAGCCGGCTCGGACGCCGGCGCGAACCCGCCGACCAGGTAGCAGGTGTCGAGCAGCGTCAGGCGGATGCCCGCCGTCGCGGCGGCCCGGGCGAGCGCCCGCGACATGGCGAGCGGGTCGTCGTGCGGCGTGCCGTCGGCGGTGTGGTGCACGTAGTGGAACTCGCCCACCGTCGTCACCCCGGCGAGCACCATCTCGGTGAAGACGGCCGTGGCCAGGGTCTCGTAGTTCTCGGGCGTCAGCCGCCCGGCGACCGAGTACATGACGTCGCGCCAGGTCCAGAAGCTGCCGCTGCCGACCTGGGTCCGCCCCCGCAGCGCCCGGTGGAACGCGTGCGAATGGGCGTTGACGAGACCCGGCAGCGTCACGCCGCGCAGCTCGATCGAACCGGTGGGAGGCGCGGCCACGTCGTCGACCACCGACACGATCCGGTCGCCCACGACCTCGACGACCGCACCGTGCCGGACGTCGCCGACCCCGGTCCACAGATGCTCGGCCCAGAACGTCGACGTGCCGGCGCCGGTCATCGCCGGGCCCCGGCCCCGGGCTGTCCGCCCGCGGCGGGCACGACCTCGAGCGGTGCGACGAGCAGGTCGCGCAGCACCACCGTCAGGGCTTCGACGCCGTCGACGCAGTCGTCCGCCTCGGCGTGCTCGACGGGGCTGTGGCTGATGCCGGTCGGGTTCCGCACGAACAGCATGGCCGTCGGCACCCGCGACGCGAGGATCCCCGCGTCGTGCCCGGCGGCCGTCGGCAGGGTCGGCGCGCTGATCGACGCCGCTCCGAGCGACGACCGCAGCCGATCGCTCAGCGAGGCGTCGAAGTCGACCACGGGGGTGAAGCTGTCCCGGGTGACGGTGAGGCCGACGCCGTGGCCGGCCGCCGCCTCCTCGGCGATCCGCTGCAGGTCGTCGACCAGACGGACGACACCGCCCTGATCGGCCCCGCGGGCGTCGAGCCAGGCGTCGACCCGCGACGGGATCGCGTTCGTGCCGTTCGGGTCGACGCGCACGCGCCCGAACGTGGTGACCGCCTGCGCCTCGACGGCGAGACGGCGGGCGGCGCCGACGACCTCGGCGAACGGCAGCATCGGGTCGTGGCGATCGTCGAGCCGGGTGGTGCCGGCGTGGTTGCCCTCGCCCTCGAAGCAGAAGTGCCAGCGGCCGTGCGGGTGGATCGAGCTCGCGACGCCCACCGACTCGTCGCCGAGCGCCAGGTGGCGACCCTGCTCGACGTGCAGCTCGACGAAGACGCCGATGCGCGCCAGCGCGGTCTCGTCGAGACCGACGTGCTCGGGCGCGTGACCGGCCGCGGACATCGCGTCGGCCAGCGTCGTGCCGTCGTCGTCGGTGAGCGACAGGGCGTGCGACGAGTCGACGGCGCCGGTCATCAGGCGCGAGCCGAGGCACGCGAGACCGAAGCGGGCGCCCTCCTCCTCGACGAAGTTGACCACGGCGAGCGGGCGCACGGGCACGACGCCCGCCGCCTTCAGCGCGTCGACCGCGAGCAGTGCGCTGACGACGCCGAGCGGCCCGTCGAACGCCCCGCCGCCGGGCACGCTGTCCAGGTGACTGCCGGTGACGACGGCACCGTCGGCCGGCGCGCCCCACCAGGCCCACTGGTTGCCGTTGCGGTCGACCTCGACCTCGAGCCCGCGACGGGTCGCCTCGGCGGCGAACCACTCGCGCAGGCCCAGGTCGACGCCCGTCCACGAGAAGCGGTCGTAGCCGCCCGAGCGCGGGTCGCGACCGACGCCCTCGAGGTCGCTCCAGACCCCGTCGAAGGAGGCGCGCAGCAGCGGGCGGTCGGCCGTCGCCCCGCTACGGGCGGGGGCCATCGACGGTGCCCTCGGCCGTGTCGCCCGCGAAGCTCTCGGTCGCAGTGCTCTCGGTCGCGGTGCTCTCGCCGGTCGCGGTGCTCTCGCCGGCGGCATCCTCGGAGACCCGACCCGCGCCTCCTCGGCCACCGCGGTGCTCCTGCATCGGCACGCGCACGCCGCGCTGGGCGGCGACGTCGATCGCGATCTCGTAGCCGGCATCCGCGTGGCGGATGACGCCCATGCCGGGGTCGGCGACGAGCACGCGGCCGAGCTTCTCGGCGGCGAGATCGGTGCCGTCGGCGACGATCACCTGACCGGCGTGGATCGATCGGCCCATGCCGACGCCTCCGCCCTGGTGGATCGACACCCAGGTGGCTCCCGACGCGACGTTGACCATCGCGTTCAGCAGCGGCCAGTCGGCGATGGCGTCCGAGCCGTCGAGCATGGCCTCCGTCTCGCGGTACGGCGACGCGACCGAGCCGGAGTCGAGGTGGTCGCGACCGATCACGATCGGCGCCGACAGCTCGCCCGACGCGACCATCTCGTTGAACTTCAGCCCGGCGAGGTGACGCTCGCCGTAGCCGAGCCAGCAGATGCGCGCCGGCAGCCCCTGGAAGGCGACGCGCTCACCCGCCATGGTGATCCACTTCTTCAGCGACTCGTTCTCGGGGAACAGCTCGAGGATCGCTTTGTCGGTCGCCGCGATGTCGGCGGGGTCGCCCGAGAGCGCCGCCCAGCGGAACGGGCCCTTGCCCTCGGCGAACAGCGGGCGGATGTAGGCGGGCACGAAGCCGGGGAACGCGAAGGCGCGGTCGTAGCCGGCCGTGCGGGCCTCGCCGCGGATGCTGTTGCCGTAGTCGAAGACGACCGCCCCGGCGTCCTGGAACCCGACCATCGCCTCGACGTGGGCGCGCATGGCGGCCTGCGAGCGGCGGGTGAAGTCGGCGGGGTCGGCGGCGGCCTCGGCGGCCATGTCCTCGAAGCGGGTGCCGATCGGCAGGTACGACAGGGGGTCGTGCGCCGAGGTCTGGTCGGTGACGATGTCGATCGGGGCCTTGCGGGCCAGCAGCTCGGGCACCATCTCGGCGGCGTTCCCGACCACGCCGATCGACAGGGGGCGCTTCTCGTCGCGGGCGGCGATCGCCAGCTCGAGCGCCTCGTCGAGGCTCGACGCGGCGACGTCGAGGTATCGGTGCTCGACCCGGCGGTCGATGCGCGTGCGGTCGACGTCGATGCAGATCGCGACGCCGTCGTTCATCGTCACGGCCAGCGGCTGCGCGCCTCCCATGCCCCCGACGCCCGCGGTCAGCGTGATCGTGCCGGCCAGGGTGCCGCCGAAGTCGGCGTTCGCGACCGCCGAGAACGTCTCGTAGGTGCCCTGGAGGATGCCCTGCGTGCCGATGTAGATCCACGAGCCGGCCGTCATCTGGCCGTACATCATCAGGCCCATGGCGTCGAGCTTGCGGAAGTCCTCCCAGTTGGCCCAGTCGCCCACCAGGTTCGAGTTCGCGATCAGCACGCGCGGCGACCACTCGTTCGTGCGGAACACGCCGACCGGCTTGCCCGACTGCACGAGCATCGTCTCGTCGTCCTTCAGGGTCTTCAGCGTCTCGACCATCGCGTCGAACGCCTCCCAGCTGCGGGCGGCCTTGCCCGTGCCGCCGTAGACGACGAGGTCGTCGGGGTGCTCGGCGACCTCGGGGTCGAGGTTGTTCATCAGCATGCGCAGCGCGGCCTCCTGCTGCCAGCCGAGGCAGCTGAGCTCGGTTCCGCGCGGGGCCCGGACCGGGCGGGGCCCCGAGGAGGCGCGGGTCGCGTCGGCGGCGCCGGTCGCGTCGGTGTCGGTCGCGTCGGTGCCGGTGGTGGAGGAGGCGGTGGTGCCGGTGGTCTCGGTGTCGAGGGTCACGAGGGGGCTTCCGTTCGAGGTCGATCTGCGGTTCAGGAGGAGGCGGCGACGTCGCGCGGCACGCCGTGCGGGCGCGACGAGTCGCCGCGTGCCCGCTGAGGGGCACCGGTCGGGGCTGTTCGGTTGTGGTCGTGCGGTGGTGCGGGTGCTGCGGGTGATGCGGATGGTGCCGTGATGCAGGTGGTGCCGTGGTGCGGTGCCGGCGACCGGGCGGGTGCCCGGTCGCCGGCGGGACGACCTAGAGGAGGTCGTACTCGGTGAGGAACTCCTTGGCGACGCTCGCCGAGTCCTGCTTGTCGACCTGGACCTTGGCGAGGTACTCGGTCAGGTTCTCGGTGGTCAGCGCCTCGGACACGGAGTTGAGGGCGTCCTCGACGGTGTCGTCGCTCTTGTCCTCGCGGACGATCGGGAGGATGTTCTCCGAGAGGAACAGCTGCTTGGTGTCCTCGAGGGTGACGAGGTCGTTCGTCTCGATGGCCGAGTCGGTCGAGAAGATGTTCGCGACCTCGACGTCGCCGTCGGTCAGGGCGGCGAGGGTCAGGGGTCCGCCGGCGTCGAGGGGCACGAACTCCTTGAAGGTCAGGCCGTACTCGGACTCGAGGCCCTTGATGCCCTGGATGCGCTCGGCGAACTCGGGGCCGGCCGCGATGCGGAGCTGGTCGGCGACGGGCTCGAGGTCCTCGATGGTCTCGAGGTCGTACTCGTCGGCGGTCTCGCTGGTCACGCTGAGCGTGTCCTTGTCTTCGGCGTCGGACTGCGGCAGCGAGACGATGCCCTCGGGGAGGACATCCTGCAGAGCGTCGTAGACGTCGTCGGGCGAAGTGACGCCCTCGGGCGCGCCGTCGTCGGAGAGCGCGGCGAGCAGGGCGCCGTTGTACTCGGGGAGGAGGTCGATCGAGCCGTCTTCGAGGGCCTGGAGGTAGACCTCGCGGGCGCCGATGTTGAAGCTGCGCTCGACGTCGACGCCGTTGGCCTCGAGGACCTGCGCGTACATCTCGGCGAGCAGCTCGCTCTCGGGGAAGTTCGCGGAGCCGACGGTGATCGTCTCGCTGTCGCCGGAGGCCGAGCCGCCGGTCGACTCGGTGGGGTCGGAGCAGCCGGCGAGCACGAGCATGCCGACGCCGAGGACGCCGACGGCGCCGAGGAGGTTCTTCTTCTTCATGATGTGGGGGCTTTCGTTCGGGTGCCGGGACCGGGCTGTCCGGTCGGGGCGGGTGAGGTGGAGGGTGCGGGGACGGTCTTGGTGGTACGGCGGGTGACGCGTCGGCCGGTGAGGCCGGGCGAGATGACGGAGCGCTGGATCACCGCGGCGATCAGGTCGACGACGATGGCGAGCGCCGCGACGACGACGGCGCCGGCGACGACGCGCTCGTAGGCGTTCAGGGCGATGCCGTCGACGAGCAGACGGCCGAGGCCGCCGATGCCGACGTAGGCAGCGACGGTCGACGTGGCGATCACCTGGAGGAGCGCGTTGCGCAGACCGCTCGAGATGAGCGGCAGCGCCATCGGCACCTCGAGCTTGAAGAGCACCTGCATCGGGCGCATGCCCATGCCCTTGGCCGCGTCGATGGCCGCCGGATCGACGGCGCGGATGCCGGCGTAGGTCGTCGTGAGGATGGGCGGGATGGCCAGGATCACCAGGGCGATCAGCACGGGCAGGAACCCGCGCCCCATCAGCACGACCAGCAGGATGATCAGACCCAGGGTCGGCAGCGACCGGCCGGCGTTCGCCGCGTTGATCGCGATGAACGAGAGCTTGCCGGTGTGCCCGATGTACAGACCGAGCGGGAGGGCGATGGCCGCGGCCACGGCGACCGCCTGGATCGTGTACCAGAGGTGCGTGAGGATCAGCGACGGGATGGACCCGGTGGCGCCGAACTGCCAGTTGTCGCCGTCGAGCAGGTACGAGAGGAGTCCGTCGTTCACGAGGCGATCCTCCCCGCCGCTCGGACCCAGGGCGTCGCACGACGCTGGATCAGCACGATGATGCCGTCGAGGATCGCGGCGAGCACGACCGAGAGCACGATGCCGACGATGATCGGCGGAGCGTAGTTGAGCTGCTGCCCGCGGGTGAAGAGCGTGCCGAGACCGCCGACGCCGATCAGGGCGCCGACGCTGACGAGGCTGACGTTGGCGACGGTCGCGACCCGGAGGCCGGCCAGCATGACCGGCAGCGCGATCGGTAGCTCGACGCTGACGAGACGACGCAGGCGCCGGTAGCCCATCGCCGAGGCCGCCTCGGCGACCAGCGGGTCGACCGACTTGAGACCGTCGGCGACGACCCTGACGAGCAGGGCGACCGTGTAGACGGTCAGCGCGACGATGATGTTGAGCGGGTCGAGGATGCGGATGCCGAGGACGGACGGCACCAGCACGATCAGCGCCAGCGACGGGACGGCGTAGAGGATGCCGCTGAGGTTGAGCAGCGGGTGGTACAGGAAGTTGAAGCGCACGGCCAGATAGCCGATCGGCAGCGACACCACGATGCCGAGCAGCACGGGCAGCAGCGCGAGGTACACGTGCTGCGACAGGGCGGCCTGGATGACCGGCCCGTTGTTCTGGAGGTACTGGATCACGCGACGTCCACCTCGCGACGACGGCGCGCCTCCAGCTGCTTCATCAGGCTGGTGTGACGGATCACGCCGTCGACGACCCCGTGCTCGTCGACGCGGATGACGATGCCGACCGGCGACGTGATCGCCAGGTCGGTGACGAGTCGCAGCGAGTCGGTGCTGGTGTACCAGCCGCCCGGGTGCGTGGGAGCGGTCTCGGAGCCGAGGCCGGGGCCCGTCCAGCCGATCGGTCGACCGGCGTCGTCGAGCACGAGGCGCTCGGGCCCGGCCTGCGCCACGGAGACCGGCTCGACCTCGAGACCGGCGGCGGAGTCGAACGACAGGCTGCGGAACCCGCGGTCGCGACCGACGAAGCCGGCCACGAAGTCGTCGGCGGGGTTCGAGAGCAGCTCGCGCGGTGTGGCGAACTGGGCGAGGTGCCCGCCCTCACGGAAGACGGCGACCCGGTCGCCCATCTTGATGGCCTCGTCGATGTCGTGGGTGACCATGGCGATGGTCTTGCCCAGGTCGCGCTGCAGACGGAGGAACTCGGCCTGCAGACCCTCGCGCACGATGGGGTCGACGGCGCTGAACGGCTCGTCCATGATCATCACGGGCGGGTCGGCGGCGAGCGCCCGGGCGACGCCGACGCGCTGCTGCTGGCCACCCGAGAGCTGCACGGGGTAGCGGTCGGCCATCGACTCGGAGAGCCCGACGCGCTCCATGAGCTCGACGGCCGTCGAGCGCGCCTTCTTCTTGCTCGTGCCGACGAGGCCGGGCACGGTCATGATGTTCTCGACGATCGTGCGGTGCGGGAACAGCCCCGCGGCCTGGATGACGTAGCCGATCCCGCGGCGGAGCGACGCCGCGTCGCCGGTCGCGACGTCCTTCCCGTCGATCAGGACGCGGCCCTTCGTGGGCTCCACCATGCGGTTGATCATCCGCAGCGACGTCGTCTTGCCGCAGCCCGACGGACCCACGAACACGGTCAGTTCGCCGGTGGGCAGTTCGAGGTCGAGACCGTCGACGGCCACCGTCCCGTCGGGGTAGACCTTGCTGACGCCGTCGAAGGTGATCATGGGGCGTTCTCCTGTCGCGATGCCGGGCTCTGAGGAGCGCGCTCCCGGCGATTCGTGAATAAGTTGATTCATCATGCGGAATCGATGAATACTTCGTCAATAAGCGCTACGGCCTGTTTACGAGACCGAAACACGAGGGAGGCACAGTGACCGACATGCACGCCAGCGACGACCTTCCCCCGGTCACCCTAGACGGCACTCCGTTACGAGTGGCCGATCTCGTGGCCCTCGCGGACCGTCGCGCCCGCGTGTCGGTGCCCGGATACGCCCTGGCGACGGTGGAGGAATCGCATCGCACCCTGCTCGCCGCGCGCGACTCCGGCATCGTCTACGGCGCCAACACGGGTGTCGGTGCGAACCGCGGGATCTCGGTCGTCGACGACGCCGTCGACCTCACCCCGGAGGAGGAGCACCGCGAGCAAGCGGCCCACGGGCTGCGCCTGCTGCGCAGCCACGCGTCGGGCATCGGCGAGGTGGAGGACGACCGCGTCACCCGGGCCGCCCTGGTCGTCCGACTGAATCAGCTGCTGGCCGGCGGATCGGGCATCAGCCCGGGCGTCGTGCAGGGTCTGCTCGCCGCGGTGCGGAACGACTCGCTGCCGACCCTGCACCGCACCGGTTCGATCGGCACCGGAGACCTGACCGCGCTGGCCGAGCTGGCACTCACCCTCATCGGCGAGTTCCCGTGGCGGAGCGGCGGCGTGCCGCCCGTGGTGTTCGCCGAGACCGACTCCCTGCCGTTCATGAGCTCGAGCGCCGTGACCCTCGCGACCACAGCGCTCGCGGCCGACGTCGCCGCCCGCCAGCTCGACGCCGCCACGGTCGTCGCGGCTCTCAGCTTCAGGGCGCTGCGCGGGTCGCCCGAGGCGTTCGACGCCCAGGTGCACGCCGCACGACCTCATCCCGGGCAGGTGCGCGAGGCCGCCCGCCTGCGCTGGCTGACCGAGGCGGTCGAGGGCGACCCGCTTCCGGTGGCGCGCCTCCAGGATCCCTTCGGACTGAGGGCCTCGCCGCAGGTGCACGCGCCGGCCCGCACCGCGCTCGGGGTGCTGCTCGACGCTCTCGACCGCGAGCTCGGCGGCCCGGCCGAGAACCCGCTCGTCGTCGACGACGGCGTGCGGCACCACGGGCAGTTCCACCTCGCGACGCTCGCGTGGTCGCTCGACGCGGCCCGCATGGGGCTGCACCCCGTGTTCAGCCTGTCGACGAGTCGACTCGGGCTGCTGATGCGGGCCGACATGACCGGGTTGCCGCCGTTCCTCGCCGACGCGCGGCGGAACGCGACGAGCTCGGGCCTGATGATCGTCGAGTACGTCGCCCAGGACGCCCTCGCCCACATGCGCATCGACGCGACGCCGGTCACGAACGCCAGCATCAGCGTGTCGCTCGGCCTCGAGGAGCACGCGAGCTTCGCGATCCAGAGCACGCGCCTCCTGACCAGCCTGGTGCGCTCGTCGGGCGCGGTGCTCGCGGTGGAGCTGTTCGCCGCGGTGCGCGCCCTGCAGATGGCGCCCGACCGGGTGGCCGGCACGCGCCTCCGGCCGGTGTTCGAGCGACTCGTCGCCCTGATCGACCCGTCGACGGACGACCGGCCGCTCGGAGCCGACATCGCCCGGATGGAGGCCGAGCTGCCGACGCTCGGGGCGGCCCTCCGCGACTGCCCCGCGTAGGGCCGAGCGCATCCGCGCCGCCCCTCCTCGCGGATCGAGTGGTCGGAAGATGCTCTTCCTCGAGCGGGGAAGAGCATCTTCGGACCACTCGATGCGACGAGCGTGGGCTCGGGCGGCTGGGGCTCTAGGCGTCGCGGGCGGCGAGCGCGTCGGCCGCGGCCTGCTCGTCGCGGTACTGCTCGATCACGCTGATGTCGTCCATCGGGCGCAGCTCGTCGGCGTAGCTGACCGACTGGCGGCGCATCACGCCGTTCGAGCCGATCGAGTACTGCCCCATGCGCCAGAGCGGCGGCGAGTACGCGTGGATCGAGACCGACCCGTCGACGTTCCCGCCCATGCGGTGGATGTGGTCGGGCCCGAAGTGGAACGAGCGCCCCGCCTCGACCACGCGGCTGACCGCCTCGCCGCCCATGCGGGGGTTCGCCTCGTTCACCGCGCCCTCCACGACGGCGACAGCCCCCGACGAGATGTCGTGGTCGTGCCAGCCGGTGTCGTCGGTGGTATCCCAGCAGAGCAGCCAGACGTCGATGTGGCTGTCGCGGTACAGCGAGGCGAAGTGCCGCTGGCCGCCGCCGTGCTGCACGAGGTGGCGCCAGGCCTCGGGGCGGGTCGCCATCTCGTCGACCCACGCCTTCAGCTCGGGGCGGGTGAGGTCGCGGCCCGGCAGCGCGGGCAGGGCGGGTGCGGCGGGCGCGGCGAGCAGTGCGGACGCGTCGAGCACTGCGGACGCGTCGGCGGCACCGGCACCGTCGAGCGGAGCAGAGGAGGAGCGGGTCGTCGAGTCGGGAGCGGTGACGGTCATCGGGGTTCTCCGGTCAGCAGGGCGCGGGGGTTCGCGTGGACATGGGCGTGGGTGAAGGCGTGACCGAGCCCGGGGTCGCGCGGCTGGGCGTACGGCCTGTCGGAGCCGTGCACGACGGGGTCGACGCCCACGACGCGCACGACGGCGTCGATGGCGCGGGTGTCGTACGACGAGGTCTCGTAGAACACGTTGGGGTCGACCGAGCCGAACTCGCCGCCACGGGCGACGAGGCGCTCGTGGTGCAGCGGCGCGAGACCGGCGAGGGCGACGAAGACGATGCGCAGGGTCGGGTGCGCGGCGCGGCCGCCCTGGTGCCAGGCGAACCAGGCCGACTGCAGCTGACTCACGTAGGGCACGACGGCGGGCCACCAGGCGGGGGTGTCGGCGACGGCCGGGGCCGGCCCGGGGTGCACCATGACGGGCTTGCCCGAGACGGCGACGACGTCGAGCACGGGGGCCATCCGCTGCACGGCGGCGGGATCGAGGAGGCACGTGGCCGGCAGCTGCAGCCCGACCACCCGGTCGTCGCGCAGGATCTCCGACAGCCCGACGAGGTCGTGCTCGACGACGGGCGTCGCCGCCCAGACGCGGAAGGGGTCGCCGAGACCGAGGGCGGAACGGTGCCAGACGTCGATCAGCTCGCGGGCCTCGGCGCCCGGCAGATGCTCGATGCCGAGCGGGCTCGACAGCGACACGAGCACGTCGTCCTTGCCCTCGGCGATCTCGCGCGCCCGGCGGCGCTCGACGTCGTGGGCGGCCGGGTCGACGGCGTAGGGGGCCTCGCCGGCGGTGAGCAACGTCCAGTCGTCGACGAGGCGCGGCTCGGTCGTGCGGGCGCGCAGGGCCTCGACGAAGGCGGCGGGCCAGACGTGCTGGTGGGTGTCGGTGCGGCCGGAGGCGATGCGGCGCGAGACGGCGACCCGCGACGACGGAGCCGGGGCGGCGGACGACGCGACGGGTGCGGGGTCGCCGACCCGCGCCTCCTCGGTGGCCATCTCGCTGTGAACCGGTTCACTCATGTGAGTAGTGAACCGGTTCACAGCGCGTTTTGTCAAGGCGGCGGCACGCTGGCCGTTCTGCGAACGATCGAGGCGCGACCCGGGGCGGCGACCCCCTGCCACGTATGCTGTGCGGGTGAAGGAGCCTCGTCGTCGTACGCTCCAGGACGTCGCCGACGCGGCCGGCCTGTCGAAGTCCGCGACGTCGTACGCGCTGCGCGGGCTGCGCGGCTCGACCGAGACGCAGGCCCGGGTGCTGCGGGTCGCGGCCGAGCTCGGCTACACGGTCGACCCGGTGGCCCGGGCGCTGGCCGGCGGGCGCAGCAGCAACGTCGTGATCGTCGGCACGCTCCGCGACCTCTGGCAGCAGGATCTCGCCGTGATGCTCAGCCGCGCGCTCGGCCGCCTCGCGCTGAACGCCTCGATCGCCGACGTCGACGCGTCGCCCACCCGCGAGGAGGCGGTGCTCGCGGCCCTGAACAGCCGCCAGGTCGACGGCGTGGTCGTCTTGCCGGTCGACCCGTCGGCGGAGTACTGGGCCGACGTGCCCGACGAGATCCGCGTGGTGTCGATCGGCGACGCGCTCACCCACCGCCCCGACTCCCCCGTCGTGCTGTTCGACAACGCGTCCGGCGTCGGCACGGGTCTGCGGCACCTCGCCGGGCTCGGCCATCAGACGGTCGGCGTGCTCGCCCCCGCGCTGCCCGCCACCCCCGGGCGACCGGCCGAGATGCTCGCGACCTCGCTCGGCTCGGAGCTCGGCCTCGACGTGACCGTGACCGCGACGCCCGCCGCGGTCGGCGAGGCGGCCGACGCGACGGAGCGACTGCTGCGCTCGACGTCGCGACCCACCGCGCTGCTCTGCCTCAGCGACTCGATCGCGTTCGGCGCCTACGCGGCGGCCCGGCGGGTCGGACTCGAGGTGCCGCGCGAGCTGTCGGTGCTGGGCTACGACGACAGCGCGATGGCGCCGCTCGTCGAGCCGCAGCTCAGCACGTTCGCGTGGGACGAGGCGGCCATCGTCGACGCCGCCGTCGACGCGCTGCACACCCCGGGGGACGAGCTCGACGGCGGGGCGCGGCGGCAGACGTTCCGGCCGGTGTTCATGCCGCGCGGGTCGACGGCTGCGCCCGGCGGCTGAGCTCGCCTCGCACGCCGGCTGAGCTCGCCTCGCCCGCCGGCTGAGCTCGCCATCCCGCCACGTTCTCGACATGCCGCCACCCGATCCGGTGGCGGCGTGTCGAGTCGGTGGCGGCGTGGACGGCGAGCGCGACTTGCAGGTGCCGTAGCGTCATGTGGTCTGGTGGACTCACCTCCCACCCACCGAAGAAGGCTCAGCTCATGTTCTCGTCGTTCGTCTCGCCGCGTCAGGTCAAGATCGGGGACGCCGCCGCGTTCGCCGGCACCACCCCCCGGGCGATCAGGCACTACCACGACATCGGAGTGCTGCCCGAGCCCGAGCGCGGCTCGGACGGCCGACGACGCTACGGATACGACGCGATGATCCGGCTGCTCTGGATCCGCAAGATGGCCGACGCCGGGGTCGCCCTGGAGGACATCCGCGGGGCCTTCGCCGACGATGCGGGCGGGGACGCTGATGCCGCCGGGAACGGCGGTGCCGGCGGTGACGGCGGCGCGGACGGGGACCGTGCTCCCATCGATCCGCAGGTCACGCGGGTGCTGGACAGGCTCGAGTCGACTCTCGTCGCCAAGGAGGCGGAGCTGCGGCGGCAACGGGCCGCGGTGCAGCGCATGCGGACCCGGGGCAGCCGACTCGGCCTGCTCGACGACATCGTCGCCGGTCGTCTCGAGTCCCTGCCCGAGGGCTCGGTGCGCCGAGACGATCTGGACACCCTGCTGGTCACGGAGCGGATGCTCGGTCCGCTCGCCGCCGCGATGCAGGCGGGTCGCTTCGTCGCCCTGGCCACCCACCCCGTGCTGCGCGAGGGGTCGGACCGCGTCGACGCCGCCGAGGAGGCCCTCGACGACACGGTCGCGGTCGACGACCCCCGGGTGGCGCAGGTCGCGGCCGAACGTCACGCCTTCGAGGAGGCGCTGCAGGCCGCCATCGAGGCGTCCGGCCAGGACGCGGAGGACGACGCGATCCTCGACGCCTGGGACGAGCTGCACCCTGCCGCGGACGACGCGGTCGGCGGCGCGGTCGAGGCCGACGGTCGCGGTGCGGGGCCGAGGCGCATGAGCGTCGCCGAGGCGATCAGCAAGATGCCCTACGACTACTCCCCCGCCCGCTGGAGGTGCATGGAGCTCGCCCTCGAGCTCGGCGCCCCCGACCCGAGCGCCCCGAGCGCCGCCGAGTAGGACTGCGGCGGGTTCCCGTCATCGGGGGCGGGTCAGCGCTGACCCGCCGCGGATGACAGGAACCCGCCGAACCAGGCGGCCCGGTGCCTCTCCGCCGCTGATCGCTTGGCCACAGACCCTCGCCGCGACACACTATGAGGGTGATCTACTATCTCGCGCCGCTCCTCCTCGGGGCCGGCTTCGTCGGGCTCTGCGTCGTCCTGCGCGCGGAGGACCGCGGACGTCGGCGGTCGCGCGGCGACGACGCGACGATCGCCGAACCCGAGAGGACCCCATGACATCGAGATCGGTCGCTGCGAGCGTGCTGAAGCACGTCGCGACGGGAATCGCGGCGGGCCTCACGGCCATGGGCGCGTTGCTGGGGAACAAGCCGCATCCCGGGCCTCAGCCCACGGGCGACGAGCGGGCTGACTACCGCCCCTGAACGCCCGGCCGGATGGACGCCAGCGCGGCCACCGCCAGCTGCGGCGGGTTCCCGTCATCGGGGGCGGGTCAGCGCTGACCCGCCGCGGATGACAGGAACCCGCCACACCCGTGCAAGGCGTGGCGCGCCCAGCGCCGCGCGGCTAGGGCCGGCGGCCCGCGAAGAGCGCGTACAGCAGCGGCAGCGCCGACGCGATCATCAGCGCGGTGCCGAGCCCGTCGTCGTCGGCGCGCAGCACCGCCCCCGCGACGAGCAGCGCGCCGAAGATCACCGCGGCCAGCACCCGACGGGCCGTCCGCTCGATGCGCCCCAGCTGCTTCTCGATGCGCGGGCTGCCCACCTCGAGGGTCCCGTCTTCGAGGCGACCGACCAGGTGGTCGAGGCGTCCCGGCAACCGGACCGCCACCTCCGCGGCTCCGAGCGCCCGACGGGCGACGTCCTGCACGGCGTTGCCCCGCTCGTCGCGCACCAGCTGCGCGGCGTAGGGCTCGACGGAGTCCCACAGGTTGAAGACGGGGTCGAGGGCGCTGGACACGCCGGAGGTGAGGGTCACCGCCCGCAGGACGAGCAGGAAGTCCTCGGGCAGCTGGAACGGCAGCGAGCGGATGAGGTCGCCGAACTGACCCGCGAACTCGCGGTACTCCCGAGGGTCGACCTGCCGCAACTCGGCGAAGCCCATGCCGCCGAATCGGGCGAACGTGGCGCTCACCGCGCGTTCGAGCTCGTTGGTGTCGGCGCTGGGCAGCAGCACCCCGAGGTCGCGCATCGCCCCGACCATGCCGCTGCCGTCGCGCGAAGCCGCCGCGATCAGCAGCTGCCGGAGGCCGTTGCGCGTGCCCGTCGGCACCTCGCCCATCATCCCGAAGTCGATGAACGTGAGACGCCACGGTCGCTCGCCCTCGGCCGCCGCGATCGGCGTGACGAAGATGTTGCCCGGGTGCGGATCGGCATGGAAGAACCCGTTGGTGAAGAGCTGGTCGAACATCACGGCGGCGAAGACCGGCGCGACCTCGGCGGGGTCGATGCCGGCGCCGCGCAGACCCTCGACGTCGGTGATCTTGATCGCCGAGACGTCTTCGAGCACGAGCACGCGACGGGTCGAGCGCTCCCAGACGACGTCGGGCACCCCCACGCGGTCGTCGTCGGCGAAGTCCGCGGCGAAGCGCGCCGAGTTGGCGGCCTCGTTGAGGTAGTCGATCTCCTCCAGGCTGGTGCGCGCGAACTCCTCGACGAGCGCGGGGGCGTCGACGCGGTCGTAGACGAGTCGCACGTGGCTGAGCCAGCCGCCGACCTTGCGGAGGGCGGCGAGGTCGACGTCGACGATAAGGTCGATGCCGGGTCGCTGCACCTTCAGCACGACGTCGACGAGCCCCGTGTCGGCCGAGTCGACGGGGCCGAGCGTCGCCCGGTGCGCCTGACCGAGGGAGGCGGCGGCGATCGGTTCGGGCGAGACCGACGTGAATACGCGGTCGAGCGGCATGCCGAGCTCGGCTTCGGCGAGCGCCCGGATCTCGGGGAACGGGACGGGCGTGACCTCGTCTTGGAGCCCCTCCAGCTCCTTCGTGATCTCGGGCGGCAGCACGTCGAGGCGCGACGACAGGTACTGGCCGACCTTGATCATCAGGCCGCCCAGATCGAGCGCGAGCGCGTGGAAGCCCCGGGCGAAGCGCTGCATCCGCTTCGCGCGGGTGCGCTCGGCGACCCAGCGCAGGCCGAACCGGGGCAGCACGAGCTCGAACCACCAGGTCACGGCGAGGTGACGGGACGCGAACCGCAGGATGCGGCGGTAGCGGGCACGACCGGCCCGGTCGCGCACCGCGGGGTGGGCCTCGTCGAGACGGGGCGACGCCACCCGCGTCAGTCTCGAGCGAGGATCGAGTAGATGCGTCGACGGGCGTCGTCGAGCACCGCCACCGCCTCGTCGACCTGCGCGGAGGTGCCGGTGCGGCCGACCTGGGCGGTCGCACGGGCGAGGTCGATGCCGGCCTTGGGCAGGGCAGTCCGGCGGTCGCCGGTCGAGCGGGAGGGCGCCCACGGGTCGGCGGAGTCGATGCCGGCGGCGGCGCGACCCGCGTCGGTGAGCGAGTAGACCTTGCGGCCCTCGGTCTCTTCGGCCTCGATCAGGCCCTCGTCGGCGAGCAGCTGCAGGGTCGGGTAGACCGAGCCGGCGCTGGGCTTCCAGTCGCCGCCGCTGCGTTCGTCGATCTCGTGGATGACCTGGTAGCCGTGCATCGGCCGCTCGGCGAGCAGCGCGAGGATGGCGGTGCGGATCTCGCCGCGCGGGGCGCGCGAGCCGTCGCGACGGTCGAACGTCGAGCGAAGCTGGTCCATCGCCTGCCACATCCCGTCGAGGTCGACGGTGAAAGAACCGGGTGTACGCGAGGTGCCCATGATGATCTCCTGTCGAGGGTCGAGCGATACCCGAACGATATACCTGCCGTCCGTCACCCTCCGGGGCTCGCACTCAGACTCGAGAGCGGGCCGACGAGGCCGAGCTCCTTGAGTCCTCCTCGACCTCGACGTACGGTGAAGAGGTCGACGACGACGAAGGGGTGAGCATGGAGGAGAACGGGAAAGAGCAGCGGGGCAGGCTGCGACTTCAGTGGCCGACCTTCCGCGGGTCCTCCGTGGGGTGGGGCATCGGCGCGGTCTTCTGGTTGTCCTGCATCGCACAGAGTCTCTACGTCGCGGTGCGAGACGGGGGTACGTCCGTCCTCGGCGGCCTGGTGATCGGGGCCCTCGTGATCGCGACTGCTGTCTGCGTCGTCGGGACGGTCGCGACGATCCGGCATCCCCGCCCCGCGCCTCCTGCGACGGACGACTGAGCGGACCGGGGCGACCGAGCGGACCGGTCGACTGAGCAGGTCGTGCCGGGGCGACCGACCGGATCTCGCGCGCCTCCTACCGCTCGACGATGGCCGGACGGGGCGGTCATGACATCCGTAACGGGCGACAGGTGACGCGTCGGCACTTCTCGTGACCGCCGACCTCTGGTGTGCTTCTCGGAGACCGTGCGGGCCCCGAGCCGCACCGAGAGGACTCCATGCGCAAGCCCCTGAAAGCGACGCTGTGGGTGGTCGGCGCCCTGGTCGCCCTGCCCGCTCTCGCACTGGCCACGACGTCGATCGTCAACGTGGTCGCCACCGAGTCGGACCTCGCCGCCATCACGCCCTACGGGCAGCGCGTTCCCGTCGACGGCAGGGAGATGAACGCCGTCGTCAGCGGCACGGGCGACGACACGATCGTCCTGCTGCCCGGTCTCGGCACGGCGGCCCCGGGTCTCGACTTCCAGCCGCTCATCTCCGAGCTCGACGACACCCATCGCGTGATCGCCCTCGAGCCCTTCGGCACCGGGCTGAGCGACCAGACCGATGCTCCACGCACCGCGGAGAACATCGCCGAGGAGGCGCACCAGGCGTTGCAGAGTCTGGGCGTCGATCGCTACGCGGTCATGGGGCACTCCATCGCCGGCGTCTACGCCCTCGAGCTGAGCCGACTCCACCCGGGCGAGCTCACGGCGTTCATCGGCATCGACAGCAGCGTCCCCGATCAGCCGGGGTGGGATGAACCCGTGCCGACCGACGGGCTCGTCCAGCTCCGCGACCTGGGTCTTCTCCGGGTGGCGTCCGCCCTCGCCGGCGACCCGTACGAGGGGATGCCCTACGACGAGGGAACCAAAGAGCAGATGCGCCTCCTCACGACGAAGAACTCGACGGCGCCGACGCTGCTCGACGAGATGGAGCGCACCCCGAGCAACTTCGCCTCGGTCAGCGGAGCGACGTTCCCGGCGGACCTCCCGGTGCTCCTCTTCGTCGTGCAGGACGACTCGGACGTCGACGGCTGGATCGGGCTCCACGAACGCCAGGCGGCGAGCGTCGAGCGCGGCCGGGTCGTCCCGCTCGAGGGAGACCACTACCTGCACCACACGCAGTCGCCGCGGATCGCCGCGGAGACGGACGGGTTCCTCGATCCGTCGAGCTGACGGCGTCGCATGATGGGCCTCTGATTGGACCTTTCCCGGCAATCATCAGACAATTGCTTCCCATGCAAGGAAACGAGCAGGGCCCCCGATCGACCGAGCCGTCCGGCGATCCGCAGCACGATCGCACCCCAGGCGGTGCCAGGCGCCTCGTCCGCGACTTCACCGAACCACCGCCCAGCGGTGTGCACCCGGCGCTGATCCCCGGCCTCGGAGTCGAGCAGACCGGCCGTGTGTTCCGAACGGATAGAACCGTCTTCGGCGTCGCGATCCTCTTCGCGGTCGCGTTCCTGGCGTGGGGCGTCCTCGGCGGCGGGAGCCTCGCCTCCACCGCCTCGGCGGTCCTCGCCTGGGTGATCGAGTACACCGGCTGGTTCTTCACCTCGATCGCGACCGTGATCATGGTCTTCATGCTCTGGGTCGGTTTCGGCCGCTTCGGGCGCATCCGCCTCGGGCGCGACGACGAGGCGCCCGAGTTCTCGATGTTCTCGTGGATCTCGATGCTCTTCGCCGCCGGCATGGGCATCGGCCTCGTCTTCTGGGGCGCCGCCGAACCGCTGACCTTCTTCGAGAGCCCGCCCCCCGGCACAGACGAGGCCGAGACCGTCGAGGCGATGCACACCGCCCTGACGCAGGTCCTCTACCACTGGGGGCCTCAGGCGTGGTCGTTCTACGCCCTCATCGGCGGCGCGATCGCCTACGGCGCGTATCGCCGCGGCCGCACCCCGCTCATCTCGTCGATCTTCGCGTCGCTGCTGGGCGAGGGCCGCACCCAGGGGCCCCTCGGCAAGACCATCGACATCTTCGCCATCATCGTGACGCTCTTCGGCACGGCGGCCTCGCTCGGCCTCGGCGCCCTGCAGATCGGCCACGGAGTCGAGCTGATCAGCGGCATCGGCCAGGCCGGCAACGCCCTGCTCGTCGGGGTCATCACCGTGCTGACCATCGCCTTCATCATCTCCGCGGTCTCGGGGGTCTCGCGCGGCATCCAGGCCCTCTCGAACATCAACACGGTCGTGGCGCTCCTGCTGGCGCTCTTCGTGTTCTTCGTCGGCCCGTCGATGCTGATCCTCAACGTGATCCCGTCGGTGGCCGCCCAGTTCGTCGGCGACCTGCCGATGATGATCGGGCGCTCCGGCTCGCAGGGCGAGGAGGCGCAGGCCTTCCTGTCGAGCTGGACGATCTTCTACTGGGCGTGGTGGATCTCGTGGTCCCCCTTCGTCGGCATGTTCATCGCCAAGATCTCGCGCGGCCGCACGCTGCGCCAGTTCGTCTCGGTCGTCGTGGTCGTCCCGTCGATCGTCTCGTTCATCTGGTTCGCGATCTTCGGGGTGACGGCGATCGACCAGCGGATGAACGACGCCCCGCTGCCCAGCAGCCCGCCCGAGGAGGTGCTGTTCGGCATGCTGGGCAGCCTGCCTCTGGCCGGGGTCACCACGGTCATCGCCGCCGTGCTCGTCGCGATCTTCTTCGTCACGGGTGCGGACTCGGCCTCGCTGGTCATGGGCACGCTGTCGCAGCAGGGCCGCCCCGAGCCGTCGCGGTGGGTCACCGTGACCTGGGGTGTGCTCGTCGGCGCGATCGCCGCGGTGCTGCTCGTCGCCGGTGGTGAGGACGGCGCGGGGCTGAGCGCGCTGCAGAACGTGACGATCATCGCGGCGCTGCCGTTCGCGATCATCATGGCGTTCATCATGATCGCGTTCCTGAAGGACCTGCGGCGCGATCCGCTCATCCTCCGCGACCAGTACGCCGAGCGCGTCGTGCGCCACAGCGTGCGCAACGGCCTCGAGGAGTTCGGCGACGACTTCGCGCTCGTGCCGGCCGCGTACGACCACTCGAAGGACGACCTCGCCTGGGTCGAGCACGACGCCGACGAGGGTCTGAGCGCGTCGTACGCGGCCGCCGAGGCCGACGCGGCCGAGGCGTCGGAGGCCTCCGAAGGTTCCGACGACGACGCCACCGTCGCGGAGGGCGCCGTCCCCGGCAGCGGCAAGGACGACGACCGCGACTAGAGGTCTTCGCCCTCGGGGCACTCCACCCGGCACCGGCCGGGCGGGGTGCCCCGACGGTCACGGTCGCAGTCGGCCAGGCCGCACCGAGCCGGGTCACACCCCGCCGGACAGGACCCCGAACAGCCCGGCGAACGCACCCGCACCGACCGCCGTCAGCGCCGTCGCCACCACGCGCTCCCGCGGTCGATCGAGACGCCGGATCAGGACCCACCCCAGCACGCCGACGCCGATCGCGATGCTGATCGTCCAGTACAGCCAGCCCGTCGTCTCGACGACCCGCAGCAGGCCCGAGACGCCGTCGCCGATCATCACGGCCGCGAACACCGCGACCCCCACGGCCCGCAGCAGCCGTCGCTCGGCCCGCCACCACAGCCCGGCGAGTCCGGTCACCGGGCCGGCCAGCGTCGCGATGGTGAAGTAGAGGTCGCCCGGCCCGTACGAGTCGGGGAACCCCCGCAGCGTCGACACGACGACGTATCCCTGGAGCAGGGCGTGGAAGACGAGCAGCCCCATTCCCGCCGCGATCCACCAGCGTCGGGCGCTCGCCCACCGGGTGCAGACGACGGTCACCGCGAACGCGAGCAGCGTCCACCCGCTGTTCGAGTTGGCGAACGACCTGAGCCCGTCGGGCAGGTGCTGCTGCCCGAACGAGGTCGCACCGCCGAGCAGCAGCCCCACGACGACGGCGACCGCCCACCAGGCGAGTGCGGATCCGACGGTTCTCCTCATGAGGTCAGCATGACCGTCGATGGCCGCGCCGACGTGCCCGCGAGCGACGGATCACTCTCTAGACGGCCGATGTCCTCCTCGAGAACGACCCCGCCTCGAGCGTCCGCACCAGCGTCGCGACGTCGCGTCCGAAGGGCCGGTCGACCACACCGGGCGGCAGCAGCGCATCCGCGCCGGCGAGCTCGTCGTCGAGCGGCGTCACAGCAGCACCGGCACCCGAACCCCCACTCGCACCAGCACCGGCCCCCGCACCAGCACCCGCCAGCACCCCGCGCAACCGCCGCGCGTGCAGCACCGCGAGCAGCTCGCACGCCGCGACGTCGGTCGCCCCGTCGAGCGCCCCCGCCAGCAGCTCGGCGGCCTCGAGCGAGAACGACTGGGCGTCCTCCTGTCCGAGCGACGTCTCGATGATGCCCAGCGACGCGGGTCGGGCGGCCGTCAGCAGCCCGTGCACCGTGCCCACCGCGCGCTTGTGCACCGTCACCATGCCGGCCTGGACACCCGGTGCCGACGACAGCTGCCGCGGCAGCCCCGACACCGCCCCGTCGAGCAGCCGGTGCAGCCGAGCGGCGCCCAGCTCGGCCAGGTGCAGCACCGCGAAACGGACCGCGTCGAGCGATGCCGCGAAGTCGAAGCCGTCGAACCCCGCCGTGCCCACGAACGCGCCGTCGAGTCGCGCGGGCGAGTCCGTCACGCCGTCGAGGGCCCGCAGCACCGCCGCGTCGAGCGCCTCGAGCACCCTGGCGAGATGCGCCAACGCCGGCCCGCTCACCCGGAACGACACCGGCGACTGCAACGCCGCCGACTCCCGCTCGGGCCCCAGCAGCCCGTCGAGCCGCCTCAGCACGGCCGCGAGCGCGTCGTCCGCCCGAGCCGTCGACACCCGGAACGGATCGCGGTTCGCCCCCACCAGCTCGAGCTCCGCCGCGAGCACGGCGAGCGCCTGGTCGGCCACCCGTCGTGCGCAGTCGGCCAGCACGATCGCGCGCGCGGTCGTGACCGGCACGCCCTCGATCAGGGCGACACCCTCTTTCGGGCCGAGGAGGTGCGGGTCGAGTCCCGACGCGACCAGCGCCTCCTGGGCGGGCACCACCGCGCCCTCCGCCGTCAGCAGCTCGCCGGTGGCGGCACCCGTCGCGGCGGCGCCGAGGTGTGCGAGCGGCACGATCTCGCCGGCGGTGCCGAGTCGCGTGGCCGGGACGGCGGGCACGAGGTCGAGCCGCAGCACGTCGACCAGCCGCAGGCAGAGGGCCGACGAGACCCCCGCGTCGCCCGACAGGAACGTCCGGAGGCGCACCGCGAGCGACGCCCGCACCTCGCGTCGAGCGAGCCAGGGCTCCGATCCCGTGGCGCGCGCGATCAGGAGGCGCGCCTGGTGACCGGCCCGCGCCTCCTCGTCCAGGGCGATGGTGCTGGCGGCGCCCATGCCGGTGGTGACTCCGTAGACGGGACCGCCGGCGTCGAGGGCGGCGAGGGTCTCGACGCGCGCGGCGTCGAGCTCGGCCACGAGACGGTCGGTGAGGCGCAGCTCGCGGCCGTCGGCCACCTCGAGGACGGCGGCGGCGTCGAGATCGGTCGGCCGGTCGACGACCAGCGGTCCGACCGATCGACGCGGTTCGAGCGGTGCGGCCGATGCGAGCGGTTCCGCAGCCACGTCAGCGGTACCGCAGCATCGTGCCGACCTCGGCCTCTTCGGCGGTGCGCAGCACGAGGTGCGCGAGCGCGACGTCGAGGATCGACAGGCCGCGGTGCCAGAAGAGGATCCGCTCGTCGGCGGACTCGCGCCCGGCCTTCGCGCCCGAGGCGATCTCGCCGAGCTGCGCCCAGAGCGTCTCGGGGCTGAGCAGCCCGGTGTCGACGTGGTGCCGCAGGGCACCGAACCGGCCCGACCGCGACTCGGCCCAGTCGTCGACCACGACCTTGTCGATCACGTCGAGCAGTTCGGGCTCGACCGCGCTGACCGTGCCGTAGGGCACCACGAACGCGCCGGGTCGGATGTGCTCGCGCCGGAGGAGCGGCGCGGGTTCGGTCAGCCGCGTCGCCTCGACGATGATGTCGGCCCCGTCGAACGCCTCGTCGGCGGCCTCGACGACGACCACGGGCGTCTCGGTCACGGCCCGCAGCTGCTCGCCGAACGCCTCGCGCGACTCGACGCGACGGCTCGTGACCCGGATCTCGTCGAGGTCGAACAGGCCGTCGAGCATGGTGACGTTCGAGAACGCGGTGCCGCGGGCGCCGGCGTGGGCCAGCACCTTCGAATCGGGGCGGGCGAGGTACCGGGCGCCGACGGCCGTCATCGCACCGGTGCGGGCCTCGGTGACGAACGTGGCGTCCATCACGGCGAGCGGCGTGCCGTTGTAGGGGTCGAAGAGGGTCGCCATGGCCATCTCGCTCGGCAGCCCCTCGAGGTAGTTCGGCACGAAGTCGCCGACGACCTTGACGCCGCTGACGCCCCGCTCGCCGAGGGTCGACACGTGCCCACGCAGCACGTTGAAGTGACCCACCCCGCCGTTGTCGGGCACGAGGTGCATGCGCGGCTCGAAGACCGTCTCGCCGCGACCGTGGGCGGCGACGACCGAGTCGATCGCGTCGACGATCGCCGCCGAGGGGATGTCGAGGGAGTCGATGTCGGGCCCCGAGAGGTATCGCAGCCAGATCGGGCGGGTCGGTGTGGTCACGGTTCTCCTCGGGTCGGGTGCGCGGGACGTGCTTGTAGTGCTGGCGTGCTGGCGTGCTGGCGTGCTGGCGTGCTGGCGTGCTGGCGTGCTGGCGTGACGATGCTTGCGTGAATTGTTCCATGCGCTGTGTGACGGTTGTGTTTAATGATGTTCAGGAGGCGCGGTTCCGGCCCCGTGCGCCGCTACCGTGGCGAGCACCCCACCGAGAGGCCCCACCCGTGAGCACGCCGCATCTGGACGACCACCAGCTCGACGGCGTCCGCGGCTGGCTGATCGACCTGGTGCACCAGCACCGGCTGTCGCCCACTCAACGCCGTGTGGTGCAGCACATGCTCGACTCGCTGCCGCAGGTGGCCTTCGCGTCGACCATCGACATGGCCGAGGCGGCGGGCGTCAGCCAGCCCACGGTCACGCGCATCGCGACGGCGCTGGGGTTCTCGGGCTACGCCGAGTTCCGCAACGCGGCGCGTGACGCCGTGCTGACGGCCACTCCCCCGGCGGCGGGGGCGGGCGGTGCCGGCGGTGCGGGCGCAGACGGTGCAGGCGGTGCGGGCGGCAGGCCCGGCGCGGGCGGCAGGGCCAGCGCGGCCGGCGCAGG
>NZ_JAXCWB010000011.1:0-82107 GCF_034045305.1 Frigoribacterium sp. CFBP9029
CCGGGCCAAACCCGCCCCCCGCCGGACCGCCTCCCCCCACCGCCGCCACCGCCGCCGCCGGCACCGCCTCCGCCGAAGCCGCCGCCACCGCCTCCGCCGAAGCCGCCGCTGCGGCCGCCGAAGCCCCCGCCGCCGCCGAAGCCGCGGCCCCCGCCGCCCCCGCCGCTGAAGAGCCCGCCGATGATCAGTCCGGTGACGATGCCGCCGAGATCCGCTCCGCCCGACCCGCGGCCCCCGCCGCCGCCGTAGCCGCCACCCCCGCCGAACGGCGAACCCTGCTGGTACGACGAGACGTCGGACGCGGCCTCGCTCGAGGCCGCCTCGGCGGCCTGGTTGGCCAGGTGGGCCTCGCCGAGGGCGGCGTCGCGGTCGACGGTGGCGAGCGAGACGGCGGTGGCCAGGTGCCGCTCGGCCTCCGACAGGCGCGTCCGGGCGCCGGGCCCCACGGCACCGCGGCGGGTCTCGATGAAGTCGCGGGCGGCGCTGATCCGACTGCGCCCGGACAGCAGGGCCTGATCGAGCGCCGCCTGGGCCCGACGCCGAGCGGTCTCGGCGTCGCGGACGGCCGCGAGGGCCGCATCGACCCGGGTGTCGGCGTCGTCGAGCCGGGCGAGCACGGCCAAGGGGTCGGCGGGGTTCTCCGCGGCGAAGCGGAGGGCGGCGTCGACCGTCGTGACCGTCGCCGCGAGGTCCACCCCGCGGGGAGCGGCCGAGGGCTCGAGGGCACGGGCCGTGTCGAGATCGGTGCGGAGCTCGGCGGTCAGAGCGCCGATCCGGCTCTGAGCCGTCGCCAGCGAGTCTCCTGCACGATCGACGGCGTCGGCGAGCTGGTCGACCTGCCCGAGCGCCTGTCGTCCGGCTCGGATCCGGGCGACGGCCTGGCCGGTCTCGCCCGCCGAGAGATGGGTGCGGGCGGCCTCGGCGCACTCGTCGACGAACTCGAGCAGACGCTCGGCCTGATCGACGTTGCCGGTGATGGTGGCCACCGCTGTGGGGGAGTAGGTGCGCGACAACGCGGCGAGCGTCGCACGCGTCTCGCCCAGCCGGGACCGGCGCTCGTCGCGTGCTCCGGTCAACGCGGCGGCGTCGGCGGGCGCGTCGTCCTCGGCACGTCGCATCTCGTCGAAGGCGTCGGACTGCGCGTCGAGCGCCGTGCCGGCCGACTCGCAGAGCTCGACGATCCGCAGCGTCCACTCGCGACGCTGCTCGGGGCTGTCGGGGACGTGGTCGTCCAGTCGCTGACGGAGCTCGAAGGCCTCCCGCGCACTCGATCGGGCCGATTCGAGGGCCTCGGCGAACGGCCGGGCCGCCTGGTCGCCGAACTGGGCGGCGGCGAAGCCGACCTCCTGGGCCCCGGCGGTGATCTCGTCGTCGAGGGCGACGAGCAGGCCCGCCGCCCGACGCTCGATGTCGTCCTGCTCGGCACGGGCCGCGGCGAGGGCGCGGTTGCGCCGGCGGCGGCGGGCGATCGCGACGGCGACGACCACGGCGATCACGACGAGGGCCAGCACCCCCAGGGTCCAGAGCAGCCACGTCGCGTCGCCGCCCCCGGACGAGCCGTCGTCGCCGCCCGACCCCGACCCCGAGCCGTCCGCCGCGATGGCGTCGGCGAGCGAGGTCGCCGCCCCGGCCCAGTCGCCGTCGCGCAGCTCGGGCACGAGCACGTCGGTCTCGAGGGCGGACTGGTCCGCGGCGGTGATCGACGAGCCGTCGGCGACCGAGAGGTCGTACAGGCGGTCGTCGATCGCCACGGAGAGCAGCACGTCGTTGACGCCCAGCTGATTCTGCTCGGCCGTCGCCCGACCCCAGGCGGCGCGGTCGGAGGGTGACGTGAACGAGTCGACGTACACGACGAAGAGGTTCGTGCCGTTCTCGGCCGCGAGCGAGTCGAGCGACTGCTCGACCCGCTGCTCGTCGGCGTCGGTCAGCACGTCGGCCTGGTCGACGACGTACGCGCCGGCGAGATCCACCGGCGCCACCGCCTGCGCGGCCGTGGCGCCGACGAGCGTCCCTCCGAGCGCCAGAGCACCCGCCAGAGCGATGCCCGTCATGATCCGACCACTCCGTGCGACGACGCCCACGACTCTCCCCTCGATGATGGGGCCGAGTCTAGTGACGGGCACCGACACGTCGCCCGGGCGACGGCCGGGGGCGGTCACGCCGTGTCGAGTGCGCGCCGCGCCGAGATCACTCGACGAAGAGCAGGGCGACCGAGGCGACGGCGCACACGGCGCCGACCGAGAGCAGCACGCCCCCGGCCAGACGGAACGCGTGTCCGTCCTCATGCGGGGTGTCCGTTCGCACCGAGGAGGGGCGGCGAGGGTCGTAATGGACCGTCAACTCGGTCTCCACGGGCGTCTCGATGGCGTAGTCGGCGAACTGGGTCTCGTGCAGGTCGCCCCACGAGTCCATCCAGCGCGCCGTCGCGACCCGCGCGTAGTCCGGAGCGGGGATGACGACGGCGACGGTCTTCTCGTACCGACGGGCCCGGCGTCTCGAGACCGCGGCGGCGATCGAGAACGGCGTCCCCGCGATGAACCCCAGCCAGCCGAACATCTCGACGACCGACGAGATCACGGGCAGGGCGTCGGACATGCCACGATCGTAGTGCCGCACCGCGGCGCAGGCCCCCGAGGCCCCCGTCCGTCCGTGAGGAACCCCCGCCGTGAGTCGATCCCCCCTCGACGTCGTCCCCGCCCCGATCCTGGCGGTCGGGGCCATCGTCTCGGTGCAGTTCGGCGCCGCCCTCGCGCGGACCCACTTCGACGCCGTCGGCCCTCTCGGCGCGGCGGCCCTCCGCCTCGCCTTCGGCGCCGTCATCCTGCTCGCCGTCTTCCGCCCCCGCGTCCGCGGCTGGGACACCCGCACGTGGCTGGGCGTCGTCCTGCTCGGTCTCGCGCTCGCCGGCATGAACTCGCTCATCTACCTCGCCATCGACGTCGTCCCGCTCGGCGTCGCCGTCACGCTCGAGTTCCTCGGCCCGCTCGTCGTGGCCCTCGTGCAGACGCGACGCTGGCTCGACGCCGGCTGGGCGGTGCTCGCCCTCGGCGGGGTCGTGGTGCTCGGCTCCGATTCGAGCGGCGCGATCCCCGCGCTGGGCGTCGTGCTCGCGCTCGGCGCCGGGGCCTTCTGGGCGGGCTACATCGTCGCCAACGCGAACCTCGGGCGCCGCGCCGACTCGCTCTCCGGGCTGGCCGTCTCGATGCTGGTCGCCGCCGTCGTGGTGGTGCCGTTCGGCGCGGCCGACGCGACCGCCGCCGTGATGGCCGACCCGCGCCTCCTCGGCGTCTTCCTCGTCGTGGCTGTCGCGACGTCGGCCGTCCCCTACGCGCTCGAGATGGTCGCGCTGCGGCGACTGCCCACCCGGGTCTTCGGCGTGCTGTCGAGTCTCGGGCCCGCGATGGCCGCGCTGGCCGGGCTGGTCGTGCTCGGTCAGGGGCTCGGCGCCCGCGAGCTGATCGCCCTGTCTCTGGTGACGGCGGCGAGCGTCGGGGTCACCGTCACGGCGCGTCGACGGGTGGTCGTGGTGGCCGAGCCGCCACCCGCATGACGTTTTCCGGATGATCTGTACCCCACTCACGGGGTACGGGCGTACTCTCGCCTCATCGGACCAGAGTCGGTCCGAGGCAAGCGAGGAGGAACACCATGGGAGCCGTTCTCGAGAAGACGTCCCGGGCAGAGGTCGTGCCCCTGGGCGACGGGTATCACCGTGTGTCCACACCCACCGCCGGCGTGATCGGCTTCGTGCACGAGTCCGAGGGTCGCTTCGAGGTCCTGCGGGGTCGGGTCCGCACGGCGACCCGTGCCGAGGGCGTGTACCGCACGCTCGACGTCGCGGTCATCGCGCTCACCTACTCCTGATCCGCACGTCGGCGGTGCCCACCGGCACCGCGTCCGAACCACGGCCCCGCCTCGGCGGGGCCGTTCGTCTCTGAGAGGGGTCCGTCATGGCGGTGATCGGCTACGCCCGCATCTCGGACGACGACCCGGCCCCCGACCGGCAGCAGGCGGTGCTCGAGGCGGCGGCGTGCGAGCGCATCTACATCGACCGGGCCACGGGGCGTCGCGAGCGCCAGCCCTATCTGGTCGACGCGCTGGCCTCGCTCCGTGACGGCGACGTCTTCGTCGTCACGCGGCTCGACCGGCTGGGCGGCTCGGTGGCGGCGCTGCTCGATCTCGTGGCGGGGCTCGACGACCGCGGTGTCGCCTTCCGATCGCTCGACGACGGCATCGACGAGATCGGCCCCTGGGGTCGGTTCTTCTTCCGCACGGCGTCGGCGCTGGCCGGTCACGAGCGGTCGCTCGACGCCGAGGCGGGTCTGGCGGCGACGAGGCGCCGTCGGGAGGCGCGCGAGGCGATGTCCCGCAGCCGTCAGACCCTGAGCAGTCGCCGGCTGCGGATCGCCCGGGTGCTGCTCGCCGACGACATGCCGATGCGCGACGTCGCCCGCCATCTCGACGTGCCCGAGCGCGTTCTCCGGCGCGGACTCGACGATCACGAGGCGGATCAGTAGTCGACCGTGCGGTTCTGTGGTGCCCCCAGAAGGATTCGAACCTTCGCCCCTGCCTCCGGAGGGCAGTGCTCTATCCCCTGAGCTATGGGGGCTCGGGACGTCGTCCAGGTTAGCAGCCATTCCGTGCGCCTCCCGACGCCGCTCCCGGTCGCGCCGCATCCCCGGGGAGCACGCTGGTGCCATGAGCACCGACGAGTCCGCCCCGACCCTCCGCGACCGGCTGCGCGAGGCGAAGCCGCCCCACCCCGACGTCCCGGCCCTCGACCCCGGGGCCGCGCCGGACGACCCCCGCGAGCTCGTGGTCGAGTGGCTCGTCGACGCCGTCGAGGCCGGTGTCTCGCAGCCGCAGGCGATGACGCTCGCGACGGTCGACGCCGACGGCGCGCCGGAGTCCCGCGTGGTGCTGCTGAAGGACGTCGACAGCGCCTTCTGGTTCGCGTCGTCCTCGCTCAGCCCGAAGGGGCGGCAGATCGAGGCGGAGCCCCGCGTCGCCCTCTCGTTCTTCTGGTCCGAGCGGGGTCGGCAGATCCGGGTGGGCGGCCGTGCCGTCGCCGGGCCGCGCGAGGTGAGCGAGTCCGACTTCACCTCGCGGCACCCCGCCTCGAGGGCCGGCGCCATCGCCCTCCCGCAGAGCAGCGTGATCGACGATCCCGAGGAGGCGCGGCGCGCGCTCGACGCCGCCCGTGCACGCATCGACGAGAACCCCGATTTCGCCCCCGACGACTGGACGGCCTACCGGGTCGAACCCGAGTCCGTCGAGTTCTGGCAGGCCACGAGCGGCCGCGATCAGGTGCGTCTGCGGTACGACCGCGACGGCGACGGCTGGACCCGCGCCTCCTTGTGGCCCTGATCCGGCCGGGTTCGAGGGCGTAACGCGGCGACACGGAGCTCGCACCCCGGCCGGGCGGCGACGACGATGGGTGCATGCCCTCCGAGCCCCTCCGCCTCGCCGTCGTCGAGGTGACCCGCCACCGCCCGCACGCTCCGCGCTACGACGCGTACGTGCAGACGATGGTGGCCCGCGCGCTCGGCGACGCGGCCCGCGGCGGGTGGGTGGCAGAACGGCTCGCCGCCCGCGATCTCGGGGCGGACGCCCTCCTCCGCGAGACGTCGCGGGCCGACGCCGTCGTCGTCCTCGGCGGGGAGGACGTCTCGCCCCACCTCTACGGCGCGCAGGGCGGCTACCCCGGCGAGGGGCCGCACGACATCGTCGCCGACGAGGCGCAGATCGCCCTCGTGCGGCGGTCCCTCGAGACGCTGACGCCGGTGCTCGGCATCTGCCGCGGCCACCAGATCGTCTCCGTCGCCCTCGGGGGCACGCTCGTCCAGCACCTGCACGACGAGAGCGGACTGCATCGCACCGGGGGAGTCCCCGCCGATCTGTCGATGACCGACCACGCCGTCGCGATCGAGCCGACGAGCCGGCTCGCGGGCGTCCTGGGCACGACCGCCGTCGTCCGCAGCTCGCATCACCAGGCCATCGGTCGACCCGGCGACGGTCTCGTCGTCGTGGCGCGTTCGGCCGACGGCACTATCGAGGCCGCCGAGCACGAGCATGCGCCGATCACCGGGGTCCAGTGGCATCCGGAGGACCCGGGCGCCGATCGGGCCCAGCTGCCCGCCCTGCTCGCACGGCTGCGGCACGAGGCCCTGGCGAACCGCACGTCCGTCCGCGCCGCCTAGGCCGCCCCCCGCGGGGTCCGAGCCGAGGAGGCGCGGGTCAGCCGGTCGCGCCGGTCGCCTCGAGCGCCGCCACCACCTGCGCGGCCATCGGCTCGGCCGAGCCCGGCTCGACGAACGCGGTCGACTCGAGCACGACGTCGTAGGGGAGGGGGAACAGCTCCGCGCGGCCGACGCCCCGCTCGACGTCGAAGTAGCCCTCGACGCCGTAGGTCGGCACGGAGTTGCTCGAGGCGACGAGGTCGTTCGCCAACGAGGTGAGCCCGGCGTCGTCGTACTGCGCGACCCCGAGGGTGATGGTCTCGTTCGCGGCGTCCGTCCAGGCGCAGAGGGTGCCGTCGGCCGCGGCGATGCGTCCGAGCGGGGGTGTCGTGGCGCTGTCGGCTGCGTCGGCGTCGTCGGCGGCGGGCTCCGGTGCCTCCGCGGCGGTGAGCCCCGGGTAGAGCGCGGACAGGGAGGCGGGGTCGACGAGACTCGCGCAGTCCAGATCGACCGGCGTGCTCACCAGCGTCGGGGGCGTGGCGGTCGGGGACTCCTCGGGTGCCGGGTCGGCGGACGCGGCGGCGGACGACTCGGAGGTCGGGGCCCCCGTCGGCGGGGCCGCCGAGGTGCAGGCCGCGAGCGGCAGGGCGGCTGCTCCGACGACGGCGGTGAGGGCCAGGCCCCGCAGGAAGCGGTGATGGGTCGACGTCATGACCACCATCCTCTCCGACGCAGGCTATGGATGCCATCGGACGCCGTGGGGCACGGCCGGGCGACGCCGTGTGCCGTCGGATGCCGTCCGATGCCGGACGGCGCCCGGCTCCCCGTCCGTCGTCTGACGGTAAGATCGTCGCTCGTGACTCCCGCCGAACTCTCCTCGTCCCTCCTCGCCGTCGTCTCGGGTGTCCTCGAGCGTCGCGGCCTCGCCGACGAGGTCGAGGTGACCCCGGCCGACGTCGTGCTCGAGCGCCCGCGCAATCTCGACCACGGCGACTGGACGAGCAACGTCGCCATGAAGTTCGCCAAGCGCGTCGGGACGAACCCCCGCGAGCTGGCGACCGAGATCGCCGGCGAGCTCGCCGAGGTCGACGGTGTCGCCGACGTCGACGTCGCCGGCCCGGGCTTCGTCAACATCCGTCTCGACGCCGCGGCCGCGGGTGCTCTCGCCAAGGTCATCGTCGAGCAGGGCGACTCGTTCGGCCGGGGCGACTACTACGAGGGCGTCACCATCGACCTCGAGTTCGTCTCCGCAAACCCGACCGGCCCGATCCACCTCGGCGGGGTGCGCTGGGCGGCGGTCGGCGACAGCCTCGCCCGCGTCTTCCAGGCCCAGGGGGCGCTCGTCACCCGCGAGTACTACTTCAACGACCACGGCGGTCAGATCGACCGGTTCGCCCGCAGCCTCCTGGCCAGCGCACTCGGCGAGCCCACCCCCGAAGACGGCTACGGCGGTCTCTACATCGGCGACATCGCCGCCCGCGTCATGGCCACCCACGACGGCGACGTCCGCGAGCTCCCGCGCGCCGAGGCACAAGAGGTCTTCCGCTCGGTCGGCGTCGACTTCATGTTCGCCGACATCAAGAAGTCCCTGCACGACTTCGGCGTCGACTTCGACGTCTACTTCCACGAGAACTCCCTGCACGAGTCGAAGGCCGTCGAGCGGGCGGTCGCGCGCCTCCGCGAGCTCGGTCACATCTACGAGGCCGAGGGCGCCACCTGGCTGAAGACCAGCGACTTCGGCGACGACCGCGACCGGGTCGTCATCAAGACCGACGGCGAGGCGGCCTACATCGCCGGCGACCTGGCCTACTACCTCGACAAGCGCGAGCGGGGCTTCGAGCGCAACCTGATCATGCTGGGCGCCGACCACCACGGCTACGTGGGTCGCATGATGGCGATGTGCGCCGCCTTCGGCGACGAGCCGGGCGTCAACCTCGAGATCCTCATCGGGCAGATGGTCAACCTGCTCCGCGACGGCGAGCCCCTCCGCATGTCGAAGCGCAACGGCACCGTCGTCACGATGGAGGACCTCGTCGACGCCGTCGGGGTCGACGCCGGTCGTTACTCGCTCGTCCGCAGCCCGGTCAACAGCTCGATCGACATCGACCTCGATCTGCTGACCCGACGCAGCAACGACAACCCGGTCTTCTACGTCCAGTACGCCCACGCCCGCACCCGTGCGGTGGCCCGCAACGCCGAGGCCGCCGGCGTCACCCGCGAGGCCTTCGACGCGTCGCTCCTCTCGCACCCGACCGAGGCCGCCCTGCTCGGCGCGCTCGCCGAACTGCCCCGCGTGGTCCGCCAGGCCGCCGAGCTCCGCGAGCCGCACCGCGTCGCGCGCTACGTCGAAGAGCTGGCGGGCACGTACCACCGCTGGTACGACTCGTGCCGGGTGACGCCGCTCGGCGACGAAGAGGTCACCGATCTGCACCGCACCCGGCTCTGGCTCAACGAGGCCGCCGGTCAGGTCATCCGCAACGGCCTCGGGCTGCTCGGCGTCTCCGCTCCGGACCGCATGTGACCGCCTCCGACGGTGCGGCGGCAGCGCGACCGGGGCGTCGCCGCGGTCGCGTCGTCGTGATCGTCGCCCTCGTCCTGGCGGTGCTCGTCGGGCTCGTCGTCGTGGCCGACGTCGTCACCCGCGACGTCATCGAAGACCGCGCCTCGGCCGAGATCGAGACGACCTCGGGCATCGCGGGCGTAGAGGTCGACATCCACGGCACGTCGATGCTCTGGCAGCTCGTGTGGGGCAGCCTCGACTCCGTGACGCTGTCGTCGGGCTCCGAGTCCGAGCCCCTCCGATTCCGGGTCGACGTCGTCGACGTCCCGACCGATCTCGTCGGAGCGACCGGCGCGGCGACGGGCACGGTCTCGGCCGACGCCGCGACGGTCAACCGTCTCGACGGCATCCGCGATTCAGGAGGCGCGGTGACGTTCGGCGACCGCGAGGTCACGTACACGAAGAGCTTCGCGGTGCCGATCATCGGGGACGTGCCCGTCGACGTCTCCGCCTCCGCCGCCGTCGCCGACGCGGGGCGGGCGATCGCGTTCACGCCGACCGCGGCCTCGCTGCCCGACACGTCGCTCCGACTCGACCTCTCGAGGTTCCTCGGCGACTTCGCCACCACGGTGTGCGTGGCCGAGTACCTGCCGACCGGTGCCGCGATCACGGCGGTCGACGTCGCACCCGGTCGTGCGTCGATCGACCTGTCGAGCCCCGGTCTCGACCTGTCCGAGCCGGTGCTCGACGACGAGGCCACCTGCTCGTGACCGACCGAGCCAGCCTCGCGCCGCCCCCGCGGTCGGTAGGCTCTGACCACATCCCGCCGTCCCCGAACACCGAGGTGCCCGTGTCGTCGAATCCCCTCGCCCCCGCCTGGCTCCAGGTCCCGGCCGAGCCCAACGCCCTCGACGCGTCCGTCTGGTCGCGCACGGCGGCCCGCGACGAGTCCTCGGGCGAGATCACCCTCGGCGGCGTGACCGTCGGCGAGCTCGCCGCCCGCTACGGCACCCCCCTCTACGTCGTCGACGAGGCCGACGCCCGAGGCCGTGCCGCCGAGGCCGTCGAGTCGTTCGGTCGCGAGTTCGGGCGCATCGGCACCACGGTGTCGGTGTACTACGCGGCGAAGGCCTTCCTGTCGGTGGAGATCGCCCGCTGGGTGGCCGCGGCAGGCATGCGCGTCGACATCTGCACCGGCGGCGAGTTCGCCGTCGCCCGAGCGGCCGGGGTCGACCCGGCGCTGATGGGATTCCACGGCAACAACAAGTCGCTCGGCGAGATCGACCGCACGGTCGCGGCGGGCATCGGCGTCATCGTGCTCGACAACGCCGACGAGGTCGTCCGCGTTGCCGACGCCGCCGATCGCCACGGGGTGGTGCAGGCCGTCCGGCTGCGCGTCAACTCCGGCGTGCACGCGTCGACCCACGAGTACCTCGCGACGGCGAGGGAGGACCAGAAGTTCGGGGTGCCCCTCGCCGACGCCCCCGAGGTCGTCGCCGCCGTCCGAGGGCGCGCGTCGCTGAGGTTCCTCGGTCTGCACTCGCACATCGGCTCGCAGATCTTCGGCAGCGACGGCTTCGCCGAGGCCGCGTCGCGCCTGCTCGGCGTCCACGCCGACCTGCTGCGCGACGGCGACGTGCCCGAGCTGAACCTCGGCGGTGGGTTCGGCATCGCCTACACGAGCGCCGACGACGCCCGTCCTCTCACCGAGCTGGCCGCGGCGCTGGCCGACATCGTCGACCAGGAGTGCCGCCGACTCGGCATCCCCGTCCCGGTGATGGCCGTCGAGCCGGGTCGCTCGATCATCGGGCCGTCGGGCACGACCCTGTACGAGGTCGGCACCGTCAAGGACGTCCTCGTCACCGCGGACGACGGCTCCGGTCAGGCCGTGCGGCGCTACGTCAGCGTCGACGGGGGGATGAGCGACAACGCCCGGACGGCCCTCTACGCGGCCGACTACTCCGTCGCGATCGCGAACCGCGCCTCCTCGGCCGACCCGGTGCTCGTCCGCGTGGCCGGCAAGCACTGCGAGAGCGGCGACCTCGTCGTCCTGGCCGACTACCTGCCGGGCGACGTCGCCCCCGGTGACCTGGTGGGCGTGCCCGCGACGGGCGCCTACTGCTGGAGTCTCGCGAGCAACTACAACCACGTCGGGCGACCGCCCGTGGTGGCCGTCGTCGACGGGGAGTCGCGGGTCATCGTCCGCGGCGAGACCGAGGCCGACCTCCTCGCCCGAGACGCCGGTCTCTCCTGAGACGCCCGTCGGGCCAGTCCGCCGACGCCACCGCACCTCCCGCACCGAACCGGGCCCGCCGATGCGGGCCCACCCATGAGAACGGAACGCCATGATCGAATACCGCAACGTGAGGGTCGCCCTGCTGGGAGCCGGCTCGGTGGGGTCCCAGGTGGCCCGGTTGCTCCTCGAGCAGGCGGACGACCTCGCCGGGCGCGCGGGTGCGGGGCTCGAGCTCGTCGGCATCGGCGTGCGCGACGTCGACGCCCGCCGCGACGTCGATCTGCCGCGGGAGCTGCTGACCACCGACATCGACTCGCTGATCCTCGGCGCCGACATCGTCGTCGAGCTCATGGGGGGCATCGAGCCGGCGCGGACCCACATCCTCAAGGCGCTCGGCTCGGGCGCCGACGTCGTGACGGGCAACAAGGCGCTGCTGGCGAGTCACGGCCCGGAGCTCTTCGAGGCGGCCGAGCAGGTCGGCGCGCAGCTGTACTACGAGGCGGCCGTGGCGGGTGCCATCCCGATCATCCGACCCCTCCGCGACAGCCTGGCCGGCGACCGGATCGTGCGGATCATGGGCATCGTCAACGGCACGACGAACTTCATCCTCGACCGCATGGACACCGACGGCGACACGCTCGAGGCCGCTCTCGCCACGGCCACCGAGCTCGGCTACGCGGAGGCGGACCCCACCGCCGACATCGAGGGCTACGACGCGGCGCAGAAGGCCGCCATCCTCGCCAGCCTCGCGTTCCACACGACGGTGCCGCTCGATGCCGTGCACCGCGAGGGCATCACGCGCGTCACCCACGAGCAGGTCGTCGCCGCGCGCAAGGCCGGCTACGTCGTGAAGATCCTGGCGATCTGCGAGCGTCTCGTCGACACCGACGGGGTCGAGGGTGTCAGCGCGCGCGTCTATCCCGCGCTCGTGCCGCTCGGGCACCCGCTCGCCGCGGTGCACGGCGCGAAGAACGCCGTCTTCGTCGAGGCCGAGGCCGCCGGAGACCTCATGTTCTACGGTGCGGGCGCCGGCGGCGTCGAGACGGCGTCGGCCGTGCTGGGCGACCTCGTGTCGGCCGCTCGCCGCCACGTCATCGGCGGCCCGGGCGTCGCCGAGTCCACCCACGCGAACCTCCGGGTGCTGCCCATCGGCCACGTGACCACGCGCTACCAGATCACACTCGACGTGGCCGACCAGCCCGGTGTGCTCGCCGAGGTCGCCGGCGTGCTCAGTCAGCACGGGGTCAGCGTCCACAGCGTGGAGCAGACCGGGGGAGTCCGGCCGGAGGCGGCACCCGGCGACGACGACACCCCGGCCACCGCTACTCTGATCATCGGCACGCACCGTGCGCTCGAGTCCTCTCTCGCCGCGACGGTCGAGGCCTTGGAGGAATCACCGGTCGTGAACACCGTCACGAGCGTCCTGAGAGTCGAAGGAGCCTGATGGCCCACCAGTGGCAGGGTGTCCTGCGCGAATACGCCGACCGTCTCGACATCAGCGAGTCCACCCCGATCGTGACCCTGGGCGAGGGCGGCACTCCGCTCATCCCGGCCCCCGCGCTGTCGCACCGCACGGGCGCGAAGGTCTACGTCAAGTACGAGGGCATGAACCCCACGGGCTCGTTCAAAGACCGCGGCATGACCATGGCCATCTCGAAGGCTGTCGAGCACGGCGCCAAGGCCGTCATCTGCGCCTCGACCGGCAACACGTCGGCGTCGGCCGCCGCTTACGCGGCGCACGCCGGCATCACGGCGGCCGTGCTGGTGCCCGAGGGCAAGATCGCCATGGGCAAGCTGAGCCAGGCCGTCGCGCACGACGGTCAGCTGCTGCAGATCCAGGGCAACTTCGACGACTGCCTCGACATCGCCCGCGATCTCGCCGAGAACTACCCCGTGCACCTGGTGAACTCGGTCAACAACGACCGCATCGAAGGCCAGAAGACCGCGGCCTTCGAGGTCGTCGACGTGCTGGGCGACGCACCCGACTTCCACTTCATCCCCGTCGGCAACGCCGGCAACTACACCGCGTACACGCGCGGCTACCGTGAAGACCTCGAGGCGGGTCGCGCCACGCGTCTGCCGCGCATGTTCGGCTTCCAGGCCGCGGGCTCCGCGCCGATCGTCGCCGGCGAGGTCGTCAGGTCGCCCGAGACGATCGCGAGCGCGATCCGCATCGGCAACCCCGCCTCCTGGCAGCTGGCGCTCGAGGCGCGCGACCTCACGAACGGCTGGTTCGGGGCGATCACCGACGAGGGCATCCTCGCGGCCCAGAAGATCCTCAGCGCCGAGGTCGGCGTCTTCGTCGAGCCCGCCTCGGCTATCAGCGTCGCCGGTCTGCTCGAGCGCGCCGACGCCGGGGTCGTCCCGGCGGGGTCGACGGTCGTGCTCACGGTCACCGGTCACGGGCTGAAAGATCCGCAGTGGGCCCTCCGTCGGGCCGACGGGTCGACCGTCGAGCCGACGGTCGTCGCGAGCGACACGGCCCGTGTGGCCGAGGTGCTCGGGCTCGTCCCGGCCTCTGCATGAGCTCCGCCCCGGCCGAGAGGTCGGTCCTCGTCAGGGTGCCGGCGACGTCGGCCAACCTCGGCCCCGGCTTCGACACCCTCGGGCTGGCGCTGTCGCTCTACGACGAGCTGATCGTCACGACGACCGCCGGCAGCGGAGTCGATGTCAGGGTGACCGGAGTGGGCGCGGGCGAGGTCCCGACCGACGCCTCGCACCTGGTCGTCCGCGCGATCGCGGCGACCTACGCGTCCGTCGGGCGCGACCTGCCGGGTCTCCGACTCGACGCCCGCAACGTCATCCCGCACGGCCGGGGGCTCGGGTCGTCCGCCGCAGCCATCGTGGCCGGCATCATGGCGGCGAAGGGCCTCCTCGAGGGCGAGGTCGAGTTCTCGTCGTCCGACCTCCTCGCGTTGGCGGCCGAGCTCGAGGGGCATCCCGACAACGTCGCGCCCGCCCTCTTCGGTGGTCTCACGATCGCGTGGACGACGTCGACGGGCCCCGCTCACAAGCGACTCCTGGTGCATCGAGGCGTCTCGCCGGTCGTGTTCGTGCCCGAGACCACTCTCTCGACGAAGCTCGCGCGCAGTCTGCAGCCCGCCTCGGTGCCCCACGAGGACGCCACCTTCAACGTCTCCCGGTCGGCCCTGCTCGTCGCGGCCCTCGTGCAGAGCCCGGAGCTCCTGCACGCCGCCACCGAAGACCGCCTCCACCAGAGCTACCGGGCGAGCGCCATGCCCGAGACCGACGCCCTCATCCGTCTGCTCCGCGACGCGGGGCTGGCGGCCGTCGTGTCCGGCGCCGGGCCGTCCCTCCTCGTGCTCGGCAGCGACCCGGCCCAGCGCCTGTTCGCCAGTGATCTGGTGGCCGAGCACGGCGTGTCCGAGTGGCGCGCGTTGATGCTGGCCGTCGATCTCAAAGGTGCTACAGTCGTAGCGCACCCGGTAGAAAACTCAGATTTCCTGGGCATCTAGCACCGTTCGAACCTCCTCCCATCGACCTCGGGTCGATGCGATCCGATTCGGGCCGCATGGGGTTCCACGTCTTCGAGTCCCCGGGTCGCAACCATCCCGTAGTGCACATCTAGCAGTGTCCGCCTGCCGATCCGGCAGTCGTGCACCGCACCTCCGAGATCCTCTCCTGCAGCGATTCTGCGCAGGCGAGAGGCAGCGGGGTGTGAGCAGCTCTGCCCCGCCGTTCCGAGCGGGGGAGCGAAAGGAAACCATCCAGTGACCGACGTCAGCAACTCCGCGTCCACCGACCGCACCACCGAGCTCGGCGCCATGCGCCTGCCCCAGCTGCAGGCACTCGCCTCGTCGCTCGGCATCAGCGGTCTCTCCAAGCTCCGCAAGGGCGACCTCGTGGCCGCCATCGCCGCGACCGAGGCCAGCGCCTCGACCGGCACCGTCGAGGCCCCCGCCGTCAGCGAGACCGAGATCCCCGCGGCCGCCGAGAGCATCGACACCGTCGACCCCACGACCGAGGCGGCTCAGCCGACCCTCGACGTGGCACCCGCCGCCGAGGCGCCCGCCGTCGAGGCTCCGTCGTCCGTCGCCGTCGAGGCTCCGGCCGCTCAGGCACCCGCCGCCAAGCGTCGCGGTTCGCGTCGTGCGTCGTCAGCCGCCGGCGCCCCCGCTCAGCGCGGGGCCGTCGACCACGTGAACGCCACCGAGACCGGCACCGAGCCGATCGTCGAGAGCACCGAGGCTCCCGTCGAGACCGCCCCCGCCGTCTCGGGCGCCGACCAGGCATCGTCCGCGACCGCAGCCGCGGCGACCACCGCCGAGTCGAGCGCGGCGCCCGCCGTCGCAGCCGACGAGACCCCCGCCGAGCGCCCCACGCGCAGCCGCCGCGGCTCGCGTCGCGCGACCGACGCCAGCGTGGCCGCCGCGCAGGCCCCCCAGCAGGACGACGCAGCGCAGGCTCCCGGCAGCGCCCCCGAGGCCGGCACCGCCGCGCAGGGCGTCACGGACGGCGCCGAGCAGCAGAGCGGTGCCGAGCAGCAGGGCTCCGACGAGCAGGGCGGCGACCAGCAGAACGGTCAGCAGGGCGGCGGGCGTCGCAGCCGCAACCGCAACCGCGGCGACCGGAAGAACGGCCAGAACGGCCAGCAGAACGGTCAGAACGCTCAGGGTGGTCAGCAGAACGGCCAGAACGGCCAGGCCGACGCCCCTCGCGTCGACGAGCAGCCCAAGCAGAACGGCGCCGACAAGAACGACGGTGCACGGGGCGACCAGCAGTCCGCGGGCGCTCAGGGCAACGGGCCCCAGGGCAACGGCCAGCAGAACGACGAGGGCGGCCGTCAGGGCCGTGGTCGTCAGCGTGATCGCAAGCGCGGTCGCGGCGCCACGCAGAACGACGAGTTCGAGCCCGAGATCACCGAGGACGACGTCCTGATCCCCGTCGCGGGCATCCTCGACGTCCTCGAGAACTACGCGTTCGTCCGCACGACGGGCTACCTGCCCGGCGCCAGCGACGTCTACGTGTCGCTCGGTCAGGTCAAGAAGTACTTCCTCCGCAAGGGCGACGCGGTCGTCGGCGCCATCCGCCAGCCCCGTGAGGGCGAGCAGGGTCAGGGCCGTCAGAAGTACAACGCCATCGTGCGCATCGACTCGATCAACGGCCAGCCCGTCGAGGAGGCCGCCAAGCGCGTCGAGTTCAACAAGCTGACGCCGCTCTACCCGCAGGAGCGCCTCCGTCTCGAGACCGAGCCGCAGAAGCTGTCGACGCGCATCATCGACCTCGTCGCGCCCATCGGCAAGGGTCAGCGCGGTCTGATCGTCTCGCCGCCCAAGGCCGGCAAGACGCTCGTGCTGCAGGCGATCGCCAACTCGATCGCGAAGAACAACCCCGAGGTCCACCTCATGGTCGTGCTCGTCGACGAGCGCCCCGAAGAGGTCACCGACATGCAGCGGACGGTCAAGGGCGAGGTCATCGCGTCGACGTTCGACCGACCCGCCGAAGACCACACGACGGTCGCCGAGCTGGCCATCGAGCGTGCCAAGCGCCTCGTCGAGCTGGGTCACGACGTGGTCGTGCTCCTCGACTCGATCACGCGTCTGGGTCGTGCCTACAACCTGTCGGCCCCGGCCTCTGGTCGCGTTCTCTCGGGCGGCGTCGACTCGTCGGCCCTCTACCCGCCGAAGCGCTTCTTCGGTGCCGCTCGCAACATCGAGAACGGCGGCTCGCTCACCATCCTCGCGACCGCGCTCGTCGAGACCGGTTCCAAGATGGACGAGGTGATCTTCGAGGAGTTCAAGGGCACCGGCAACATGGAGCTCCGCCTGTCGCGTCACCTGGCCGACAAGCGCATCTTCCCGGCCGTCGACGTCAACGCGTCCGGCACCCGCCGTGAAGAGATGCTCCTCAGCCCCGAGGAGGTCAAGATCACCTGGCGTCTGCGCCGCGCCCTCGCCGGTCTCGACCAGCAGAAGGCCCTCGAGATCGTGCTCGGCAACCTCCGCGAGACGCAGAGCAACGTCGAGTTCCTCGTGCAGGTCCAGAAGTCGGTCCCGGCGAACGGCCACGACAACGGCCACAAGGAGCACTAACAGTGTTCGAGTCGGTGGCGGTGCTGCTGGCCGAGCACGACGCTCTGCAGACCCAGCTCAGTGATCCCGCCGTCCACGCCGATGCGGCGCGGGCCAAGAAGATCAACCGGCGCTACGCCGAGCTCAGTCGGATCGTGGCGGCGCACACGGCCTGGCAGCAGGCCGGCGACGACCTCGAGGCGGCGCGCGAGCTCGCCAAAGAGGACGCCGCCTTCGCGGACGAGGTGCCGGCCCTCGAGCAGGGGCTCGACGAGGCTCAAGAGCGCTTGAGGCGCCTCCTGATCCCTCGCGACCCCGACGACGGTCGCGACGTGATCATGGAGATCAAGGGCGGCGAAGGAGGCGCGGAGAGCGCTCTGTTCGCCGCCGACCTCCTGCGCATGTACCTGCACTTCGCCGAATCGCGCGGTTGGAAGACCGAGATGATCCAGAGCGACGACTCCGACCTGGGCGGCTACAAGAACGTGCAGATCGCGATCAAGTCGAACGCGAGCGACCCCTCGCAGGGCGTGTGGGCGCACCTGAAGTACGAAGGCGGCGTGCACCGCGTCCAGCGCGTGCCGGCCACCGAGTCTCAGGGCCGCATCCACACGTCGACCACGGGTGTCCTCGTGTTCCCCGAGGTCGATGCGCCCGAAGAGGTCGACATCAACCAGAACGACCTCAAGATCGACGTGTACCGCTCGAGCGGCCCCGGCGGGCAGTCGGTCAACACGACCGACTCCGCCGTCCGCATCACCCACCTGCCGACGGGCATCGTCGTGGCGATGCAGAACGAGAAGAGCCAGCTGCAGAACCGCGAGGCCGGCATGCGCGTCCTCCGGGCCCGCATCCTGGCGCGCCAGCAGGAGGAGCAGGCGGCGATCGCCTCCGACGCCCGCAAGAGCCAGATCCGGGGGATGGACCGCTCCGAGCGGATCCGCACCTACAACTTCCCCGAGAACCGCATCGCCGATCACCGCACCGGGTACAAGGCCTACAACCTCGACGCCGTCATGGACGGCGCTCTCGGGGCGGTCGTCGACTCGTGCATCCAGGCCGACGAGGAGGCCCGACTGGCCGAGATCGGCGACACCGCGTCGTGAGCGACACCGTCTCGGGCGCCTTCGCGACCGTGAGCACCGTCGACGCGGCCCTGGCGGCCGCCGAGACGGTCCTCACGGCGGCGGGTGTCCCGAGCCCCGCCGTCGACGCCGAGCTGCTCGTCGCTCACGTCATGGATCTGGGTCGCGGGGTCGTCCGGGCCAAGGCGGTGACACGGGCGCCCCTGGCGGAGGACGTCGTCGACGCACTCGCCGCGCTCGTCGGGCGCCGCGCCTCCCGCGAGCCCCTGCAGCACATCACGGGCACCGCCGCGTTCCGGGGGATGACCCTCGCGGTCGGGCCCGGCGTGTTCGTTCCCCGCCCCGAGACGGAGGGCGTCGCGCAGATCGCCATCGACGCGCTCCGCGCGGTCGCGTCCCCCCAGCCGATCGCCGTCGATCTCGGCACCGGCAGCGGGGCGCTCGCTCTCGCGCTCGCCACCGAGGTGCCGCACTCCCTCGTCTCGGCGGTCGAGCTGTCGCCCGAGGCAGCCGTCTGGACCCGCCGCAACATCGCCTCCGTCGGCGCCGAGAACATCCGACTCGTGGAGGGGGATCTCGCCGACGCGCTGCCCGAGCTCGACGGCTCGGTCGACGTCGTGGTCTCCAACCCGCCCTATGTGCCGCTCGGCATGATCCCGCGCGACCCCGAGGTGCGCCTGCACGATCCGGCGCTCGCGCTCTACGGGGGCGACGACGGGCTCGTCGTGGTCCGCTCGCTCTCGCTCACGGCACGTCGCCTGCTGCGACCCGGGGGAGTCCTCGTGATCGAGCACGGCGAACTCCAAGGAGGCGCGATCCGGGCGATCCTGCAGGCCGACGGATGGCGCGGGGCCACCACCACGACCGACCTCACGGGGCGCGACCGCGCGACCACGGCGGTGCGCTGAGCGGGCTCTGCGGTCCGTCGCACTACTATCGACAGGTCATGGCCTCTCTCTACGACTGCTCCGTCGACTCCGAACTGCTCGCCGGCATGCGCTTCGCGCGCGCCGCCATCGGGCGCGGTGAGCTCGTCGTCCTGCCCACCGACACGGTCTACGGCGTCGGCGCCGACGCGTTCGACCCCGCCGCGGTCCAGCGCCTGCTCGACGCGAAGGGTCGCGGGCGTCAGTCGCCGCCGCCCGTGCTGATCAAGGGGCTCGACACGCTCGCGGCCCTCACCGAGTCCGTCCCCGACGTCGTGCGGCCGCTGCTCGACGAGTTCTGGCCCGGGCCGCTGACGGTCATCTTCCGCGCGCAGCCCTCCCTCACCTGGGACCTCGGCGAGACCCGAGGCACCGTCGCCCTGCGCATGCCGAGTCACCCGCTGGCCCTCGAGCTGCTCGAAGAGACCGGCCCGCTGGCCGTCTCGAGCGCGAACCTCACGGGTCGGCCCGCGGCGACGACGGCGGCCGATGCCCGCGACATGCTCGGCGACTCGGTCTCCGTCTACCTCGACGCCGCCACCGTCGGATCGGACTACGAGCGGCGCCCGGGGGCGAACACCGGCTCGACGATCGTCGATGCGACCGCCGCCGAAGACGGCGTCCTCCGGATCGTCCGGCACGGCGTGCTCGCCGACACCGAGATCACGCGCGTCGTCGGAGTCGACGCGATCGCGTGAGGTACTACCTGCTCGCGATGGCCATCGCGGCGGCGGTCAGCTTCGTCATGTCGGTGGTGGCCTGGCGGGTCGGCCTCAAGTACAAGATCTATCCCACCATCCGCGAACGCGACGTCCACAAGACGCCGACCCCTCGACTCGGCGGCGTCGCGATGTACGCCGGCGTGGTCGTGGCGCTGCTCTCCGCCTGGCTGATCTTCCCGCTCATCTCCGGTGTCGACTACTTCCGCCTCGTGTTCGCCGACGCCGGTCCGCCGCTGGCGATCATCGCGGCGGCGACGATCATCGTCGTCATCGGCGTGGTCGACGACCTCTACGACCTCGACTGGATGACGAAGCTCGCCGGGCAGATCATCGCAGCGGGGGTCCTGGCCTGGCAGGGCGTCCAGCTGGTCTCGCTTCCCCTCGGCGGCAGCCTGGCCATCGGCTCGCCCTACATGTCGCTCATCCTCACCATCCTCGCGGTGGTGCTCGTGATGAACGCCGTCAACTTCATCGACGGACTCGACGGTCTGGTCGCCGGGGTGGCCATCGTCGCCAACGGCGTGTTCTTCGTCTACAGCTTCGTCATCTCGATCACCATCGGTCAGACCGAGTACTTCAACCTGGCGGCGCTGATCTCCGCCGTGCTGATCGGCGCCTGCCTCGGCTTCCTGCCGCTGAACTGGCACCCCGCCCGACTCTTCATGGGCGACGCGGGCGCCCTGCTGACGGGGCTCCTCATGGCGACGAGCGCCATCTCGGTGACGGGTCAGATCGACCCGGCGCAGATCTCACGGACGGCGCTCCTGCCGGCCTTCATCCCGATCCTGCTCCCGTTCGCCATCCTCATCGTGCCGCTGCTCGACTTCGGGCTCGCGGTCCTCCGCCGGGTGAGCGCCGGCAAGTCTCCCTTCAGCGCCGATCGGAAGCATCTGCACCACCGCCTCCTCGACATGGGCCACTCGCATTTCCAGGCCGTCCTGATCTTCTACGCCTGGACGGTCGTCGTCGCCGTCGGCTGCCTGATGTTCCTCTTCGTCAAGCCCACGTACTTCGTCATCGTGTTCCTCTGCGTCGGGCTCGTGGCCTGCACCGCCGCGACGCTCGCGCCGCTCAGCCGACGCAAGCGCGTCGAGATGGCCGTCCAGACGACCCCGCGTGACGATCTCGAGGTCAGCGCATCCGGTCGCTTCGACCCGCTCGACGAAGCGGCCTCCGCGCTCGACCCCGCCGACACCGACACGGCCGCACAGGCCGCCGTCCCGGAACTCTCACCCCCGAAGGAACGACCATGAACGACGCCCGATCGATCTTCGTGCAGGTGCTGCGCTACACGGCCGTGCTGGCCCTCGTCATCGCCGTCGTCGGAGGAGGCGCGGGTTACCTCGCCGCCGGCACCGACGGCCTGTACAGCGCCCTGCTCGGAACAGCCCTCGCCGTGCTCTTCGCGGGCATCACGGCCGCCAGCATGCTCGTGGCGATCCGCTTCGAGCTCGCCGCCTTCTTCGGCATCGTGATGGGCGCGTGGCTCCTCAAGCTCGTCATCTTCATCGTCCTCCTCGTGCTCGTGCGCGATCAGCCGTTCGTGGACGACGTGGTGCTGTTCCTGTCGCTCGTCGTCTCGATCATCGGGACGCTCGCGATCGACGCCCTGGTGGTCGTGAGAGGGCGTCTGTCGCACGTGAGCGACGCGTCGCTGCCCCCGGCGCCACGCGACTGACAGCAGACCCTTGCAGACCTGCCAGCGAACACTGCAGCGGGTGAAATAAGCTCAGCCGATTCGTCTCTGCGGTCCATACCTTGGTAGGGTTATCTCCGTTCCCCGGCCGCGATTCTCTGCGGGTCATCGGATGACAAACCCACCAATCGTCGCGACACTTCAGGGTGCTCGCCCCGACACAGGAGATAGCGCTGATAGCGAACGCTGTGAACCTGCTCTCCGCCGCCGATGCCGGCCACGGAGACGGGGGATTCCACGCCCCGACTCTTGACGAGTTCTTCCCGCCCGCCATCTTCTTCGAGGGCACGCCCTTCGAACTGAACCGCATCATGCTGGTCCGCCTCTTCGCGATCGCCGTCATGCTGCTGCTGTTCTGGCTGGCTCTCCGCAAGGGCCGGCTCATCCCGTCCCGTGGGCAGAGCATCGCCGAACTGGGCCTCGACTTCGTCCGCATCCAGATCGTCGAGGAGATCCTCGGCGAACGACTCGGTCGCAAGTACCTGCCGATCCTGGCCGCGATGTTCTTCGGCATCTTCGCCATGAACATCACCGGCATCATCCCGGGGCTCAACATCGCCGGCACGTCCGTCGTCGCCATGCCGCTGCTGCTGGCCGTCGTCGCGTACATCATGTTCATCTACGCCGGCATCCGCGAGGCGGGTACGGGCACGTTCTTCCGCAACGCGCTCTTCCCGCCCGGTGTCCCGTGGCCGATGTACATCCTGCTGACGCCGATCGAGTTCATCAACATCTTCATCGTGCGTCCGATCTCGCTCGCCCTCCGACTCCTGTTGAACATGATGGTCGGACACCTCCTGCTGGTGCTCTGCTTCGCGGCGACGCACTTCTTCTTCTTCAGCATGAGCGGCGGGTTCATGGCCTTCGGCGCCCTGACCCTCATCGGCGGCTTCGTGATGACCATCGTCGAGATGGCCGTCGCGATCCTGCAGGCCTACGTCTTCACACTCCTCGCCTCGGTCTACATCCAACAGGCTGCGGCGAAAGAACACTAAGAACGACGACGGCGTCCGTCGACCGACGGACACCGCCCAACCGGAAGGAAACACAAGTGGACACCACCACGATCCTCGCTGAGATCAACGGCAACATCGCGACCGTCGGCTACGGCCTCGCTGCGATCGGCCCCGGTATCGGTATCGGCATCGTCGCGGGCAAGACCGTCGAAGCCATGGCTCGTCAGCCCGAGCTCGCCGGCCGCCTCCAGGTCACCATGTTCCTGGGTATCGCATTCACCGAGCTGCTGGGCTTCATCGGCCTCGCCGCCGGCTTCATCTTCTCCTGATCAGTTAGGACGACACACCGATGATCGAGACGATCCTCGCGGCCGAAGGCGGCGCGCCCGAAGGGGCTGCCATCTTCTTCCCCGCCGATTACGACATCCTCTGGTCCCTCGTCGTCTTCGTGGTCATCGCTGCGTTCTTCGGGATCTTCGCGATCCCCAGGTTCCGCAAGATCCTCGACGAGCGCGCCGAGAAGATCGAGGGTGGCATCAAGCACGCCGAGGCCGCTCAGGCCGAGGCCGCCGTGGCCCTCGACGAGTACAAGAAGCAGCTCGCGGACGCTCGGGCCGAGGCTGCGCGCATCCGTGAGGCGGCGCGTGCCGAGGGCAACGAGATCCTCGCCGAGATCAAGCAGCAGGCTCAGGCCGACGCCGATCGCATCACAGCATCTGCACACGCCCAGATCGAGGCCGAGCGCCAGGCCGCCGTGGCCTCCCTCCGGGCCGAGGTCGGATCGCTCGCGATCGACCTCGCGTCGGGTGTCATCGGCGAGTCGCTCAACGACGACGCCAAGGCGTCGGCAGTCGTCGACCGCTTCCTGGCCGACCTCGAAGCCGACCAGAACGCTAAGGCGGGCAGCTGACGATGGGTTCCATGTCCCGAGAGGCCCTCGGGTCGGCACGGTCCGTCCTCTCCGATCTGGGTGGGGCGGCCGACCTGGCCACCGGCGAGCAGCTGCTCGACGCTGGCCGGGTCATCGGCGGCTCGGTGCAGCTGCAGGCCTACTTCGCCGATCCGTCGACAGACGTCGTCGTCAAGAAGCAGCTCGTGGACCGGCTCTTCGGCTCGTTCTCCGAGGCGGCAAGGGCCCTGCTCGTGTCGGTCGTCGGCAGCCGGTGGTCGTCGTCCCGCGATCTGCTCGCCGGCATCGAAGAACTCGGGTTCCGGGTGATCGCACTCAGCGCCCCCGGCGACAGCGGCATCGAGAACGAGCTCTTCGCGTTCGACGCCGTCGTCCGATCCGACGCTCAGCTCGAGCTGGCCATCGGAACCAAGCTCAGCGACGCGTCGTCGAAGGCGGGCCTCGTCCAGCGTCTGCTGGGCGACAAGGCGAGTCCTCAGACGCTCGCCATCGTGTCGCACCTCGTGCGCCAGCCTCGCGGTCGGCGCATCGGCGAGCTGCTCCGCACGGCCGCCGACATCGTCGCCGACCAGTCCGACCAGCTCGTGGCCACCGTGACGAGTGCGACCCGGCTCGACTCGTCGCACGTCGCTCGTCTCGAGGCGGGGCTCGCGCGCCAGTTCGGGCGTAATCTCCGCATCAACCAGGTCATCGACCCGGCCATCATCGGCGGTCTGCGTGTGCAGGTCGGCGACGAGGTCATCGACGGGACCGTCGCTACGAAGCTGAGTCTCCTCCGACTCCAGCTCGCCGGTTAGACGCGACCTCCCCCACACAGACTCGAGGCCTCCTGAAGCCTCGCTACGAATAGGAATCACAATGGCAGACATCAAGATCAGCCCCGATGAGATTCGCGACGCGCTGAAGGACTTCGTCTCGTCGTACGACCCGTCGAAGGCCTCCACCACGGAGGTCGGCCACGTCACGGACGCCGCCGACGGCATCGCGCACGTCGAGGGTCTCCCGGGCGTCATGGCGAACGAGCTCATCCGCTTCGCGGACGGCACCCAGGGCCTCGCCCAGAACCTCGACGAAGACGAGATCGGCGCGATCGTCCTCGGCGAGTTCTCCGGCATCGAAGAGGGCATGGAGGTCACCCGCACGGGAGAGGTCCTCTCGGTCCCCGTCGGTGATGGTTACCTCGGCCGCGTCGTCGACCCGCTCGGCGCCCCGATCGACGGACTCGGCGACATCGCGACCGAGGGTCGTCGTGCTCTCGAGCTCCAGGCTCCCGGCGTCATGCAGCGCAAGTCGGTCCACGAGCCCATGCAGACCGGCATCAAGGCCATCGACGCCATGATCCCCGTCGGCCGCGGCCAGCGTCAGCTGATCATCGGCGACCGCCAGACCGGCAAGACCGCCATCGCCATCGACACCATCATCAACCAGAAGGCGAACTGGGAGTCCGGCGACGAGACCAAGCAGGTGCGCTGCATCTACGTGGCCATCGGTCAGAAGGGCTCGACGATCGCCTCCGTCAAGGGTGCGCTCGAAGAGGCCGGCGCCATGGAGTACACGACCATCGTCGCCGCTCCCGCGTCCGACCCCGCCGGCTTCAAGTACCTGGCGCCGTACACGGGCTCGGCCATCGGTCAGCACTGGATGTACAGCGGCAAGCACGTCCTCATCATCTTCGACGACCTGTCGAAGCAGGCCGAGGCGTACCGCGCCGTGTCGCTCCTGCTGCGTCGCCCGCCGGGCCGCGAGGCGTACCCCGGCGACGTCTTCTACCTGCACTCGCGTCTGCTCGAGCGTTGCGCGAAGCTCTCCGACGAGCTGGGTGCCGGTTCGATGACGGGTCTGCCCATCATCGAGACCAAGGCGAACGATGTGTCGGCGTACATCCCGACCAACGTGATCTCGATCACCGACGGTCAGATCTTCCTGCAGTCCGACCTGTTCAACGCGAACCAGCGCCCCGCCGTCGACGTCGGCATCTCGGTGTCGCGTGTCGGTGGTGACGCTCAGGTCAAGTCGATCAAGAAGGTCTCGGGCACGCTGAAGCTCGAACTGGCGCAGTACCGGTCGCTCGAGGCGTTCGCGATGTTCGCATCCGACCTCGACGCTGCCAGCCGTCGCCAGCTCGCCCGTGGCGCGCGTCTGACCGAGCTGCTCAAGCAGCCGCAGTACTCGCCCTACCCCGTCGAAGAGCAGGTCGTCTCGATCTGGGCCGGTACCAACGGCAAGCTCGACGAGGTCCCCGTCCCCGACATCCTCCGGTTCGAGCGCGAGCTGCTCGACTACATGGGTCGCAACACCGACGTGCTGAGCAGGCTGCGCGACACGAACGTGCTGAGCGACGACATCGTCTCGGCCCTCGACTCGGGCATCGACTCGTTCAAGCAGGAGTTCCAGACGGGTGAGGGCAAGCCCCTCGCCTCCGTCGGGCGCGAAGAGTTCACGGCCACCGACGCCGACGACGTCAACCAGGAGAAGATCGTCAAGACGAAGCGCTGACGCGCTCTTCGACGATCACGACTGACGAGACAACAGGAGAACAATGGGAGCCCAACTCAGGGTCTACCGACAGAGGATCCGCTCGGCGCAGACGACCAAGAAGGTCACGCGCGCCATGGAGCTCATCTCCGCGTCGCGCATCCAGAAGGCGCAGGCGCGGATGAAGTCCTCGGGTCCGTATTCGCGGGCCATCACGCGGGCGGTGTCGGCCGTGGCGACGTTCTCGGACGTCGATCACATCCTCACCACCGAGCCCGCGACGATCGAGCGCGCTGCGATCGTCGTCTTCACGTCCGACCGTGGTCTCAACGGCGCGTTCAGCTCGAACACGCTGAAGGAGAGCGAGCAGCTCGCCGAGCTGCTGCGCAGCCAGGGCAAGGACGTCGTCTTCTACATCGTCGGTCGGAAGGCTCAGAACTATTTCGCCTTCCGCAAGCGCGATGCGGAGCAGATCTGGACGGGCAACACCGACCAGCCCGAGTTCGCGACGGCGAAGGAGATCGGCGACGCGGTCGTCGGCAAGTTCCTCACCGAGGCGGCCGAGGGCGGTGTCGACGAGATCCACATCGTCTACAACCGCTTCGTGAACATGGTCAGCCAGGTCCCCGAGGTCGTCCGGCTCCTTCCCCTGGAGGTCGTGGAGGGCATCGAAGAGCCTGCTGACGACGAGGTGCTCCCGCTCTACGACTTCGAGCCGGATCCGACGGAGGTGCTGGACGCGCTTCTGCCCGTCTACATCGAGAGCCGCATCTTCAACGCCATGCTGCAGTCCGCGGCTTCCGAGCACGCGGCGCGTCAGAAGGCCATGAAGGCGGCGAGCGACAACGCCGACACCCTCATCCGCGACTTCACCCGTCTGGCGAACAACGCCCGACAGGCCGAGATCACGCAGCAGATCTCCGAGATCGTGGGCGGCGCCGACGCCCTCAGCTCGGCCAAGTAGATCTGCACCCCAGTTTCATCATCCGAAGAGAGAGAAGCCATGACTGACACCGCAACCGCGCCGGTCGCGACCGAGTCGGCTCCCGGCGTCGGGCGAATCGCCCGGGTCACGGGCCCCGTCGTCGACATCGAGTTCCCGCACGACGCCATCCCGGGCGTCTACAACGCGCTCAAGACCACGATCACCATCGGCGACACGACCAGCGAGCTGACGCTCGAGGTCGCGCAGCACCTCGGTGACGACCTCGTCCGCGCCATCGCGCTGAAGCCCACCGACGGTCTCGTCCGTGGCCAGGACGTCACCGACACGGGCGGCCCCATCTCCGTTCCCGTCGGCGACGTCACCAAGGGCAAGGTCTTCAGCGTCACGGGCGACATCCTGAACCTCGAGGGCGACGAGCAGATCGAGATCACGGAGCGCTGGCCGATCCACCGCAAGCCCCCGGCCTTCGACCAGCTCGAGTCGAAGACGCAGCTCTTCGAGACCGGCATCAAGTCCATCGACCTCCTGACCCCGTACGTCCAGGGTGGGAAGATCGGCCTCTTCGGTGGGGCCGGCGTCGGCAAGACCGTCCTCATCCAGGAGATGATCCAGCGCGTCGCACAGGACCACGGTGGAGTCTCCGTGTTCGCCGGTGTCGGTGAGCGGACCCGCGAGGGCAACGACCTCATCGCCGAGATGGAAGAAGCGGGTGTCTTCGACAAGACGGCCCTCGTCTTCGGCCAGATGGACGAGCCGCCGGGAACGCGCCTCCGTGTCGCCCTGTCGGCGCTGACGATGGCGGAGTACTTCCGCGACGTGCAGAAGCAGGACGTCCTGCTCTTCATCGACAACATCTTCCGCTTCACGCAGGCCGGCTCCGAGGTGTCGACCCTCCTCGGTCGCATGCCCTCCGCCGTGGGCTACCAGCCGAACCTCGCCGATGAGATGGGCGTCCTCCAGGAGCGCATCACCTCGACCCGTGGACACTCGATCACGTCGCTGCAGGCCATCTACGTGCCTGCGGACGACTACACCGACCCGGCCCCGGCGACGACCTTCGCGCACCTCGACGCCACGACCGAGCTCTCCCGTGAGATCGCATCGCAGGGTCTGTACCCCGCGATCGACCCGCTGACCTCGACCAGCCGCATCCTCGACCCCCGCTACCTGGGCGATGCTCACTACAACACGGCCATCCGCGTGAAGGCGATCCTCCAGAAGAACAAGGAGCTCCAGGAGATCATCGCGATCCTCGGTGTCGACGAGCTCTCCGAAGAGGACAAGATCACCGTCTCGCGCGCCCGTCGCATCCAGCAGTTCCTCTCGCAGAACACGTACATGGCGAAGAAGTTCACGGGTGTCGAAGGCTCCACCGTGCCTCTGAAAGAGACCATCGAGTCGTTCACGGCCATCGCCGACGGCGAGTTCGACCACGTGGCGACCCAGGCGTTCTTCAACGTCGGCTCGATCTCCGACGTCGAAGAGAAGTGGGCTCAGATCCAGAAGGAGAACGGCTGATCGTGGCTGCTCTCTCAGTGAGCGTCGTCTCGGCCGACCACGAAGTGTGGTCGGGCGAGGCGTCGTCGATCGTCGCTCGCACCGCCGAGGGTGAGATCGGGATCCTCCCGGGTCACGAGCCCATCCTCGCCATCCTGGCCACGGGTCAGGTGCGCGTCCGGTTGTCCGACGGCACGACCGTCGAGGCCACCGCCGACGACGGGTTCCTGTCCGTCGAGAACGACACGGTCACCGTCGTCGCGCGCAACGCGCAGCTCGTCTGACCCGTTCGTCCTCCGCTACACCGTGCTGTTCCTGCTGCCCCCGTCCGAGACGAAACTCGACGGGGGCAGCAGTGCGTCCAGGCTCGAACTCGACGGCCTCGCCTACCCCGGCCTGACCGGCGTGCGTCGTGACGTGATCGGGCGCCTGTCGCTGTTGGCATCCGACGACGTCGCGGCCCTCTCCGCTCTCAAACTCGGCCCCCGGCAGCTTCACGAAGTCGTCCGCGATCGCGAGATCGAGACCTCTCCGACCATGCGCGCACTGAGCCGATACACGGGTGTGCTGTTCGACCCTCTCGATGCCGCGCGCCTGTCTCCGGCCGCCTGGCAATGGGCCCACCGCCACATCCTCGTGCACTCGGCGCTCTTCGGACCGGTGCGTGCCACCGATCTCATCCCCGCGTACCGGCTGTCGCACGACTCCCGACTGCCCGGTGCGTCGCTCCGATCGACCTGGCGCCGACCCGTCTCGGAGGTGCTCGACGACGCCGGCGAATTCGTCGTCGACCTGCGCTCCGAGGGGTACGTCGGGCTCGGGCCCGCGGGCGACCGATCCACCTACATCCGGGTCGTCTCCGACGCAGGCGGTCGTCGGCGGGCGCTGAACCACTTCAACAAGAAGTCGAAGGGGCTTCTCATGGCGGCGCTCCTCGCCAATCGACCGACGCTCGAGACCGCCGTCGACTTCTTCGACTGGTGCCAAGACAACGAGATCGTCGTCGAACCCGGCCACGAGACCCTGCTCGTCGCCGAGACGCTGCTCGAGCGGGAGTCCGTTCAGGTGACCGGCACCGGGCCCTCCCGATAGACGATCCCCTCATGACGGAGCAGCCACTGCTTCGTCTCGACTCCGCTCCCCACCGTGTATCCCGTGACGCCGCCGGTGCGCCCGAGGACGCGATGGCAGGGGATCAGCAGGGGCAGGGGGTTCGCCGCGACGGCCCCGCCGACGGCGCGACCGGCCTGCGGGCTGCCGATCACACCGCCCAGGCGGCCGTAGGTCGTCGTCTCGCCCCACGTGACGTCCGTCAGCGCCGACCATATCGAGCGCTGGAACATCGTGCCGGTCATCCGCAACGGCAGATCGAACCGCCGACGGTGACCGGTGAAGTAGTCGCCGAGCTGACGTCGGGCAGCATGCAGCAGAGCGTCCGGTCGTTCGTCGAGATGATCGTGGGGGAGCGGCCCCGTTCCGGCGACGACGACGCGTTCGACGGCGAAGTGCCGGGTGACGATCTCGATGCGGCCGATGGGGCTGTCCAGTCGGACGAAGCCGACGTCGTCCTCCACGCGGTCGTCGTCCGGTGGGAGCGGAGGCACGAGGACGAGGTCAGGCATGGCGTCACCGTAGGAGGCGCACGAGCTCGCGGGGCGGGACGCGGGCGGGGGTGTGGACGGATCGCGTCGATCGGCGTCGGTGGAGGAGACGACCCGGGGCGCGACCGGCGCTAGCGTGTCTGACGAGGCGACCCGCGCCTCCTCGGCTGCCCGACGGAAGGACGACCGCGTGCGATCCGACGATCCCGACCGGGGCGAGCGCCTCGACGACACCGTGCTGTCCCGGCTCGACGACACGGTGCTCCGACGCACCGACCGTCGAGGGTCCGCGGCGGTCGGTGCCGAGACGCGGGCGCCGGCGCCACGCCGCCTGTCGGGCGTCGTGATCGGGGACAGCGTCTTCCGGCTGGACGGACCCGTGATCGTGGGCCGCCGCCCCACGGCTCCCCGGGTGGTGCGCGGAGCCGCACCCCGGCTGGTGTCCGTCCCGTCTCCGACGCACGAGGTGTCGGGCAGTCACGTGGAGTTCCGGCAGGACGGCGACGTGGTGGTGGTCACCGATCTGCGGTCGACCAACGGCACGACCGTGAGGTCGCCGGCGCGGCTTCCGGTGAGACTTCGGCAAGGCGAGTCGACCGTGGCGGTTCCAGGCACGATAGTTGACCTAGGCGACGGGAACTCCCTCGAGATCGTCGCCCCTCTCAGATCAACCGCTCAGGAAGAACCCCACACGTGACAGAGCTCGGCCGCCCGACGACCGCCCACACCGTGACCGTCGGCGACGACTCGGTCGTCCTCGACTGGGCCGGTGCGACCGACGTGGGGCGCAGGCGGGCCCACAACGAAGACAGTCTTCTCGCGGAGTCGCCGTTCTTCGTCGTCGCGGACGGCATGGGCGGGCACAGCGCCGGCGACGTGGCGAGCGACGCCGTCGTGCGCCGCATGCTCGAGGTGTCCGAGGGCGCGACGGCCTCGACCGACGACGTCGAGGAGGCGCTGCGCCGTGCGACGGCGGACATCGCTGTCGCGGCGGAGGAGACCGAGCTCGGCGTCGGGACGACCGCGACGGGCGCCGTGCTGACGCACGGCGACGAGGGCTTCGAGTTCACCGTCTTCAACGTCGGCGACTCGCGCGTGTACCTCCTGCACGAGGGACGGCTCCACCAGGTCACCGTCGACCACTCCGTGGTCCAGGAGATGGTGAACGCCGGTCTGCTCAAGGCGGAGGACGCCGAGGGCCACCCCGACAGCAACGTCATCACCCGCGCCGTCGGGTTCGACACCGACCAGGAGCCGGACTACTGGCGGGTGCCCGCCCGACCCGGCCTGCGCCTCCTCGCCTGCTCGGACGGGTTGACGAAGGAGCTGTCCGGTCAGCGCATCGAGGAGATCCTGGTCGACGTGAGCGATTCGCTCGCGGCGGCCGGCGCACTCGTCGATGCCGCCGTCGAGGCCGGTGGGCGCGACAACGTCACAGCGGTGGTCATCGACGTCCGTGCCGCGAGCGAGGCCGTCGGCGCGACCGACGAGTGACCCGGGTCGCGGTCCACCGCGTCGAGGTTCATCGATCCCTCCCCAGAAGTGGGGGAGGGCGCGGCACCCCACGGAGTCGCCGCTCGTGGCGAGAGGCCCGGTGGCGACACCTACAATCGATCGCGCCGACCCGACGTCGGCCCACCTGACCGAACGACCGACCTTCGAGGAGGCCGACGTGGCGCGACGACTGCCGTCCCAGCCCCCTGTGCTGCCCGGTTTCACGCCGGTGCGGGTGCTCGGCTCGGGCGGCTTCGCCGACGTGTTCCTGTACGAGCAGAACATGCCGCGTCGTCAGGTCGCGGTGAAGGTCATGCTCAGCGAGGTCGTCGACGACCGCGTGCGTCAGATGTTCCAGGCCGAGGCCAACCTCATGGCGCAGCTCAGCGCGCATCCGTCGATCCTCACCGTCCACCAGGCGAGCGTGTCCGCCGACGGTCGGCCCTATCTCGTGATGGAGCTCTGCTCCTCCTCGCTCAGCGATCGCTACCGAAAAGACCGCATCCCGGTGGCGGACGTCCTCCGCATCGGCGTCAAGATCGGCAGCGCCGTCGAGACCGCGCATCGACAGGGTGTGCTGCATCGCGACCTCAAACCGTCCAACATCCTGACCACCGCCTACGGGCATCCCGTCCTGTCCGACTTCGGCATCGCCGCGTCGCTCGGCGAGAGCGAGCCGAACGACGTCGTCGGCATGTCCATCCCCTGGTCGGCACCCGAGGTCCTCCTGGACGAGACGGGCGGCACCATCGAGTCCGAGGTCTGGTCGCTCGGGGCGACCGTCTACTCGCTCCTGGCCGGACGCAGCCCCTTCGAGATCCTCGGCGGGGAGAAGAACACCGCGTCCGATCTGATCGCGCGGATCGACAAGGCCCGCCTCGCGCCCACCGGTCGGACGGACGTGCCGGCGAGCCTCGAGCGCGTCCTCGCGACGGCGATGTCGAGACGCCCCCAGCAGAGGCCGTCGAGCGTGCTCGAGCTGATCCGGGAGCTGCAGCGGATCGAGAGCGAGATCGGCGTCGCGCAGACCCCGATCGAGGTCGCCGTCGACGACTGGGCGCTCGCGACCGTGGCGGACCTCGAAGGCCGGACGCGCCTCCGGGGGGCCGCCCCGGCGGTGTCGGCGAGTCGTCGCCGCCGACGACGGCGCGTGACCGAGGCTCAGGCCCGGGCTGTCCACGGTGGCGACACGGTCGGGGACCGCGCCGTCTCCCGAGGGGTCGCGACGAGGACGGGCCGCGAGGGGCGCAGCAGGACGAGGGGCGCGATGGTGGGGCTGCTGGTGGCCGTCGCGGTCGGCGTCATCGCTCTGGGGGCGGCCGCCACGCTGGTGCTGGTGCGATCCGACCCGGACAGCATCCCGCGGGTGGTCGACGTCGAGGCGGAACGGGACGGCGAGACCGTGACCTTCCGCTGGGACGATCCGGGCCTGCGGGCCGGCGACCTGTACGTCATCGAGACCGACACCGCCGGGAGGGCCGACACCAGCCAGCAGGCGGGCGCGAGCTTCATCGTCGGCGACGCGGCCGACCGTTCCGAGGTCTGCGTGACGGTGAGCGTCAATCGCGCCGGCCGCACGGGCCAGCCGAGCGCGGAGACGTGCGCGTCGGGGGAGGGCGGATGAGTCGTCTCGGCGCCTGGATGCGATCGCATCGATCGGCGGTGGCCACGGGTGTCAGCGGGCTCGTCATCGTGGGACTCGTTGCGGGCGTGGCCCTCGTCGGGCCGGGGTACGAGCAGCAGCGCCTCGACCTGGACGACGGCACCGTCTGGGTGGCGAACGGCTCGCGGACGGCGATCGGCCGCGCCAACCCCGACGTGGGGGAGCTGAACTCCGCCGTCCGGAGTCAGGGTTCGGATCTCTCGGTCGTGCAGACTCCGACCGCCGTCGTGCTCGTCGACCGCACGAGCGCGACGGCGGGGATCGTGGACCCCGCGACCGCCACGGCGGATGTCAGCGTGCCGCTGCCGCCCGAGAGCCCCGAGGTGCTGCTCGTCGGCGATCGCGCCGTCGTCCTGTCGGGGGGCACGGGCGAGGTCTGGTCGACGCCGGCGGCCGAGCTCGACTCGTTCACGAGCGACGCCGCCGCCGACTTGAGCCTCGGGGGCGACCTGGTGGCCGGCACCTCACCCGAGGGAGGGATCGTCGTGTTCTCGGCCGAGAGCGGGATGGTCTCTCTGGTCGACTCCGGCCAGGGGCTCGACGTGACGTCGACGCAGGCCGTCGAGACGACCGGCGAGGGGCCTTACCAGGTGGCGGCCGCCGGCTCTCACTGGGCGCTGCTCGACACGGTGTCGGGCGAGCTGACCGTCGACGGACGCACGGTGGAGGTGCCGGGCGGCGGAGATGGAGTCTCCGCCCTGCAGACCGGCGGCGCCGCCGACGATGCGTTCGTCGTCGCCACGCCGAGCGGTCTCTCGTCCGTGCCGTTCGCCGCCGACCGCGTCGACGAGCTCGTCTCGGGTCGAGACGGGACGCCGGCACGACCGGTGGTCGTCGACGGATGTCTCCGGGCAGCCTGGTCGGACGGGACGGAGTGGAGCGACTGCTCGTCGTCACGCGGCGGTCTCACCGCACTCGAGGGGGTGCCCTCCGACGCGGGTCTCGTCTACGACGTGAACGGACGCCGGGTCGTCTTGAACGATCCGGTCACCGGTCGCAGCTGGGCGGTGCAGTCGGGCGGCCGACTCATCGACAACTGGGACGACCTGCTCGAACGCGACGAGATGCGACAGGACGACGAGGACGACGTCGGCGACGACACGCTCGAGCTCGACCCCGACCAGAAGGCGCCGGTCGCCGCCGACGACGACTTCGGAGCCCGCGCCGGTCGCGCCACGAGCCTCCCCGTGCTGCTCGACGACTACGACCCGAACGGCGATCCGCTGTCGATCGACACGGTCGAGGGCCTCGACGACGCGGCCGGACGGGTCGACATCGTCGACGACAGGCAGCATCTGCTCCTCACCCTCGACGACGCCGCGAGCGGCGTGCTCGTCTTCGACTACACGATCTCGGACGGGAGGGGCGGACGGGACACGGCGACGGTCACCGTGACGGTCCGGTCGCCCGACGAGAACGGTCCGCCCGAACAGCGTCGATCGTCGGAGGCGGTGGTCGCGTCGTCGGGTCGGGTCACCACGCCGGTGCTGGGCGACTGGGTGGACCCCGACGGCGATGCCTTCTATCTGACGTCCGCCTCGGGCGAGGGCGGTGTCTCGTCCGCACCGGACGGCGACGTCGTCTACCAGGACAGCGGCGCCGGGGCGACGACCACGGACGTCGCGCTCACGGTGTCCGACGGGCGCGCCGAGGCCAACGGCGTGCTGCGCATCACCGTCGCGGCGGCGGGGGACACCCCGCTGACGACCGACTCCTTCTCGGTCCAGGCCTACGCGGGTCGGCAGACGACGATCAGGCCCCTGGCCTACGCCGAGGGAGGCACGGGCCCGGTCTCGCTGAACAGCGTCCCGGCACAGGAGGGCGCGGAGATCGCTCCGAGCTACGACGCGGGGACGCTGCTCTTCACGAGCGACGAGGTCCGGACCCACAACCTGGAGTACACGGTCACCGACGGCGACCAGACCGCGAGCGGGACCATCCGCGTGGAGGTGCTCTCGCCGCCCGACGTCAACAGCGCACCCGTGACGACGCCCAAGACGGTGTTCGTCGAGACGCTCAGCAGCGAGACCGTCGATGCGGCCGGGACCGATCGTGATCCCGCCGGGAACGTCCTCCTCGTGACCTCGGTCTCGCAGGCGCCCGAGTCGACCGGGCTCCGAGTCGAGACGATCGACCAGCGTTACGTCCGGGTGACGCTGACCAGACCCCTCGACGACGGTCCCGTCGAGCTGTCGTACACCGTGACGAACGGGCTCGCCTCCGCGGTGGGGAGCATCACCGTCGTGGAGATCCCCCGCCGCTCGCAGACCCAGCCGCCGGTCGCCACCGACGATCAGGCGACTGTCCGTGCGGGAGACGTCATCGACATCGACGTCCTCGCGAACGACGAGCAGCCGAACGGCGACGAGGTCTCGCTCGGGCACGACCTCCGTCGCCCGGTGCCGGAGGGTGGCGGTCTGCTGTTCGCCTCGGGTGACCGACTGCGCTACCTGGCCCCCGAGACGCCGGGCATCGTGTCGGCCGTCTACACGGCGGTCGGCGAGGACGGCCAGACCGCCGACGCCCAGGTCACCATCACGGTCCGGGAGTCCGATGCGGCGACCAACGCGCCGCCCGTGCCGGAGACCGTCACCGCACGCGTCGTCGCGGGCGAGACGGTCCGCATCACCGTCCCGCTCGACGGCATCGACGCCGACGGAGACAGCGTGCAGCTCGTCGGGATCGGCAGCAACCCCGACAAGGGGGCCGTGTCGATGTCCGGTCCCGATCGTCTCGACTACGAGGCGGGCCCGTACGCGGCGGGCACCGACACGTTCGAGTACTCGGTGGTGGACGGCCTCGGGGCGCGAGCCACCGGCGTGGTGCGCGTCGGAGTGTCGGCCAGGGCGGACGGCTCCCGGGCCCCCGTCGCCGTGGAGGACGACGTCACGATGCGACCGGGCGGTTCGATCACCGTCCGGGTGCTCGACAACGACTCCGACCCCGACGGCGGAGATCTCTCGGTCACGGGCGTCGAGTCGAGTGATGAGACGGTCGATGCCGTGGTGGTCGACGACGAGCTCGTCACGGTCACGCCGCCGTCGACGCCCGGCAGCTACGGCGTGGTGTACGAGGTCGAGAACGCGCGCGGGGGGTCGAGCTCGAGCTTCGTCACCGTGACCGTCGATCCCGACGCTCCGCCGAACCCCCCGCTCGCCGACGACACCGTGCTCGACCTGCGCGACATCCGCGGTCGGGTGTCGGTCGACGTCGACGTCCTCGCGAACGTCTTCTCCGCCGACGTCCCGACCTCCCGGCTGGGACTCGGCGTCGAGACCGGCTACGACGGGACGGCCGAGGTGACGGAGGCCAGGCGCCTCCGGATCACGGTGACCGACGCGAGTCAGATCGTCCCGTTCTGGGTGTCGCACCCGGCCGACCCCGACGTCCGGTCGCTCGCCTTCGTGCGTGTCCCCGGCTTCGACGACGCGCTGCCTCAGCTCGACCGCTCCGCCCCGTCGCTCTCCGTCGTGAGCGAGAGCACCCTCCGCATCGATCTCGAGGACTACGTCATCGCGGCCGGAGACCGGGGCGTCCGGCTGACCGATGCGGGGTCCGTCCGGGCGACCCACGCGAACGGCGACGACCTCGTGGTCGACGACACGACCCTGAGCTTCACCTCGGCCGATCTGTTCTTCGGGGTCGCCTCCGTCTCCTTCGAGGTCACGGACGGCCGCGCGGCCGACGACCCCGAGGGTCGGACGGCGACCCTCGTGCTGCCCATCACGGTCACGCCGCGCGACAACCAGCCGCCGGTGTTCACCGGGACGTCCCTCGACCTCGAACCGGGGGAGTCGCGTTCGATCGACCTCTCGAGGGTGACGACCTACCCGTACCCCGACGACGTCGGCGAGCTCCGGTACGAGCTGGGACGGGCGTCCGGGCCGGGGTTCTCCTTCGATCTCACGGGACGCGAGCTGACGGTCACCGCCGCCGCGTCGACGGTCGAGGGCACCACGCGCACCCTGCCCGTATCGGTCTCCGACTCCGCGGCCGTCGGGCGAGGAGGCGCGGTGCGGCTGTCCGTCGTCGGCTCGACCCGGCCGCTGGTCGCCCCGGCCGCCGACTCGGTCGTGGTGGCTCGTGGCGGGGCCGCCACGGTCGACGTGCTCGCGAACGACGAGAGCCGGAACCCCTTCCCTGGGCAGCCCCTGCGCGTCGGCGGGATCCGCGGTCTGGGCGGCGCCTCGCTGCCGGCCGGCGTCGCCGTGACGCCGAGCGACGACGGGCGGACGTTGGCGGTGCGCGTCGCCGCGACGGCCTCGCCGATCGACGCCAACATCCAGTACCAGGTGGTGGACGCGACCGGTGATCCCTCGCGTGCCGTCTGGGGCAATGTCACGGTCTCCGTCCAGGACGTCCCCGACACCCCGGTGGCACCCGTCCGTGTCGGGGACTCCTCGGGCGGCCGGCTGACGCTCTCGTACGCTGCGCCGGCGTCGAACAACTCCCCTCTGACCGGCTTCCGTCTCACGGGCGTCGGATCGGCCGGCTCGGTCTACACGAGGGACTGCGGCGTGTCGACGGTCTGCACCCTCACCGACCTCGATCCCGAGCAGACCTTCCGGTTCTCCGTCGTCGCCGCCAACGCCGTGGGCGCCTCGGAGCCCAGCGCCTCGAGCGACCCGTACCGTGCCGACTTCGTACCCGCGGCTCCCGGTGACGTGCAGGTGTCGCCGTCGACGACGGCGCCCGGGGTCCTCGACGTCCGATGGGCCGCCGTGCCGCGACCGGCCGGAGGGACCGCCGTGACGGGCTACACGGTCGAGATCACGGGCGACGGGGCGCCGGGCCCGCAGTCGACGACCTCGACGTCGGCGTCCATCCCCGGCCTCGTGCCGGGAGCCCGCTACGACGTACGGGTCTTCGCGACCAACAGGGCGCAGGTCGCCGACGCGTCCGACTGGTCGCGGAGCAGCGCGGTGCGGGCCGCCGCCGTCGGCGTCCCCGGCGCCTTCGCCGTCCGGGCCGGCGCCACGACGAACCAGGTGTCGATCTCCTGGACCGTGCCGGGCGCGGCCGGAGGGTCGGCTCCCCGCTTCGACGTCTACCGGTCGACGTCCGCGACGACGGTCACCGGGTGCTCGGCGACCGGCACCCGAGTGGCGCAGGGCCTCTCGTCGACCACCTACAGCGAGTCGCCCGACCGGGACGCCACCTACAGCTACACGGTCGTCGCGTCGAACGGGATCTTCTGCTCGAGCGCCGGCGCGACTGCGGAGAGCGTGACGCCGCCGGGTCGTGCCGAGGGATCGGTGGCCGTCGAGTACCGCGGCCCGGGGGGTCTGTTCAAGGCGCGCGTCCAGGGGCTGTCCGCACCGGGAGCCGTCGACTCCTACCGGTACCGGCTCGGTTCCGGCGAGTGGCGTCCCGTGCCCGCCGACGGCTTCATCACCGACGACAACGGGAACGGCGTGCCCCTCAGCGTCACCCTGCAGGCCTGCCGCACGGGTCAGACCCGCGACGAGTGCGGTCCCGCCTCGGCCGCGACGAGCGCGACCCCGGTCGACACGAGGGCCGTCGTGTCCTCCTGCACGGTCGGCGCGCCCCTGGGAGCGTCGGAGCCCCGCAACGTCGGCACGCCCGTGACGTCCGTCGTCGTGACGTTCGCCGGGCCGGGCTTCCCCGGGGGAGTCTCGAGCGACCCCGAGGGGATCGCCTACGGTTACAGCAGCGTGGTCCCGGACGGCGCGACCTCCGTGTCGGTCAAGGCGACCGTCGACGGTCACACCGACCCCGAGTCGGCGACCGCGCTCTGCGATCCCGCGCCCGGGCCCGCGTCGACCGACCCGACCGACCCCACCCCCTGACGAGAGAGCGAACGATCGCATGAGCATGACCCCCGAGCAGGCCGCCTGGTTCTCCGACGTCTTCGGTCGCCTGGTGGCCGGCGTCGACCAGGTGCTGCTCGGCAAGTCGTTCGTGGTCAGGCTGTCGTTCACGGCGATGCTGAGCGAGGGGCACCTCCTCCTCGAGGACTTCCCCGGAACGGGCAAGACGTCCCTCGCCCGCGCGATCGCGCAGAGCGTGCAGGGCACGAGCAGCCGGGTCCAGTTCACGCCCGATCTGCTGCCGGGTGACATCACCGGGGTCAGCGTCTACGACCAGGGGCGCAGGGAGTTCGAGTTCCATCGGGGTCCGATCTTCGCGAACGTGGTGCTGGCCGACGAGATCAACCGGGCGAGCCCGAAGACGCAGGCGGCCCTGCTCGAGGTCATGGAGGAGGGGCGGGTCACCGTCGACGGCGTCAGTCACGACGTCGGGCGCCCCTTCATGGTCATCGCGACGCAGAACCCCATCGAGCAGGCGGGAACGTACCGGCTCCCCGAAGCGCAGCTGGACCGCTTCGTCATGAAGACCTCCATCGGGTACCCGGATCACGCGGCGACGGTGCGGATCCTCGCGGGATCGGCGACCCGGGTCCACGAGGGGTCGATCCCACCCGTCGTCCGGGCCGACGTCGTCACCGAGATGGCGCTCCTGGCCCGCACCGTGCATGTCGAGCCGAGCATCAACGACTACGTCGCCCGGCTGGTCGAGGCGACCCGGGCGGCCGACGAGGTCCGGCTCGGGGTCAGCGTCCGCGGCGCACTCGCCCTGGTGCGCTGCGCCAAGACCTACGCGGCGTCCCAGGGGCGCCACTACGTCGTGCCGGACGACGTCAAGGCCCTCGCCGAACCCGTCCTCGCGCACCGCATCGTCCTCGACCCCGAGGCCGAGTTCGACGGCGTCACCCCGTCGAGCGTGATCGGCCAGCTGCTGCTCGAGACGCCCCCGCCGGCCGAGCGGAACACCGTGTGAGCGCGACCCCGACCCGAACGAGCCGTCGCGGGCGAGGCGACGCGGGCGTCGACCATCGACTCCCCGGGGCGACCGCCGGCGTCACCGAGGCGCGCACGCGCATCGTTGGCGGACGCGTCGGTCCCGGCGCCGGTGCCGTGCGCGCGGCGGCCGAGGCGGCCCAGGCCGTCCGCCGCGCCCTGTCGGGGGCCGGACGCGCCGTGTCGACGCTCGTGACCCCGCTCGGCTGGTCCGTGCTCTGCGTCGTCCCGCTCGGTCTCGTCGCCGGCTACGCCCTCGGGTGGACCGAACTGCTCGCCATCGCCGTGGCCGCCCTCGTCATGCTCGTCCTCGCGGCCCTCTCGCTCCTCGGCCGCACCGCCTTCGAGGTCGCGGTCGTGCTCCCCGACGACCGTGTGTCCGTGGGCCAGCCGCTGACGGGCGAGCTGCGGGTGGCGAACCCCACGCGGCGTCGCGTCGTCGGAGCGACCGTCGAGATCCCGGTGGCCGACGGACTCGTCGAGCTGCACCTCCCCGGGCTCCGCGCCGGCGGGTCCGTCCACGAGCCGTTCAGCGTCCCGACGTCGCGCCGCGGTCTCGTCCGGGTCGGTCCGGCGCGCACGGTGCGGGGCGACGCCGTCGGGCTCGTGCGTCGCGAGATCGAGTGGACCGACGCCGCCGAGGTCTTCGTGCACCCGACCACCGTCGGCATCCCGAGCACCAGCACGGGGTTCGTCCGCGACCTCGAGGGCAGCCCCACCCGCGATCTCGCGCCCGACGACCTCTCGTTCCACGCGATCCGCGAGTACCAGCCCGGCGACGAGCGTCGTCACATCCACTGGCGGTCGACGGCGAAGACCGGCACGTTCATGGTCCGCCAGTTCGAGCAGAGCCGCCGGTCGCACCTCGTCATCGCCTTGAGCCTCGCCCTCGACGACTTCGCCGACCCCGAGGAGTTCGAGCTCGCGGTCAGCGCCGCGGGGTCCCTCGGCGTCCGGGCCATCCGCGACGCGCGCGACCTCAGCGTCGTCGTCGGCGAGCGCACGCCAGACTCCGCCCGACGCCGCGCCGTCGCCGTGCGGACGCTCGACACGGTCACCCGGGGCCGGCTGCTCGACGGTCTCGCCGTCGTCGAGGCGTCCGAGTCGGCTCCGACGATCGCCGACGTCGCCCGGGCGGCGGGCGGTCAGGCGACCGGCGTCTCCGTCGCCTTCCTGGTCGTGGGGTCGACGACGACGCTCGCCGCACTGCGGTCCGCCGCCGTGCGGTTCCCGCTGGGCGTCGAGGTCGTGGCGATCGTCTGCGATGCGGAGGCGGTCCCGGGGGTGCGGCGGCTGACGGATCTCACGGTGCTGACGATCGGCTACCTCGACGACCTGCGGCAGTCCCTGGCCAGGGCGGCGGCCTCGTGAGCGTCGACCCGGCGGGCCGCGGACCGGCAGCCGGACGACGGGCGGGAGCAGCTCGGCGACGGCCCCGCGCCTCCTTCGTCGCCGCCGTCGCCGGGCTCCACGCCCTGTCGATGCTCGTCGCGACGTCCACTCTGTGGCCGGTGTACCAGAGCTCCGCATTCGTCGTGCTCGTCGTGGTGACCATCGCGGTCGGAACAGCCGTCGCGGTCGGCGGGGCCGTGCTGCGCGCGTCCAGCCTCCTCGTCCTGATCGCGACGGTCGTCGTCTTCCTGCTGCTCGGCGTGCCGCTGGCCGTGCCGTCCCAGACGGTCTGGGGCGTCGTCCCCACGGTGGCCGGTCTCGTCGACCTCGTCGGCGGCACGGCGCTGGGGTGGAAGCGGCTCGTGACGATCGGACTGCCGGTCGGCAGCTACGAGGCCCTCCTCGTCCCCGCCTTCGTGCTCGTCCTGCTCGCGACCGTGATCGGGCTGAGCGTCGCCCTCCGGTCGCGGCGGGGCGAGCTCGCCGTCGTCGCCCCGATCGTCGTCTATCTGGTCGGCATCGTGCTCGGACCGAGAGACGCCTGGCTTCCCCTCGGCACCGGGCTCGCCCTCCTGGCCTCGTGCGTGGGGTGGTCCCTGTGGTGGCGCCTCCACAGACGTCGGGTCGCTCTGGCAGCGCTCGCAGGAGGCGCGGAGGCGGTCCGCGCGTCGGGTCACCGGACAGTCGCTGCGCGCGCCGTCGCCGGCTCCATCGTCACGCTGCTCGTCGCCGGCGTGGTCGCCTCGGCGGTCGTCGTCGCCGCGCCGCCCTCGTCGCCCCGGACGGTCGCCCGGACGGTCGTCGACCCGCCCTTCGATCCGCGGAGTCTCGTCAGCCCCCTGACCCGTCTGCGGGTCTACGAGCAGCAGCCCGCCGTCGACCAGACCCTCCTGACCGTCCGCGGCCTCGGTGCCGGGCAGCTGCTCCGTCTCGCGACGCTCGACACCTACGACGGCGTCGCGTACACGGTCGGCAGCTCCGAGGTGTCGAGCGAGTCCGGATCGTTCGATCGGATCCCCTCGACGGTGGACCAGTCTGGTGTCGAAGGCCGGCGGGTCGAGCTCTCCGTCGAGGTCGGCTCGTACCGGGGGGTCTGGCTGCCGACGGTCGGTCGTCTCGAATCGATCGAGTTCGGCGGCGACGACGCCGCGACGCGGCCGACCGGACTCTTCTACAACGACGTCAGCGGGGCGGCCGTCGTCGACGGCGGACTCGACGCCGGAGACACCTACCGTCTCGACGCGGTGCTGCCGACGGGGCCGGACGTCGACCGGCTGGCCGATCTGACGCCCGGCTCGGCGAGCGTGCCGGAGCCCGTCGCAGTCCCGGACGAGCTGACCGACGCGCTCGCCGCCGACGTCCGAGGCGTCGACGGCCCGGGTGCCCGGCTCCAGGCCGCTCTGTCGGCACTCCGTGACGACGGATACATCTCGCACGGCGTCTCCGACGACGAGCCGCCGAGCCGTTCGGGTCACGGCTCCGAGCGTCTGGCGCAGCTCTTCACCGACCCGGTCATGATCGGCGACGCCGAGCAGTACTCGGCCGCGGCCGCTCTGATGGCCGGCGAGCTGGGGTTCCCCGCGCGCGTCGTGATGGGATTCGCGCCCGACGTCGGTGAGGCGACCGACGGCTCGGTGTCCGTGACAGGAGCCGATGTCACCGCGTGGATCGAGGTCGACACGCGGGAACACGGCTGGGTCGCGCTCGATCCCGTCCCCCTCGATCGCCCTATCCCCGACGAGCGGGTCCTCGATCCGAACCGACTGCAGCGCCCGGAGTCGGTGGTGCAGCCGCCCCTCCGGGAACCGCAGCTGCGCGACGAGCAGGCCCCGCCGCAATCCGACCAGGAGACGCCGGAGGCGCCACCGGCCTGGCTGGCTATCGTCCGGCTGGTCGTCCCCATCGTCGGCGTCGTCGCTCTCGTCCTGGGACTGCTCGCCTCGCCGTTCCTCGCGATCGTCGCGGCCAAAGCACGTCGGCGTCGTCTTCGTCGTCGGCATCCGGACCCCGCGGTCCGGATCGCCGGCGGGTGGCGTGAGTTCCACGACGCCGCTCTCGATCACGGAGTCGAGATCCCCGCCTCGGCCACCCGGAGCGAGGCGGCTGAGATCGTCGGGGGCTCGCGTCCGACCGTGCTCGCACGGGTCGCCGATCGTGCGACCTTCGCTCCGGCCGAACCGGCGGCGGAGGACGCCGATCGCGTCTGGGTCGCCGTCATCGAGATGAGGAGGGCCTTCGACGCCCGGGCGACGAGATGGCGGCGGGTGGTGGCAGCGGTCTCGTCTCGTTCACTCCGCGGATACCATGGCCGGAAACGTCCCGAACGCTAGCTAGAGGTCTCTTCCGCATGCAGTGCCCCACCTGTGCCAGTCCGTTGCCCGTCGGCGCGATGATCTGCGGCGAGTGCGGCCGTACGCTCTCCGGTGTCGACACCTCGGGTCCCGCCGGGCCTCCTGTCGCCGACCCGGCGGACTCCCGCCCTCCTGCCTGGCGGCTGCAGTCGCCTGCGCGTCCGGCCGCTACGGATCGTCCCTGGTGGGTCCACGACACGACGGCGGATGCCCTCGACGAGGCCCCGTCGGTCTCCGACGACCTCGCTCCCTCGGCGTCGGACCCGGTGCCGGTCTGGCGCGACGGCTCTCCGGAGGCGTCCGCCGACCGTGAGGCGGAGCATGCGGCGGCGAGTGCCGCAGCGGCCGCGGAGGACGCCGCCGCCGCGACAGCGTCGGAGGAGTCGCGACAGGCAGGCGGTCCGAGCGCCGTCGGCGGCGGTGCCGCTCCGGTGACGCCCCGGCCGGCGCCTCTTCGCGAGCCGTCGCCTCGTGGCGACGACGCCTCACGTCCGCCGACGGCCCCGCTCTGGACGGCGTCGTTGACCCCGGTGTCCTCTCGGACGGATGTCCCGGTCGTCGACGGAGGAGGCACCGGTGGCGCCGTGGCCTCGTCGCCTGGGGAGTCGTCCGACGCGGACTCCGCCACGAGCGACCCCGCGGACGCGCCGGAGATCGAAGCGACGGAGATCGGGGGAGCGGCGCCGGAGTCCGCCCCCGTGTCCGCCGATGCCGGCAGGAGCGGAACGACCGGCGACGTCGCGGACGTCGCGTCCGACGACGCCCCGTCCGAAGCCCATCCGACCGGCATGACCGCCGCTGACGCCGCGGACGACACCCCGGCCGCCGCCGACCCGGCTGACGACCGGTCCGTCGACGCCGGCTCGCCCGTCGCGAGCGCCCCCGGCCTCGGTTCCACCGGTGCGCATTCCACCGACGACCGCCCGGTGACGGACGACGTCGTCCCCAGGCCGGGGGACACCGTCCGTGTCGAGCCGATCGCCGATTCCACCCTCAGCCCGCGGGACTCCGGCGCCGCCCCCGTCCCCCTCGTGGAGCCGGGCACCGCTTCCGCTGCGGAGCGATGCACGGAATGCGGCGCCGAGATCCACGAGGACGACATCTTCTGCGGCGTCTGCGGCGCCGTGGTGGCCTCCGTCGCGTTGTCGTTCACGGGGCCGATCGTCCCGCTCTCGCGACGGAGCCCGCTCGACGGCGACGATCGCCCCGCCGAGGTCGTCGTCGCCCCTGAGATGCGGTCCGCCCTGGTCGACGGCCCGTCCCGGGCCGACCAGCCGGAGCAGCGGTCGGAGCCGCAGCAGCGGTTCGAGCCGGAGCAGCAGCAGTCCGAGCCGGAGACGGACCACGCGCGTCCGTCCACGCAGCATCTGCCGCCGGTACCCGAACCCGCCTGGGGTCCCCGACGGCCCGCCGCGCCGACAGCGGCCGACGACGAGGACGTCGACGAGACCCGCCTGGTCCGTCGCGGACCGACCGGATCGCCCTTCGTGCTGCAGTTCAGCACCGGCGAGAGCTTCACCGTCGACGGTTCGGGGCTCGTCGGGCGGGCTCCCACCCCGCAGCCCGGGGAGTCCTTCGATCAGCTCGTGCGCATCGTCGATCCGGGCCGGTCGGTCTCGAAGACGCACCTCGAATTCGGTCAGGACGACGGGCACCTCTGGCTCAGCGACCGCTGGTCGGGCAACGGCACCATCGTCCGTCCGCACGGCGAACCCGCCCGCAGGCTGGAGCCCGGCACCCGGGTGCGGGTGAGCCGGGGGAGTCGCGTCGACATCGGCGAGCAGTTCTTCGTCGTCGGCTGACCCCTCCCCGGCGCCGACCCCTCCCCGGCGGCGCCGACCCCGCGGTTCTCCACAAGCGCTCTCCGACAGCGCCCGCGGAGGCGGGGCCGCGTGGTCTCGTGAAGTGTGAGCCTCGCCGAACACCCGCCTCCTCGACGGACGATCGTGCTCCCCGCCGTGCCACCGCGGCCCCGGGCCAGGCGTCCGCCGGTGCACGCGGCGGGCGTCGCGATCGTCGCCTCGATCGTCGTCGGCGTGAGCGGCTCGGTGCCGGTGACCGCGGTCGCCGCATCGGCCGTCGCCGTCGTCGCAGCGGTCGTCGGCGTCTGGTCGGTCGTCGAACTCGTCGGCGCCCCGGCTCGGATCCGACACGGGCGGCGCCGCTTCGAGGAGGCGATCGCCTCCGTCGAGCGGACGATCCGCGAGCTGCACAGGCTCGAGCTGGCCGAACTGCATCAGAGGTTCCCCGGCAGCGCCGCCGTGGCTCGGGCCGGTCGTGACGTGATCGACGCGACCTCCGGTGCCGGGGCGACCCGCGCCTCCGGGGCGACGCCGTACCTCGTCCTGGGCCGGGGCGCCGTCGAGAGCTCCCTGCGGACGACGACGCCGCCCGAACCGCGAGTCCCGGTTCGACGCGTCGGGTCAGCCGACGATCCGGCGGCTCTGGCCGACATCCGACGACTCGTCGACGAGGCGGCCACGCTCGCCGACGGTCCGCTCTGCGTCGAGGCGCGCGGCTCCGTCGGGATCGTCGGGCCGATCGTCCTGGCGCGGGCGGCGGCCCAGGGGTATCTCCTGCAGGCCCGCCGACTGGGCGCGGCCTCGCTCGAGGTGCGTCATGGTCGGACGAGCGCCGACGTCGGACGGGTCGACGTGCTCGTCGTGATCGGGGCCGATGCCAGGGCGCAGGTCGTCAGGCGCGACGGCCGACCCTGCCGGGTGGCGGTCGATCTCGACCTCGTGTCGATCCGCGACCCCGTCGACGGGTGGCGGGGAGCGGGCTCGTGCTGACCCTCAGGCCCGTCCGCCGACGAGTGCGTCCGAGAGGCGGATGCGACCGACGTCGCGGCCGGCGCCGAGCACGCGCTCGCTCGTCGCCTCCACGACGGATCCGGCGGCGTCCGCATCGACGGCGCCCTGGCCGACGAGCAGATGCAGCGCCACCATCGTCGCGGCCCGCAGATTGCCGTCGAGGATCTTCACGGCCGTACCGATGCCGTCGAGGGTGCCCATCACCAGGACGCCCTCCGCTCCGAGCTTCGCGAAGAGCCCGAGCTCGTCGATGGCCACCGTGTTCGCCCGGCCCGGTCCGTCGAGGGCCCAGGCATCGGCGAGCACGGCCTCGACCAGGAGGCGCGCATCGGGGTCGCCGACGGACGGCGTCGACCCGGTGCCGGTCGGGACACCCGCCGAGCCGGCCACGACCGCCACGGCACGGGCGAGCCCGGCGATCGTGGTCGCGAACACGGGTGCGCCGCAGCCGTCGACGCCGGCGTGGTCGACGACCTCGCCGGTGAACTCCGAGACGGTCTCGCGTGTCGCGCGCTGCAGCGGGTGGTCCAGATCGGTGTAGGTGGTCGGGTCCCAGCCGTTCTCGGCGCAGGCCAGCAGGAACGCCGCGTGCTTGCCCGAGCAGTTCATGGCCATCCGCCGTGCCCCGTCGGCACGGCGTGCGCTCGCGCGGTCGCCCGGCCAGTCGGGCGGGCAGAGCAGGTCGTCCTCCGAGCTGCCCGAGCGTGCGAGCAGCTCGGCCACCACGGCGAGGTGCTCGGCTGTGCCCGCGTGGCTCGCGGTGGAGAGGACGGCCTGGGGGCCGGCGAGGGCCACGCCGGACCGCATGACGGTCAGGGCCTGCAGCGGCTTGAGGCACGAACGCGGGTAGATCGACGCACCGACGTCGCCGACCTCCCTCAGCACCGATCCCGCGGCGTCGACCACGATGCCCGCCCCGAGGTGACGACTCTCGTCGAGACCCGATCGCGTCAGGACGGCCAGCTCGACGCTGCCGTCGACCGTGAGGGGTCTGCGGGTGGACGACGATGGGGCGAGGAGGCGCGGGTCGGTCATGATGGGGAGTGTACCGAGACCGTCGGCACCGACCGAGGAGGACCCATGCTCGACCACGACTACGCCGTCGACCTGCGCTGGACGGGAGCCCGGGACGTCGGGACGGTCTCGTACCGGTCGTACGGGCGCGACAACACCCTGAGCGCCGACGGCAAGCTGCACGACATCGCCGCGTCCGCCGACCGGACGTTCCACGGCGACGCCGACCGCTGGAACCCCGAGGAGATGCTGCTCGGCGCGCTCGCGCAGTGCCACCTGCTCAGCTACCTCCACGTCGCCGCCACCGACGGGGTCGTCGTCGTGGCCTACGAGGACGCCGCCGTCGGTCGCATGACCCAGACCGCCGACGGCGGGGGCCGCTTCACCTCGGTCACGCTCCGCCCCGTGGTCACGGTCGCCGAGGCGGGAATGGCCGACCGCGCCCTGGCCCTGCACGCCGACGCCGCTCGCAAGTGCTTCATCGCTTCGTCCGTCGCGTTCCCGGTCGACCACGAGCCGCGCATCGTCGTCGCCTCGCAGCCCTAGCCGCGCACCCCTGGCCGCGCGGCTCCAGCCGCGCAGTCGCGCAGTCGCGCAGCCGCGCACCCGCGCAGCCGCGCACCCGCACAACCGCCCACAGCCGCGAACGGCTCCCAGGCGCCCCGTCGGGAGCGTGCGGCACAATGGTCGTCGTCGCGGCGCCGTCACCGGCACCGTCCGATCCCCGCCCACAGACCGAGAGATCCCCATGCGCCGTCCCCTCGCCCTCCTCGCCGTTCCCGCCCTCGTGTTCGCGCTCGCCGCCTGCGGCGGCACCGACGCTGGTGAGGAGTCCAGCGCCGGCGGCGCGGCGACGCCCAGCGCGTCGGCCACCTCCGAGGCCCCGCTGCGCGCCACGGGCGAGCCGCAGGACCCGACGCCCGGGTTCCCGACGGTCGAGCTCGCCGACGACGGCGCGCCCACCGTGACCGTCCCCGAGACCGACCCGCCGACCGACCTGCAGGTCGAGGTGCTGAAGAAGGGCGACGGCCCCGTCGTCGAGGACGGCGCCACGGTCACCGTCCAGTACGAGGGCGTCGTCTGGCAGACCGGCGAGACCTTCGACTCGAGCTGGCAGCGCGGCGAGCCCGCCACGTTCGGCACGGGTCAGGTCATCACCGGCTTCGCCGAGGGCATGGTCGGTCAGACCGTCGGATCGCAGACCATCGTCTCGATCCCGCCGGCCGACGGCTACGGCGACAACGTGCCCCAGGGTGCCGCCTTCACGGCGACCGACACCCTGGTGTTCGTGATCGACATCCTCGCCGTCTCCTGACCCGGCGCGCCCCCGTCCCCGGCTGCCCGTCGTGACCGACCCCGCCCGCGCCTCCTCGGCCCACCCGTCCGCTCGGCGGATGTCGAGACGCGCGGCGGCCTGGGCGGTGCCCGTCGTCGCCCTGCTGCTCGCGGGCTGCACGACCGATGCCGAGCCCGCACCGACCGACCAGCCCTCGACGTCGGCGGCTCCCACCACCTGCCTCGAGTCCGGCCCCGAGTCCGACTCGATCGAGGTCGGCGGCGTCTTCGGCGAGAAGCCGACCGTCGAGCTGCCGTCGCCGGTGACGGCCGAACGCAGTCAGCAGACCGTCGTCGTGCCCGGCGACGGGCCGACCACCGAGGTCGGCGACGTGGTGCGGGTGGCCATCACGGTCTTCGATGCGCAGTCGGGCGCCGAGCTGAGCACGGCGGGTTACACGGGCGGGTCGGGCGAGCAGCTCACGATCAGCGGCGACTTCTACGTGCCCGGCATCGAGGGGGCGCTCTCGTGCGCGCAGGCCGGCTCCCGCACGGTCACCGTCGCGTCGGCGGCCGACATGCAGCCCGGCTCGCCGGGCACGGACGCACCCAACCCCGCGGCGATCATCGTCGTCGACACGTTCTCGATCGTCCCGACCCGTGCGACGGGTGAGGCGCAGCCTGCCGAGCAGGGCTTCCCCGAGGTGGCCCTGGCCGACGACGGTCGCCCCACGGTGACGATCCCCGACGCCGACCCGCCGACCGACCTCCGCATCGAGGTGCTGAAGAGGGGCGACGGCGAGATCGTCCCCGACCCCGCGAACGTCACCGTGCAGTACCAGGGCGTCAACTGGCGGACGGGCGAGGTCTTCGACGAGAGCTGGGGCCGCGGCACCGTCGCGACGTTCTCGACCGACCAGGTGGTGTCGGGCTTCGCCGAGGCGATGATCGGCCAGACCGTGGGGTCGCAGGTCGTCGTCATCGTGCCGCCCGCCGACGGCTACGGCGAGGAGGGCGAACCGGGCTCCGGCATCGAGCGGACCGACACCCTCGTGTTCGTCATCGACATCCTCGCCGTCGCCTGAGCACCAGCCCGATCGGCCGGCACCCACCACCCCCGACCCGCAGCACCCCCGACGCCCCGACGCCCCGACCCGCCGAGCCCGGGCGCCTCGGGCCTAGGGTGGCCTCATGCGACGCATCACCATCCTCGGCTCCACCGGTTCGATCGGCGTCCAGGCGCTCGACGTGATCGAGAAGAACCCGCAGCTGTTCGACGTGGTCGGTCTCTCGGCCGGCACCAACCGGGCCCTCGTCGCCGAGCAGGCCGCCCGCTTCGGCGTCGAGCACGTCGCCCTCGGCACCGACGAGTCGGTCGCGCTGGTCCGCGACGTCGAGGCCGACGTCGTGCTGAACGGCATCACGGGCTCCGTCGGCCTCGCGCCGACCCTGGCCGCGCTCGACTCGGGGGCGACGCTCGCCCTGGCGAACAAGGAGAGCCTGATCGTCGGGGGAGACCTCGTCCGCGAGCGGGCCCGACCGGGCCAGATCGTGCCGGTCGACTCCGAGCACTCGGCGATCGCGCAGGCCCTGCGCTCCGGTGCGTCGTCCGAGGTCAGACGCCTGGTGCTGACGGCGTCGGGCGGGCCCTTCCGGGGTCGCTCGCGGGCGTCGCTCGCCGACGTCACGCCGGCCGAGGCCCTGGCCCACCCCACCTGGGACATGGGTCTGGTCGTCACGACCAACTCGTCGACGATGGTGAACAAGGGTCTCGAGGTGATCGAGGCGCACCTCCTCTTCGACGTCGACTACGACGACATCGACGTCACCGTGCACCCGCAGTCGATAGTGCACTCGATGGTCGAGTTCGTCGACGGCTCGACGATCGCCCAGGCGTCGCCGCCCGACATGCGACTCCCGATCTCGCTCGGTCTGGCGTGGCCCGACCGCGTCGCCGGGGTGGGTCGACCCCTCGACTGGACCACCGCCTCCTCGTGGACCTTCGAACCCCTCGACGCCGAGGCGTTCCCCGCCGTCGAGCTCGCGAAGCAGGTGGGTCGGGCGGGCGCGACGTTCCCGGCGGTCTTCAACGCCGCGAACGAGCAGGCCGTGCTGGCGTTCCACGAGGGTCGTGTGGGGTACCTCGGCATCCTCGACACCGTCCGCGAGGTGGTCGACCGGCACGACGCGGGCCCCAGCACCCTCGAGGGCGTGCTCGAGGCCGAGCGCTGGGCGCGCGCCGAGGCGGACGCGCTGCTCGCCGGCTAGCCTCCGCCCGTCCAGCGGGGCGAGGCAGGGCGAGGGGAGGCGGGGCGAGGCGGAGGCGAGGAGGCGCGGCGCGAGTTCCCAGCATCGCCAGGGCGGTCCCGTGGTCGCTTCCCGGCTCGGCACGGCTACCCTTGCCCGGTGCTCACCGTTCTGCTCTTCATCGTCGGCGTCCTGATCATGGTCGTCGGCCTCGCCGTGTCGATCGCCCTGCACGAGGTCGGTCACCTCGTCCCGGCGAAGCGGTTCGGCGTCAAGGTCGGGCAGTACATGATCGGCTTCGGTCCGACCCTCTTCTCGCGGACGAGGGGCGAGACGCAGTACGGCGTCAAGGCCCTGCCGCTCGGCGGCTACATCTCGATGTCGGGGATGTTCCCGCCGGCGAAGAACGGCGAGGCCGGTCGGGCATCCAGCACCGGGTTCTTCCAGACGCTCGTCCAGGACGCCCGGACGGCCAGCGCCGAGACCATCGACGAGGGCGACGAAGAGCGCACGTTCTACCGGCTGCCCGTCTACAAGCGGGTCATCATCATGCTCGGCGGGCCGACCATGAACCTGCTCATCGCGGTCGTGCTGTTCGGCGTCGTCCTCTGCGGGTTCGGGGTGGCGCGCGAGAGCACGACCGTGGGTCTCGTCAACGAGTGCGTCCTCCCCGCGGGGTCGACGGCGACCTCGTGCCCCGCCGACGCCACACCGGCGCCCGCGTTCGCGGCCGGCCTCCGCAACGGCGACCGCATCGTGTCGATCGACGGCGAGACCATGAGCGACGGCGACCAGATCGCCGCCGTGCTGCGCGACTCCGCCGACACGACCCTCGACGTGGTCGTCGACCGCGACGGATCCGAGCAGACGCTCGAGGTGACCCCGACCCTCTCCGAGCGGTACGTCGTCGACGAGAGCACCGGTCAGTACGAGGAGGCCGCCGACGGCACCCCGGTGACGCGCGAGGTCGGCTTCGTCGGCATCGGGTTCGCGACCGAGACCGCGCGGCAGCCCGTGACCGCCGTGCTGCCCGCCGTGTGGAACAACGTCACGCACGTCGTCGACCTGATCATCCACCTGCCGCAGCGACTCGTCGGCGTCGCCGAGGCGGCCTTCGGCGGCGGGGAGCGCGACGCCAACGGGCCGGTCAGCGTCGTCGGCGTGGGGCGGATGGCCGGCGAGATCGTCAGCCTCGACTCGGTGCCGATCGTCGACCGGGCCGCCTACGTGGTCAACCTGCTCGCGAGTCTGAACGTGGCGCTCTTCGTCTTCAACCTCATCCCGCTGATGCCGCTCGACGGCGGTCACATCGCCGGCGCGCTCGTCGAGGCCGTCCGCCGGGGCTTCGCGAAGCTCTTCCGCCGACCCGACCCCGGGCCCGTCGACACGGCCAAGGTGATCCCGTTGACCTTCGCCGTCGTGATCCTCCTCGGGGGCATGAGCGTGCTGCTCATCTACGCGGACATCGTGAACCCGATCGATCTGTTCGGCTGACGGTCACTCGGCGCCCAGCGCCGAGGTTTACGATTGGGCTCGTGCCAGCAGTCAATCTCGGAATGCCGAAGGTCCCCGAAGTCCTCGCCCCGCGCCGCAAGACGCGGCAGATCAAGGTGGGCAAGGTCCTCGTGGGCGGTGACGCCCCGGTCAGCGTGCAGTCGATGACCACCACGCCGACGCCCAACATCAACGCCACGTTGCAGCAGATCGCCGAGCTCACGGCGAGCGGCTGCGACATCGTCCGTGTCGCCGTGCCCAGTCGCGACGACGCCGAGGCCCTTCCGATCATCGCGAAGAAGAGCCAGATCCCTGTCATCGCCGACATCCACTTCCAGCCGAACTACGTGTACCAGGCGATCGACGCCGGGTGCGCGGCCGTCCGGGTGAACCCCGGCAACATCCGCAAGTTCGACGACCAGGTCGGCAAGATCGCGGCGGCGGCGAAGGCGGCCGGTGTCTCGATCCGGATCGGCGTCAACGCGGGGTCGCTCGAGCCGAGCATCCTGCAGAAGTACGGCAAGGCCACCCCCGAGGCGCTCGTCGAGTCCGCCGTCTGGGAGGCCTCGCTCTTCGAAGAGCACGACTTCCACGACTTCAAGATCTCGGTCAAGCACAACGACCCGATCGTCATGGTCAAGGCCTACCGTCAGCTCGCCGAGCGCGGCGACTGGCCGCTGCACCTCGGCGTGACCGAGGCCGGCCCCGAGTTCCAGGGCACGATCAAGTCCGCCACGGCGTTCGGCATCCTGCTGGGCGAGGGCATCGGCGACACCATCCGCGTCAGCCTCAGCGCCCCGCCCGCGCAAGAGGTCAAGGTCGGTCTGCAGATCCTCCAGTCGCTCAACCTGCGCGAGCGCAAGCTCGAGATCGTCAGCTGCCCCAGCTGCGGTCGGGCCCAGGTCGACGTCTACAAGCTGGCCAACGACGTCACCGACGGCCTCGAGGGCATGACCGTGCCCCTGCGCGTCGCCGTCATGGGCTGCGTCGTGAACGGCCCGGGCGAGGCCCGCGAGGCCGACCTCGGCGTCGCCTCCGGCAACGGCAAGGGCCAGATCTTCGTCAAGGGCGAGGTCATCAAGACCGTCCCCGAGTCCGAGATCGTCCAGACCCTGATCGACGAGGCGAACCGTCTCGCAGCCGAGATGCCCCCGGGCGAGACCGGGTCACCGCAGGTGCTGACCGTCTAGACGCGAGCCACGGGGTGCCAGGCGCCCCTGCCGAGGAGGCGCGGTGCAGGTCGACCTGCACCGCGCCTCCTCGGCGTCCCGGCCCGGCGACGCCACCGCTCGCCGTCGCATGTGTCGCCGTGTGACCCCCGCGTGGGCGGGTGCCGCCCCGGTGCGTCATCATGGATGTGCCTCGATGGTCCGCACAGCAGCCGGCCTCGGGGCTTCCCTGTGCCATCGAGAGGATCCCCATGACCGACGCCACCCCCCTGATCGACGCCCCGAAGAAGGGCCCGGGCCGCCTCATCGCGATCATCGTCGTCGTCGTGCTCGTGCTGGCCGCCGTCGGGATCGGCTTCGCCGTCTCGCGGGGCGGATCGGGCGACGAGACCGTGCGCATCGGCGTCGTCGGCAAGAGCGACCCGTACTGGCAGACGTTCGTCGACGCGGCCGCCGACGAGGGCATCGACGTCGAGCTCGTCGACTTCGGCAGCTACGAGCAGCCGAACCCCGCGCTGACCGAGGGCGAGGTCGACCTCAACCAATTCCAGCACATCGTGTACCTGGCGCAGTACGACGTCGCGGCTGACGCGGACCTCGTGCCGATCGGCTCGACGGCCATCTACCCGCTGCCGCTGTACTCCGAGCAGTACACCGACGTCAGCGACTTCCAGAAGGGCGACACCATCGCCGTCCCGGACGACGCCAGCAACCTGGCGCGGTCGCTGCTCGTGCTCCAGTCGAACGGCCTGATCGAGCTGAAGGGCGGCGGCGACGCCTTCTCGGGCATCAACGACATCGACACCGAGGCCTCGACCGTCCAGGTCACGCCGGTCGCCGCCGACCTGGCCGCCACGTCGCTCCCGGACTTCGACGGGGCGATCATCAACAACGAGTACGCCACGAAGGCCGGTCTCTCGTCGGAGGACGTCATCGCGCAGGACGACCCCAACGACCCGGCAGCGCTGCCCTACGTCAACGTCTTCGCCGCCCGTGAGGCCGACGAGGACGACGAGACCTACAAGAAGCTCGTCGAGATCTATCAGGACACCCAGTCGGTCACCGACGGCGTCGTCGAGAACTCGGGCGGCACCGCCGTGACCGTCAAGGTGCCGGTCGCCGACCTCCAGTCGTCGCTCGACGACACGCGAGAGCTCGTCGAGCAGAACGGCTGACGCCGCCCTCGACCCCGTCCGACCCGTGTGCCGTTCCGGTGCGCGGGTCGGCTCCGTTCCCCCCGTGACGAGGAGACCCATGCCCGCCATCACCCTGACCGACGTCGTCAAGACGTATCCGCCCCGAGAGAAGGGCGCGGCTCCGCTGACGGCGGTCGACGGCGTCAGTCTCGAGATCGCCGACGGCGAGATCTTCGGCATCATCGGGTACTCGGGGGCGGGCAAGAGCACGCTCGTGCGACTGATCAACGCCCTGGAGCCCACCACGAGCGGGCGGATCGAGATCGACGGGTCGCCGATCACCGGTCTGTCCGAGCGGCAGCTCCGGGTGAAGCGGGCCGGCATCGGCATGATCTTCCAGCAGTTCAACCTCTTCTCGTCGAAGACGGTCTGGGGCAACGTCGAGTTCCCGTTGAAGGCGGCGGGCGTGCCGAAGGCCGAGCACCAGCGGCGGATCAGCGATCTGCTGCACTTCGTCGGGCTGGCCGACAAGGCACACGCCCGCCCCGATCAGCTCTCGGGCGGGCAGAAGCAGCGCGTCGGCATCGCCCGGGCACTGGCGACGTCGCCGGGCATCCTGCTCGCCGACGAGGCGACCAGCGCCCTCGACCCCGAGACCACCCAGGAGGTGCTGGGGCTGCTGCGACGCGTCAACGCCGAGCTCGGCATCACCATCGTGGTGATCACCCACGAGATGGACGTCATCAAGTCGATCGCCGATCGGGTCGCGGTCATGGACAGGGGCCGCGTCGTCGAGATCGGCGAGACCTTCGACGTGTTCTCGTCGCCGCGCGAGACGTCGACGAGGCGGTTCGTGTCGACGGTGGTGGCGGGCGCCCCCGCCGGAGACGAGCTCTCGGCGCTGCGCGCCCGGCACCCCGGTCGACTCGTGACCGTGCGGGTCTCCGAGGGCGGGGTCGACCAGGGGCACGTCTTCGGCGTGCTCGCGCGGCACTCCGTCGCGTTCGAGATCGTCTACGGCGGCATCGACGAGATCGCCGGTCGCACGTTCGGCACGCTGACGCTCGCCCTGTCGGGGGCGCCCTCGTCGGTCGACGACGCCCTCGCCGAGCTCGGACCGGCCGCGACCGAGCTCGCGACCCCGGAAGGACGCTGACATGGACTCCCTGATCGAACTCCAGCCCCTGCTCTGGCAGGCCGCCTACGAGACCGTCTACATCGTCGCGCTGACCCTGCTCTTCGGCGGCATCGGCGGACTCGTGCTGGGTCTCGCCCTCTATCTGACGCGCGGGGGAGCGCTGTTCGCGAACCGGGTCGTCTTCGGCGTGCTCAACGTGGTGGTCAACGTCTTCCGTCCCATCCCGTTCATCATCTTCCTGGCCGCCGCGCAGCCGCTGGCCCGGGTGGCCGTCGGCAGCGGGGTCGGCAACGCGGCGATCATCTTCACCCTGTCGCTCGCGGCGTCGTTCGCGATCTCCCGCATCGTCGAGCAGAACCTGCTGACGGTGCAGCCCGGTGTGATCGAGGCCGCCCGGGCCGCCGGAGCCGGACCGTTCCGCATCATCCGGAGCATCATCCTGCCCGAGGCGCTCGGGCCGCTGGTGCTCGGCTACACGTTCATCTTCGTCGCGCTGGTCGACATGTCCGCGGTCGCGGGCTACGTCGGCGGCGGCGGACTCGGAGCCTTCGCCCTGCTCTACGGCTACCGCCAGTTCGACCCGGTGGTCACCTGGGCGGCCGTCCTCCTGATCATCGTGCTCGTGCAGCTGGTGCAGTTCCTCGGGAACACCCTCGCCCGCAAGGCGCTGCGCCGCTGACCCGGCGGGTGTCGGAGGCGTCCCGTGGCGGTCGTCCGCGACCGGTGATCCACCCGGCGGGCATGTCGGCGGCCTGGTTTACAGTGGGCGGGTGACGGACACGACGACGCCCCCGCCTCCTGCTCCCGCCCGGGGTCCGATCGCTCCGGCCGAGCTCGAGCGGGCCCGGGACGTCGTGGGGGCCGTCTCGAAGGCGTTCTCCCGCAAGGTCGTCGGGCAGACGTCGCTCCGCGACACCTTGCTCATCGCCCTGCTCACGGGCGGGCATGTGCTGCTCGAGAGCGTCCCGGGTCTCGCCAAGACGACCGCCGCGCAGACCCTGGCGCAGTCCGTCGCCGCGAGCTTCACGCGTATCCAGTGCACACCCGATCTGCTGCCCAGCGACATCACGGGCACGCAGATCTACGACGCCCAGCAGTCCACCTTCGTCACGCGCCTGGGGCCCGTCCACTCGAACTTCGTCCTCCTCGACGAGATCAACCGCTCGAGCGCCAAGACCCAGAGCGCCATGCTCGAGGCCATGCAAGAGCGGCAGACGAGCATCGGCGGCGTCGTGCACAGGCTGCCGCATCCGTTCCTGGTGCTGGCCACCCAGAACCCCATCGAGCAGGAGGGCACGTACCAGCTGCCCGAGGCCCAGCTCGACCGGTTCCTCCTCAAAGAGGTGCTCGACTACCCGTCACCGGCCGAAGAGGCCGAGATCATCCGTCGCATCGAGGCGGGCGTCTACGACGAGGCGACACCCGAGCCGCGATCCGGGGTCTCCCTCGACGACGTCGTGTTCCTGCAGGGGCTGGCGAGACGGGTCTACGTCGACCCCTCGATCGTCAACTACATCGTCCAGCTCGTCTACGTGACCCGCCACCCGCAGCAGTACCTGCCGGGCAGCCTCGCCGACTACATCGAGTTCGGGGCGAGCCCCCGCGGCAGCATCGCGTTCACGCAGGCCGCGAGGGCGCTGGCCCTGCTGCACGGCCGCGACTACGTCATCCCCGAAGACGTCAAGCACCTCCGCCACGGGGTGCTGCGGCACCGCGTCATCCTCGGCTACGAGGCCGCCGCCGACGAGATCGCGCCCGAGACGATCATCGACGCGGTCTTCGCCGCCGTCCAGACCCCCTGACGACCGTGCCCAGCCTGCTGCTCCGGGTGCGGACCACCATGTCCCTCCGCGCGCACCGTCGATCGCTCGATCTGCTCGAGGGCGGGTACGCGTCGATCCATCACGGTCGCAGCCACGACTTCGACGATCTCCGCGCCTACGTGGCCGGCGACGACGTCAAAGACATCGACTGGAAGGCCACGGCGCGGCACGGCGAGCCGCTGGTCAAGCGGTACATCGCGAGTCGCCGGCAGCATCTCGTGCTCGTCGTCGACACCGGGCGCAACATGGCGGCGACCGCGGCCGGCGGCGAGACGAAGCGCGACATCGCCGTCATGGCGGCCGGCGCCCTCGGCTACATCGCCGCCTCGCACGGCGACACGGTCTCGCTCGTCGCCGGCGACGAGTCGGGCACCCGCGCCTTCCCGTCGGGCGGCACGGAGGCGCACCTCGAGATGCTGCTGAGGCAGATCGACCGGCGCGTGTCGCTCGACTCGGCGCGCAGCGATCTCGTCGGGGTGCTCGACTGGGTCGCGCGTGGCATCCGCCGGAGGTCGATGCTGCTGGTCGTCACCGACGACGTCCCCCTCGACGACCGGCTCTCCCGGCTGCTCCGACGTCTCCGGGCGCAGCATGAGATCGTCTGGCTGACGGTCGGCGACGCCGACCTGATGACCCGGGGCGGTCGCGCGTCCGAGGTGTTCGACGTCCACGAGATGGCCGGTCTCCCGGCCTACCTCCGCGAGAACCGCGAGCTGCGGGTCGAGTTCGACCGTGCCGACGAGACCCTGCACGACGAGACCGAGCGCGGGCTCCGCGCGCTCGGCATCAGCAGCGAACGCGTCGGGAGCCGTGCCGAGGTCGTCGCGGCCCTGTTCACCCTGATCGAGAAGCACCGCCGTGCTCGACGATAACGGCTTCTTCGGCCCGTACCAGTACCAGGGTTGGCTGCTCTACGCCATCGTGGGCGTGCTGCTGCTGGCACTGATCGCCGGCTGGTACGTGTTCGTCGTGCGCTTCTCGGCCCGGCGGCTCCCTCCGGAGGCACGGCTCGCCCTCCGGGGTCGGCCCGCGGTCGATCTCCCGTCGCTGCGAGCCCGCTACCTCGGGTTGATCGACGACGTGGCGATGGCGTCCGAGCGGGGTCAGCTCGACGAACGGGCCGTCCATTCGCGGTTGAGTCTGCTGCTCCGGTTCTTCGTGCACGAGACCGACGGCGTCGACACGCACGTGATGACCCTGGCCGACCTCCGCGAGACGGAGCTGCCACGGCTGACCGGCGCCGTCGAGCAGTTCTACCCGCCGGCCTTCCAGCGCCTGCACCCGGGGGACCCGGCCCGGGCCCTCGAGACCGCCCGAGAGGTCGTGCGGACGTGGGGCTGATCTTCTGGTGGATGCCGCCGGTGCTGCTGGTCGTCGTGGCGGTCGCGGCCGTGCTGGTGGTCCGCCGTCGGCGCGGCGACCGCGATCGGCTGCGGCGCCTCGGCACACCCGTGGCGCACGGCGAACGCCTCACGCGCCTCCCCGTCTACCGCCGTCTCGTCGCCCGCTACCGGCTGGTCCTGATCGCGACCCTGGTGGCCCTCGTCGGGCTCGGCGGGGTCGCGGCGCTGCTCGCGTCGCGCGTCTCGAGCGTCGACGTCGTCGAGCCCCCGTCGTTCAAGCGGGACATCGTGCTCTGCCTCGACGTCTCGGGGTCGATGACCGAGGTCGACTCGCAGATCGTCGAGACCTTCGGTCGGCTGGCGGAGGGGCTCGACGGCGAGCGGATCGGACTCTCGCTGTTCGACAGCTCGTCGGTGACGGCCTTCCCGCTGACCGACGACTACGACTTCGTCCGCACCCAGCTCGAGCTCTACCGCCAGTCGTTCGACACCGTCGGAGAAGAGGGCACGCGGTACTGGTCCGGCACCGACCTCGGCGAGGGGGCCAGTCTGATCGGCGACGGTCTGGCTTCGTGCGTGCTCGGCTTCGACGACGACGGCGAGAGCACCAGACCCCGCTCGGTCATCCTCGCGACCGACAACTACGTCAACGGCGAGGCGCTCGTCACCCTGCCCGAGGCCGGCGAGCTCGCGACCGACCGCGACGTCCGCGTCTACGCCCTCAACCCGGCCGACTACTCGACCGACGCCGTCGCCGATCAGGTCGCGACCGAGCTGAAGACGACCGTCGAGGCGACCGACGGCGCCTACTACGCCCTCGACGACGACACGAGCGTCGCGAGCATCGTCGAGCAGATCGACGCGCGCGAGGCCGGCCTGTTCACCGGCGCCCGGCGCCTCGTGGTCACCGACGACCCCGTCGGTCTCGCGATCGCCGGTCTCGTGGCGGCGCTGGCCGCCCTGGTGCTCCTCTGGCGGGTGCGGCTGTGACGTCGATCGTCTTCGACCCCGTGCTGCCGACGTGGCTGCTGGCCGTCGCCGGGGTCCTCCTCGGCGGGTTCGCGGTCTGGCGTCTCGCGGCCGAGCGGCGCGGTCGTCGGCTCGCAGCCGCCTGGGCGCGCCGCCTGGCCGTCGTCGGTCTGCTCGTGGTGATCGCGGCGCGGCCCGGGCTGCCCGGCGGGTCGGCGCAGGCGTCGTCCGCCGACCTCAACGTCTTCTTCGTCGTCGACACCACGTCGAGCATCGCCGCCGAAGACTGGGGCGACGGCGAGCCGAGACTCGACGGCGTGCGCGCCGACGTGACGGCCATCGCCGAGCAGCTGGCCGGCGCCCGGTTCTCGCTCATCTCGTTCGACAGCACCGCCGTGCTGCGGACCCCGCTCACGGACGACGCGGCGGCCGTCGTGACGGCCGTCGAGGTCATGAACCGCGAGATCACGTACTACTCGACCGGCAGCTCGATCAGCGAGGCGAACGACCTCCTGGCCGAGCGTCTGGCCGAGGCACGCGAGACCGACCCCGGACGCGCCAACGTGGTCTACTACCTGGGCGACGGCGAGCAGACCGCCGACGCCGAACCCGAGTCGTTCGACGAGGCCGCCGGCGACGTCGACGGCGGAGCGGTCTTCGGCTACGGCACCGACGAGGGCGGGCGGATGAAGGTCTTCGACGGCTACGGCGACGACTACTCGGCCGACGAGTACATCGTCGACGGCACGCGGGCCGGTTCGCCCGACGCGGTGTCCCGCATCGACGAGGAGGCGCTGGGCGCCATCGCGACGCAGCTCGGCGTCCCGTACGTGCACCGTGACGCCGCCACCCCGGTCGATTCCGCCGTCGCCGACGCGCGCGACGGGCGGGTCACCTCGACCGACGCCCGCGCCGAGAACGTCACCGAGCTGTACTGGATCGCCGCGGTGCCCCTCTTCCTGCTGGTGCTCGTCGACATCGCGCTCGTGCTGCGCGCGCTCGGCGAGATCCGCGGGGGGCGGCGGGACGAGCCGACCCGCGCCTCCCCGGCTCCGGTCCCGTCGACGAGGTCGAAATCATGACGGCCCTGCTCGGGCCGCCGCCCGTCGACGACCACGGCCCCTCGACGCTCGACGACGCCAGGATCACCGCCTACCGACGGAGACTCCGACGACGACTGCTCGGCTGGTCGCTGCCTGTGGTGCTCGTGGTCCTGCTCGTCGCGCTGAAGCTGCTCAGCATGCCCGTCTTCGCGGGGCTGACGCAGTGGGCCTACGACGACCGCGCCTACGAGCGCAGCACGACCCTGAGCGAGCCGCTCGGCGTCGCGAACCTAGTCGAGCCCTGGGTGCACCACTTCGACCGCGGCACCGGCTACGCGCAGATCGGCGTGCTCGACGTCGCCCGGCGCGAGTTCGGCGCCGCGCTCGAGCTGGCACCCGACGACCCGACCATCTCGTGCGTCATCCGCACCGACCTCGTGCTCACCATCGAGGCGCAGGGCGACGCGGCGCTGCTCGAACTCCGGTACGACGACGCCGAGGCGCTGTTCCTCGAAGGGGCGAAGGCCATCGACGAGGCTCCCGAGGGCTGCTTCCAGCCCCCAGAGCAGCAGGGAGCGCCCGACACGTCCGAACCGCTCGAGGAGGCCGACGGCCGTCTCGGCGAGAAGGAGCAGGAGGCGCAGCGCGAGCAGCAGGGCGGCGACCCGCAGCAGGGCGACGAGGGGGAGCCCGAGGGCGGCGACGCCGACGAGGGGGACGGAGGCGGCAGCGGGTCCGCCGACCCCCTCGACCGCTTGCGCGAGCAGGGCGAGCAGAGCCAGCGCGACCAGCAGCAGGAGAACGACCGTCAGCGGTACTACGAGCAGAACCCGGGGGAGTACGACGGGCGACCCTGGTGAGCCCCGACCGTCGCCGCCGCCGGGTGCGCCCCTAAACTGGAGCGGTGTCCACACGCCTCTCCCAGCTCTTCGTCCGCACCCTCCGTGAAGATCCCTCCGATGCCGAGGTGACGAGCCACCGGCTCCTCGTCCGCGCCGGCTACATCCGACGCCAGGCCCCGGGCGTGTTCGCCTGGCTGCCGCTCGGTCTCCGGGTCAAGGCCAGGATAGAGGCCGTCATCCGCGACGAGATGACCGCCGCCGGCGCTCAGGAGGTGCACTTCCCCGCTCTGCTGCCGCGCGAGCCCTATGAGGTCACCGGCCGCTGGGTCGAGTACGGCGATGCGCTGTTCCGCCTGAAAGACCGCAAGGGGAGCGACTACCTGCTCGCGCCGACGCATGAAGAGGCCTTCACGCTGCTGGTCAAAGACCTCTACTCGTCGTACAAGGACCTGCCCCTGACGCTCTTCCAGATCCAGGACAAGTACCGCGACGAGGCGCGTCCGCGTGCCGGGCTCCTGCGCGGTCGCGAGTTCACCATGAAGGACGCCTACTCGTTCGACGTGTCCGACGCCGGTCTCGACGCGAGCTACCAGGCCCAGCGCGACGCCTACGAGCGCATCTTCACGCGACTCGGTCTCGAGTACGTGATCGTCAAGGCCGACGCCGGGGCGATGGGGGGCTCGCGCAGCGAGGAGTTCCTGCACCCGACGGCCGTCGGCGAAGACACCTTCGTGCGCTCCGCAGGCGGCTACGCGGCCAACGTCGAGGCCTTCACGACCGTCGTGCCCGAGTCGATCGCCCTCGAGGGGCTGCCCGAGGCGCGCGAGCTCGAGCCCGCCGACACGCCGACGATCGCGTCGCTCGTCGACCAGCTCAACGAGAGCCACCCCCGGGCCGACGGCCGTGACTGGACGGCGGGCGACACGCTCAAGAACGTCGTCGTGGCGCTGAGTCACCTCGACGGCTCGCGCGAGCTCGTCGTCGTCGGGCTGCCCGGCGACCGCGACGTCGACATGAAGCGACTCGAGGTGACGTTCGCACCGGCCGAGGTCGACGCGGCGGGCGACGCCGACTTCGCGAAGAACCCCGTCCTCGTCAAGGGTTACCTCGGCCCGCAGGTGCTCGGACTCGAGTCGGACTCGGGCATCCGCTACGTCGTCGACCCCCGCGTCGTCGAGGGCTCCGCCTGGGTCACCGGGGCGAACCGCCAGGGCGTGCACGTCTCCGGTCTGGTCGCCGGTCGCGACTTCACCCCCGACGCCGTCATCGAGGCCGCCCAGGTGCGCGAGGGCGACCCCGCCCCCGACGGCTCCGGTCCCATCGAGACGGCGCGCGGCATGGAGATCGGCCACGTCTTCCAGCTGGGTCGCAAGTACGCCGAGGCGCTGGGGCTCAAGGTGCTCGACGAGAACGGCAAGCAGGCCACGGTGACGATGGGCTCGTACGGCATCGGCGTGACCCGCATCCTGGCCGTCATCGCCGAGTCGAACAACGACGAGAAGGGGCTCGTCTGGCCCGCGAACGTGGCGCCCTTCGACGTCCACGTCGTCGCGACCGGCAAGGACCCGGTCGTGTTCGAGGTCGCCGAGAAGCTCACTGCCGATCTCGAGGCGCATCGACTCGACGTCCTCTACGACGACCGCCCCAAGGTCTCGCCCGGGGTCAAGTTCGGCGACGCCGAGCTGCTGGGCGTCCCGCAGATCGTCGTCGTAGGACGCTCCGCCGGCGAGGGGATCGTCGAGCTCTGGGATCGCCGCACCGGTGAGCGGACCCCCGTGCCCGTGGCCGAGGCGGTCGCGACCCTCTCGGCTCCCCGCACCGTCTGAGCGGCGGTCGACCCGCGCCTCCTCGGCTCCGAGCCCAGGAGGCGCGGGTCGACCGGGCCGGCCGTCCCGCGGTCGCCCCTCACTCGGGTACCGTAGGGGGATGCTGTGTGCGCCACCGCGCGTGCAGCCTGCAGATCTGAATAGTGGAGGCCCTCAGTGGACATCGACCTGAGTGTGCTGCGCCTCATGGAGCGCGAGCGTGAAATTCCCTTCGACGAGCTCGTGGGCATCATCGAGCAGGCCATCCTCACGGCCTACCTGAAGCACACGGACCAGCCCGAGAGCCGCGTTCCGGCTGCTCGCGTCGAACTAGACCGGAAGACCGGCCACGTGTCCGTCTTCGCCATCGAGCGCGACGAGGAGGGCGAGGTCGTCGGCGAGTCCGTCGACAGCCCGAGCGACTTCGGTCGCATCGCCGCGTTCGCCGCCAAGCAGGTGATCAACCAGCGTCTCCGCGACATCGGCGACGACAAGGTGCTCGGCCAGTTCAAGGGCCGTGAGGGCGACATCGTCGCCGGTGTCATCCAGCAGGGGCCGAACCCCCGCATGGTGCACGTCGACCTCGGCACCATCGAGGCGATCCTGCCGCCCGAAGAGCAGGTGCCGGGCGAGAAGTACGTGCACGGGTCGCGCATCCGCGTCTACGTGACGGGTGTGAGCAAGGGCACGAAGGGGCCGCAGATCACGGTCTCGCGCACGCACCCGTCGCTCGTCCGCAAGCTGTTCTCGCTCGAGGTGCCGGAGATCGCGAGCGGCGTCGTCGAGATCGTGTCGCTGGCGCGCGAGGCCGGTCACCGCACCAAGATCGCCGTGCGCGCCACCGAGGCCGGCGTCAACGCCAAGGGCGCCTGCATCGGCGAGATGGGCGCGCGCGTCCGTGCCGTGCAGACCGAGCTGAACGACGAGAAGATCGACATCGTCGACTACTCGAGCGACCTGCCCGTCTTCGTGGCCAGCGCCCTGTCGCCGGCCAAGGTGTCGTCGGCGTTCGTCATCGACAAGGCGACGAAGGCCGTCCGCGCGCTCGTGCCCGACTACCAGCTCTCGCTCGCCATCGGCAAGGAGGGCCAGAACGCCCGCCTCGCCGCGAAGCTGACGGGCGCGCGGATCGACATCCAGCCCGACAGCATCCTCGAAGACGACTGAGCGGATGGCGATCCGGTCACACGGATGAGCCGTCCAGCCCGACAGCATCCTCGCCGACGACTGAATCGCCGAGACCGTGCGTCTCGTATCCGACGACCCGAGGGGGTAAGGTGGATCCCGTCAGAACGTGCATCGGTACTCGAGCGCGCGCTCCGCGATCCTCACTCGTGAGGGTCGTCGCCCGAAACGGACGCCTCGTGGTCGACCCGACCGCGTCGCTCCCCGGGCGGGGTGCGTGGTTGACGCCGTCGATCGACGCGTTCGAGTCGGCAGCGAAGCGCAGGGCCTTCCGCCGTGCACTCCGCCTCGACTCCGAACCCGACATCGACGAGCTCCGCGCCTATTTCACGCGGATCACCGCTGCACGACCAGTAGCCACGACAGAACAGGCTGAACGGCACATGGACAACTAATGAGCGGCTCGAAATGAGACCCGTCCAGAACTGAAGGCTCTTCCCGTCTCGGGAGGAGCCCGAGACAGGAGAACTGTGGCTAAACCACGCGTACACGAGATCGCCAGCGAGCTGGGGATCGACAGCAAGACCGCACTAGAGAAGCTCAAGGAGATGGGCGAGTTCGTCAAGGGGCCGTCCTCCAGCGTCGAGCCCCCCGTGGCTCGCAAGCTGCGTCAGGCGTTCGCCGGCGCCGCCAAGCCCGCCGCCACGCCGGCTGCATCCTCGGCCGCACCCGCTGCACCGGCGGCCCCCAAGGCTCCGGCCTCGTCGGCACCCAAGCCCGGCGGTCCCCGCCCCGCTGCCCCCAAGCCCCCGGTGGCCGAGCCCGAACCGGCTGCCGCCCCGGTCGCCGAGCCCGACGTCGAGGCTGCTCCGGCGCCCGTGGCCCCGCTGACCGTCGCCGAGCGCCAGGCTCAGGCCGAGGCGCAGCGCGCCGCAGCCGCTGCGGCGAAAGACGACACGGCCGCACCCGCCGCCGACACCGCCACGCCCGGTGCCGCCGGCCCCAAGCCCGGCGGACCGCGCCCGGGCGCACCCCGTCCCGGCAACAACCCGTTCGCGAGCAACCAGGGCATGGGTCGGCCGAGCGCCCCCCGTCCCGCAGGCTCCGGTGCGGCCAGCAGCATGCCGCGTCCCGGTGGCGCAGCGGGCCCGCGCCCGATGGCTCCGCGTCCCGGCGCCCCTCGTCCCGGTGCACCCCGCCCCGGCGTCGGTGCCAGCCCCCGTCCCAACGGCTTCGGCCAGCGTCCCGCCGGTGCGGGTGCCCGTCCCGGCGGTGCCGGTGGCGGGTTCCAGCGTCCCGGTGGCGGCGCTCCCGGCGCTGCAGGCGGATTCCGCCCCGGCTTCGGCCCGCCCCGTCCCGCCGGTGGCGGCGGCGGTCGCGGTCGTGGTCCCGGTGGCGGCACGGCCGGTGCCTTCGGTCGCGGTGGCGGCAAGAGCAAGGCCCGCAAGTCGAAGCGGACGAAGAGGGCCGAGTTCGAGATGCGCTCGGCTCCGTCGCTGGGTGGCGTCAGCGTCCCCCGTGGCGACGGCAGCACGATCGTCCGTCTCCGTCGCGGCGCCTCGATCAGCGACTTCGCCGACAAGATCGACGCGAGCCCCGGCAACCTGGTGACCGTCCTCTTCCACCTCGGTGAGATGGCGACGGCGACCGAGTCCCTCGACGAGGCGACCTTCCAGGTCCTCGGCGAAGAGCTCGGCTACAACATCCAGGTCGTCTCGCCCGAAGACGAAGACAAGGAGCTCCTCGAGGGCTTCGACATCGACCTCGAGCAGGAGCTCGAGGACGAGGACGAGTCCGTCCTGCAGATCCGTCCTCCCGTCGTCACGGTCATGGGTCACGTCGACCACGGTAAGACGCGACTCCTCGACGCGATCCGCAACGCGAACGTGGTCGCCGGCGAAGCCGGTGGCATCACCCAGCACATCGGCGCGTACCAGGTCTGGGCACCGCACGAGGGCGTAGAGCGCGCCATCACCTTCATCGACACACCCGGTCACGAGGCGTTCACCGCCATGCGTGCCCGTGGTGCGCAGGTCACCGACATCGCGATCCTCGTGGTCGCGGCCGACGACGGCATCATGCCGCAGACGGTCGAGGCGCTGAACCATGCCCAGGCAGCCAACGTGCCGATCGTGGTCGCGGTCAACAAGATCGACAAAGAGGGTGCGAACCCGGCCAAGGTGCGTCAGCAGCTCACCGAATACGGCCTCGTCGCCGAGGAGTACGGCGGAGACGTCATGTTCGTCGACGTGTCGGCGCGCGACAACAAGAACATCGACGCGCTGCTCGAGGCCGTCCTCCTCACGGCGGACGCCGGTCTCGACCTGCGGGCGAACCCCGACAAGGACGCCCGTGGTGTCGCGATCGAGGCCCGTCTCGACAAGGGACGCGGTGCCGTCGCGACGGTGCTCATCCAGTCGGGCACGCTGCGCGTCGGAGACGCCATCGTCGCCGGCACGGCCTACGGCCGCGTCCGAGCGATGATGGACGAGAACGGCGAGGCCGTCCTCGAGGCCTACCCCAGCCGCCCCGTGCTGGTGCAGGGTCTGTCGAGCGTCCCGCGAGCCGGTGACACCTTCCTCGTCACCGAGGAGGACCGCACGGCCCGCCAGATCGCCGAGAAGCGCGAAGCCGTCGAGCGCAACGCCTCGCTGGCCAAGGCCCGCAAGCGCATCTCGCTGGAGGACTTCACCCGCGCACTCGAAGAGGGCAAGGTCGAAGCGCTCAACATCATCATCAAGGGCGACGTGTCGGGTGCCGTCGAGGCGCTCGAGGAGTCGTTGCTCAAGATCGAGGTGGACGACAGCGTGCAGCTGCGCATCATCCACCGCGGTGTGGGTGCGGTCACCGAGAGCGACGTCAACCTGGCGACCGTCGACAACGCGGTCATCATCGGGTTCAACGTGCGACCCGACACGAAGGCTCGCGAGCGCGCTGCTCGCGAGGGTGTCGACGTCCGCTTCTACTCGGTCATCTACGCGGCGCTCGAAGACATCGAGAACTCGCTCAAGGGCATGCTCAAGCCCGAGTTCGAAGAGAAGCAGTCCGGTGTCGCCGAGATCCGCGAGATCTTCCGCTCGTCGAAGGTCGGCAACATCGCCGGTGTCATCGTCCGCTCCGGAACGATCACCAGGAACGCCCGGGCCCGGGTCATCCGCGAGGGCGTCGTCGTCGGCGACAACCTGGCGATCGACTCGCTCCGTCGCTTCAAGGACGACGTCACCGAGGTCCGTACGGACTTCGAGGCCGGTATCGGTCTCGGCAAGTTCAACGACATCCAGATCGGCGACGAGATCGAGACCATCGAGATGGTCGAGAAGCCGCGGGTCTGACCCCCGGCGTCATCGCAGCACACGAGGCCCCGCTCCGACTACGGTCGGGGCGGGGCCTCACCCCTCTCGCCACGACGGCGAACAGCACGAAGGAGCTCACAATGGTCGACGCGCAACGCGCCCGCAAGATGGCCGACCGCATCCAGGAGATCGTCGCCCGACGTCTCGAACGCGGCATCAGAGACCCCCGCCTCGGATTCGTCACGATCACCGACGTCAAGGTGACCGGCGACCTGCAGCACGCCTCGATCTTCTACACGGTCTACGGCACCGACGAAGAACGTCGCGACACCGGTGCCGCACTCAAGTCGGCGACCGGCATGCTCCGCAGCGAGGTCGGCAAGAACATCACGGCGCGGCTGACACCGAGCCTCGAGTTCATCCTCGACGCCCTGCCCGAGAACGCGGCCTCGATCGACCGTCTCCTGCAGGAGGCGCGACAGCGTGATCACGAGAGCCAGACGATGGCCTCGTCCGCGGAGTTCGCCGGTGACGCCGACCCGTACGTGAAGCCCCGCGATCTCGACGACGACGAGGACGACCTCGACGCGGACCACGAGGAGGCGGCCGTCACGCCGACCTCGGGCGACCCCGACGAGTCCGACGCCCCGAACCGCTAGTCGGCGAGGACGTAGCCCTCGTCGGACGACCCCGTGGCGAGTCCGTCACGGATCAACCCGGCGAGGGCGCGTTCGCGTTGCGCCGCGTCCGCCCAGACGGCGTCGAGCTCCGTCTGCGACACGGGTACGTCGCTGGCGCGCAGCTCGGCCATGATGAGGCCCCGGACCTGACGGTCCGAGCCCTCGAACCTCGCCTGGCCCCGGAGGCGCGGGCCGACATGCTCCGGACGTCCGGCCAGCACCCACGCGCACCGGTCGACCAGGGGGCACACGTCGCACCGGGGCGAGCGCGCCGTGCAGACCAGCGCACCCAGCTCCATGACTCCTGCGCTGACGACCCGCGCCTCCTCGGTGTCCTCGGGCAGCTGCGCCTCCATGAGGGGGAGGTCGCGACCGGCCTTCGGGGCCCACGGTTCGGCGAGTCCCTCGACGGCACGGGCGAGGACCCTCCTGACGTTCGTGTCGACCACCGGATGGCGGTGTCCGAAGGCGAACACGGCGACGGCACGCGCCGTGTAGTCGCCGACTCCCGGCAGCGCGAGCAGGGAGGGGACGTCTTCGGGGACGACGCCGTCGTGGCGCTCCACGATGGCGACGGCCGCGGCGTGGAGGGCCAGCGCCCGGCGGGGGTAGCCGAGTCGATCCCACGCGCGGACCGCCTCCGACGCGGGCGACGCGGCGAGATCGCGAGGCGTCGGCCAGCGCTCGAGCCACAGCTCGAGGCGAGGCACGACCCGGGCCACGGGCGTCTGCTGCAGCATGATCTCGCTGACGAGAGTGCCCCAGGCGGTGAACCCGGGGCGGCGCCACGGAAGATCGCGACCTTCGACTCGGAACCACGCGGCGACGGCGGGGGAGATGCTCACCGGACGAGCCTACGTGCGTCGGCGCACGGCGGTCCCCGCTCGTTGTCGGAGGTGCGGCGTAGCGTGGACGCATGACGACCAGATGGGCTCCGGCCAAGAAAGACACCCTCCGCGAGCTCGCGGCCGAGATCGTGCACAACTACGGCCGCGGCCGGGTCGTCGTCGCCGTCGACGGCGACACCGCCGGTGCCCCGGGGGTGGGCCCCTTCGCCGACGACCTCGCCGAGGCGATCCGCGAGTCCGGTCAGACGGCCTTCCGCGCCTCCCTCCGGGCCTTCTCCCGACGACCGGCATCGGCGCCGCGCGACGCCGAACCCGAGCTCGACGAGAGCGTCCTGCGTCGAGTGCTCGTCGAGCCGTTCCTCCTCGGTGGCAGCACGGGCTGGGTCGAGGCGGCCTTCGACGCCGAGGCGGATCGCGCGCTCGAGCCCACCTGGGTGACGGGTCCGGCCGACGCCGTCCTGGTGGTCGACGGCACCGACATGAGCCGCCCCGGGTTGTCGGGCATCTGGCACTACCGGGTGTGGGTGTCGGTGGGCGACGCCCGCACGGCGGGTCGTGCCACGGCCTCCGCCGTCGTCGGCAACGACGATCCGGAGCATCCGCGTCGACGATTCGACGACGCATGCTGAGCGCGGTGCGGCACGGGGCCGCCTCGACCTGCGATAACGTCGTCTGGTGAACAGCGGCATCCTCCTCGTCGACAAGCCGCAGGGCATCACCAGCCACGACGTCGTCGCCCGGGTACGACGCGCAGCGGGAACCCGCAAGGTGGGCCACGCCGGCACACTCGACCCCCTGGCCACCGGTCTGCTCGTCGTCGGTCTCAATTCGTCGACCCGGCTCCTGACGTTCCTCGTCGGTCTCGACAAGGGCTACGACGCGACCATCCGCCTCGGCGTCTCGACCACCACCGACGACAGCGAGGGCGACGTGATCGGCCGTGCCTCCGCCGCGTCGGTCACCGATGCCGCGATCGACGAGGGCGTCGCAGCCCTCACGGGTCCGATCAGCCAGGTGCCGACCACGGTCAGCGCCATCAAGGTCGACGGTCGCCGCGCCTACGACCTCGCCCGCGAGGGCGTCGAGGTCGAGCTGAAGGCTCGCGACGTGACGATCTCCGAGTTCACCGTCCTCGACCGGCGAGAGACCGTGGTCGACGGTCTGATCGTCCGCGACCTCGACGTGCGGGTGTCGTGCTCGTCGGGGACGTACGTCCGGGCGCTGGCCCGAGATCTCGGCGCGGCACTCGGCGTCGGCGGGCATCTGACGGCGTTGCGCCGGACTCGCGTGGGGCCGTTCGACGTGACCCGCGCCTCCGTCCTCGAGGGCATCGACGTCGCACCCGCCCTGCTCGCGCCGGCGGACGTCGCCGAGACGCTGTTCCCGGTGTGGCGCATGACCGCCGACGAGGCGACCGACCTGGGCCACGGCAAGCGCGTGGCCCTCGCACTCGACGACGCCGACGGGCCGATCGCGGCCCTCACGCCTCACGGCGCTCTCGCCGGGCTCGTCTCGGTGAGCGGCGGGCGTGCGAGACCCATCGTCAACTTCCCGAGCGACGAGGTCGTCCTGTGATCGAGTGGTTCACCTGGGTGCAGGTCGTCGTGGCCTGCGTGGCGGGCATCGTCTGCCTCGTCGCGGGCTTCTCGGGGCGTCTGCCGAACGACATCACCGTCGGGGCGACCGCGCTCGTCCTGGTGCTGCTCCTCGTGCAGCTGGTGGTGGCGATCGTCGCTCCCTTCGCCGGCAACGATCCGACCGGCAACGTGGTCGAGTTCTACATCTATCTGATCTCCGCCATCCTGCTGCCGCCGTTGGCCGTCGTGTGGGCGCTGGTCGACCGTTCCCGCTGGAGCAACGTCGTCCTGGCCGCCGCGGTCTTCGCCGTCGCGGTCATGGTCTACCGGATGCTCCAGATCTGGACGGTGCAGACGGCATGATCTCCCTCCACCCTCCCCGGTCGTCGAACGGCGACCCCGAGTCATATCCTTGGTCGTGATGGACACTCAGAAGTCAACGCGCGCGGTCGGTGTCGGCCGTGTGCTGATCGTCGTCTACGCCGTGCTCGCCCTAGCAGCGACCGGGCGTTCGGTCTTCCAGATCCTCGAGCAGTTCTCCGAGGCCCCGCTCGCCTACACGCTGAGCGCCCTCGCGGCCGTCGTCTACATCGTCGCCACCGTGTCGCTGATCACCCGCGGCCGGACCTCGTACGCGGTCGCGTGGGCCACGATCGCCTTCGAGCTCGCCGGCGTGCTGATCGTCGGCCTGCTGACCACCCTCGACCCCGAGCTCTTCCCCGACGACACCGTCTGGTCGTTCTTCGGTCGCGGGTACGGCTTCATCCCGCTCGTCCTCCCCGTGCTGGGCATGATCTGGCTGGCTCGCACGAGACCCCGCGGCGGCTCCCGCTGATGGAGTTCTACGGATCGGCGGCCGACGTCCCCGAGGGGTTCGGACCGAGCGCGGTGACCATCGGCAAGTTCGACGGCGTGCACGTGGGTCATCGAGCGGTCATCGACCTGCTCGAGGAGGTCGCGGCCGCCGAGGGGCTGACGGCCACCGTCGTGACCTTCGACCGCCACCCCCTCGCCGTCCTCCAGCCCGACCGGGTCCCGACGGCTCTGGTCAGCAACCGTCAGAAACGCGAGCTGCTCGACGCGGCCGGGGTGGCGGCGACCCTGATGCTGCCGTTCGACGACGAGCTCAGGGCGCTCACGCCGACCGAGTTCGTCGACCGGATCCTCGTGGGCGCCCTGCACGCCCGGGTGGTCTTCGTCGGCGACGACTTCCGGTTCGGCGTCCGGGGGAGCGGCTCCGTCGCGACGCTCCGTGAGCTGGCCGGGTCGCGGGGCTTCAGGGTCGTGTCGATCGACGACGTGCGTCCTGCGGGCGGGCGCCGCGCCTCCTCGACCTGGATCCGCGAGCTGCTCGACTCGGGGCGCGTGCGCGAGGCCGGTCATCTGCTCGGGCGCGAGCCGGCAGTCCGCGGCGTCGTCGTGCACGGCGAGCAGCGCGGCCGCGAGCTGGGGTTCCCGACGGCGAATCTCGCACCGTTCAGCGAGGGGTTCGTCCCCGCCGACGGGGTCTACGCCGCCCGGGTCGTGATCGACGGGGTCACCTACCCCGCGGCCGTGTCGGTCGGCAACAACCCCACCTTCGACGGCGTCCCCGCCAAGCAGGTCGAGGCGCACCTGCTCGACGTGACCCTCGACCTCTACGGTCGAGAGGCGACGGTCCACTTCGTCGACTGGGTGCGCGGCAACGTCCGGTTCGACGGACTCGACGCCCTCATCGAGCACATCGCCGCCGACGTGAGACGGACGCGCGAGATCCTCGGGGTCCCCGCCCCGGCCTGATCGGCGGTGGCGCGTCTGCGCGCCACGCCGGCGTCGGATCGGCTCCGTCGGCCGCGACGCCCGCGTCAGCTCAGCCGGCCGCGTCGGCCCGATCGTCCGAAGCCGGTCGATGCTCGCTGTCGGGGGTGCGGCGTACGGTGGGGCCGTGCCAGAGAATCGAGCCCCCGACGTCCCCCCGTCCGACGACCCGACCGACGTGGACGGCGCCGTGGCGCGACGACGCGTGCTGGTCACCGGGGCGACGGGCTACATCGGCGGTCGCCTCGCGCCGCGACTCGTCGAGGCCGGGGCGGACGTCCGCGTCCTCGTCCGCTCTCCCGAGAAGCTGGTCGACGTCCCCTGGGCCCGACATGTCGAGATCCTCCAGGGCGACCTCACCGACCCCGCCTCGGTCGCACCCGCGATGGCGGGCGTCGACGTCGTCTACTACCTCGCGCACGCCATGGGCGGCAAGGGCGACTTCGGGCAGGCCGAGTCGCAGGCCGCTCACACGGTCGCCGACGCGGCGGCGGCAGCCGGGGTGGGGCGCATCGTCTACCTCGGCGGTCTGCACCCCGACGGCGAGCTGTCGAAGCATCTCCAGTCGCGGAAGGACGTCGGCGACATCCTGCTCGCGAGCGGCGTGCCGACCGTCGCGCTCCAGGCCGGCGTCGTGATCGGGTCGGGCTCGGCCTCGTTCGAGATGATCCGCCACCTCACCGACGTGCTCCCGTACATGCCCGCGCCCAAGTGGGTCCGCAACCGCATCCAGCCGATCGCGGTCCGCGACGTGCTGCACTATCTGCTCGGTGCGGCCGACGTTCCGTCCGACGTCAACCGGACCTTCGACATCGGCGGGCCGGACGTCCTGCGCTACGGCCAGATGATGAACGGCTACGCGCTCGAAGCGGGGCTGAAGCAGCGCCCCATCGCGTCTCTGCCCGTGTTCACACCGTGGCTCGCCTCGCAGTGGGTCAACCTCGTCACCCCGGTGCCGCGTGCGCTGGCCGTGCCGATCATCGCATCCCTGCAGTACGACTGCGTCGTCCACGAGCGCGACATCGACCGCTACATCGCGCCGCCGTCGGCCGGTCTGCTGCGTTACCGGGTGGCCGTCCGTCTGGCCCTGCAGCGCGAGAAGGACGGCGACGTCGAGACGAGCTGGCAGGACAGCAGCGTCTCGGGGGCCCCGAGCGATCTGCTGCCGAGCGACCCCGACTGGTCGGGCCACACGGTCTACACCGACGATCGCGAGACCGAGACGTCCGCGCCGCCGGCCGAGCTCTGGCGCGTCGTCGAGAGCATCGGCGGCGAGAACGGCTGGTACTCGTTCCCGCTCGCGTGGGCCGCACGGGGTTGGATGGACCGCCTCGTGGGCGGGGTGGGCCTCCGGCGAGGCCGTCGCAGCCAGACGACCCTCCGCGTCGGCGACGCGCTCGACTGGTGGCGGGTCGAGAAGCTCGAGCACGGCACGCTGCTGCGACTGCGCGCCGAGATGAAGGTCCCGGGAGGCGCGTGGCTCGACATGACCGTCACCCCCGTCGACGGGGGCGGTTCGCATTACCGCCAGCGTGCGGTGTTCTTCCCGCAGGGGCTGGGCGGGCGCCTGTACTGGTTCGCCATCCTGCCGTTCCACGGGGTGATCTTCTCGGGCATGCTCAAGCGCATCACCGCCACAGCCGAGAGGGACGCCGCCGAGCGGTCCGTGGCTCCTGCCGGGGCGACGACCTCGGCGACCGCTGCGTCGTCCGTCCCGGCATCGGCTGCGGGGCCGGCCGACGCGACCGGCGTCGCGTGAGTGCGCCGCGCCTCCTTGTCGCTTCCCAGCGGTTGCTGACACCATGGGCCGACAGTGCTTTGTACAGAGAGGTCGGACATGTCGAACGATGAGAAAGTGGTGTTCGTCGGAGACGACGTCACCCGGGCCGGAGACTGGGGCACCTGGTTCCCCGGAGACGACGTCGTGAACCTCGGTGTCGACGGCGACACCACGGCCACACTGGCCGAGAGGGTCGATCAGATCGTGGCGGCGCAACCCGACTCGGTGGTCCTCCTCATCGGCACGAACGACTTCACCGCCCGGCGGTCCGTCGAGCAGGTCGTGCGCGGGGTCGAGAGTCTGCTCGTGACCCTCCGGCGGGAGCTGCCGGGCAGTCGACTGCTGCTGCAGTCGATCCTGCCTCGCGGGGCCGAGCTCGCGCCGCGCATCCGCGACGCCAACCGGCACCTCCGTCAGTTCTCGTCCACGGTGAGGGCGCAGTACCTCGATCTCTGGCCGGCTCTCGCCGACGACGCGGGCGAGGCGATCAGGCCCGAATTCACGACCGAGAACGGGCGGCTGACCCCTGAGGGGTACGAGGCCTGGCTCGACGAGCTGCGACCGGGTCTCGAGCGTCTGCGCGACGAACCGCCGATGAGTCGGCCGCTCAGCGTGCTGAACATCCCGTACGACATCGACTGAGTTCCGGCACGGGGCGCCCGATAGGCTCGGTCGGTACGCCCGCAGGCCGTCTGCGGTCCATCGAGAGGTCTTCCGTGCCCACGCCCACCGCACCCGCATTCACCCGCCCCGCCTTGGCCCCCGGCCTGCTGGGGGCGTTGGCGCTCGTCGTCGGGGTCGTGCTGCTCGACTCGGGGCTGTTCATCGGCTTCCGCTACGTCGTGTCGATCCTGGCGTTGATCATGCTGGTCTTCGCCGTCCGCGGCCGTACCTGGTGGGCGACGCCCCTCCTCGCGGCCGTCGCCGTCATCTGGAACCCGGTCGTCGTGATCCCGATCACCGGTCAGCCCTGGGCGGCGCTGCAGTTCGTCGCCGCGGGGGTGTTCATCGCGGTCGGCGTCGTCGTCAAGGTGCCGACGGACGAGGCCGGCACGACCGGCCGGGCCGCCACTCGTCGCTGACGGCAGGCCCGCCCGCGGCGGTCCGCCGAGCGGAGTGCGCGAGCTACCGCTAAAATCAAATGTTCCCCCAGGGTGCAGCGGCCTACCCGAGGCCCGCACGGAAGGTTGAGTCTGAATGGTCACCGAGATCACCGGTACGACGGAGAGTCCGCTCCTGACCCCTCGTCCCCGATCCGGTGGTCTCGATCGCGACGACATCGTGCTCCGCAAGGGGCAGTTCACACTGCTGAACGGCCATCTGACGCCGCAGCAGTCGATGATCGAAGACCTGCTGTACCTCCGTCGGGTCCTCGACGAGGCAGACGTGCCCTACCTCCTCGTGCGGGGCAACGACATCCGTCCGGTGATCGCGATCGACATCGTGCACCGTGAGGCCTTCGTCACGGCGATGGTCGAGGCGTCCGCGAGCGAGCCGTTCTACGCGAAGGCCGGCAAATCGCGGGCGGTGCTGGTCGTCGAGGGCGGTCTCGACGTCGAGGCCGAACGCATCTTCAAGATCTACCGGCCGAGGGTCGAGCCCATCGGCCGTCTGCGCTACGGTGCGGGCACGGCCGTGCAGGTCGAGTTCTGGATCGTCACGGACGACGAGATCCTGGCCCCGACCGAGAACGCCCTGATGCGCACCGCCCTCCCGCGCGACGAGGCCGTCGAAGGCACCGTCGAGCGCTTCGGGCTCGAGTGGCCCACCCTGGCGCACATGTTCGACGACCACGCGACGGACATCACGTTCGAGATCGACCTGATCTTCTCCTGGGTCGACGGGAACTCCGTCGAGTACCAGCGGGCCCGTGCAGCTCAGGCCAAGCGGCACGTCGTGGGCGAGGGAGACGACGCCCCGGCTCGGTTCCGCCAGATCGACGAGCTGAAGTACGCGCTCCGTTCGGTCTACATGTTCGCCCCCTGGGTTCGCACCATCTACATCGCCACCGATTCGCCCGTCCCCGAGTGGCTCGGCGACCACCCGCGGGTGCGCGTCGTGCGCAGCGAGGAGTTCTTCTCCGACCTGTCGTATCTGCCGACCCACAACTCTCAGGCCGTCGAATCGCAGCTGCACCACATCGAGGGTCTCAGCGAGCACTTCCTGTACTCGAACGACGACATGTTCTTCGGTCGCCCGGTCGCGCCGTCGATGTTCTTCTCACCGGGGTCGGTGACGAAGTTCATCGAGGCCGACACCCGCATCGGCCTCGGGCTGAACAACCCCGAGCGCAGCGGCTTCGAGAACGCCGCCCGGGTCAATCGTCGTCTGCTCCAGCAGCGTTTCGGACGCGTCACCACCCGGCACCTCGAGCACACGGCCGCGCCCCTCCGACGCAGCGTGATGTACGAGCTCGAGCACGAGTTCGCGGCCGAGTTCGCCGCGACGGCCGCGAGTCCCTTCCGGGCGAAGGAGAACATCTCCGTCACCAACTCGCTGTACCACTACTACTCGCTGATGACCGGGCGGGCGATCGTCCAGGAGAACGCGCGCGTCAGCTACATCGACACGACGATGGTCTCGGGCCTCGCCTCGTTGTCCGACCTCCTCAAGAAGCGGTCCGACGACTTCTTCTGCCTCAACGACGGCAGTTTCCCCGAGGTCAGCGACGAAGAGCGCACCGCGACGGTGACGGACTTCCTCGAGCGCTACTACCCGTTCGCCGCCCCATGGGAGCAGGCCGAGATGGATCGCGTCGCTCGCGAGAGCGCCGAACAGGATCGTCGTTCGCTGCGCGCAGGCGGAGTGCAGGGCAGCCTCGAGGGCTGAACGTCCCGGCGGGTCTGCTGGGTCTGCGGGGGTCTGCCGCGCCTCCTCGGCTCCCACGGGGGTCGCGGGTCGCTCGAGCGCCCTGCGCGTCTCGGGTGGCTCGGGTCAGGAGGGCGTCGTGCCGAAGCGCGCGGCGACCTCGTCGGACAGCGCGGCCTCGATGCGCCGGGTCATCTCGGTGCTCATCGGGGGAAGCGCCGTCGTCGAGAACCAGCGCGCCTCGGTGTTCTCGCCGTCGGCCGGGTAGGGTTCGCCCGCTTGGTGGCTCATGACGAACGTGTGGTCGATGTACTGGGCTCGGTCGCCGTTGCCGTAGACGATCTCGTCGGTCACGCCGACGGCGGCCAGACGCTCGGGCACGGCCACGACGCCGGCCTCCTCGAGGGTCTCTCGGACGGCCGCGTCGGCGGGGTGCTCACCCGGATCGATGATGCCCGTGACCGGCGTCCAGGCGCCCGTGTCGGCACGACGGACGAGCAGGATGTCGTCGCCGCGGACGACGACCGCCGTCACCCCCGAGAGCCACAGCCGTTCGGTGCCGATCTTCTCTCGGAGGGACAGGACGAAATCGGGCGTCGACATGGGAGAACCCTACCGAGGGCGGCCTCTAGGCTGACCGCATGAGGCTGCCCTGGACACTGCGCGGAAGCGATGTGCGGACCATCGGCGACATGGCGGGGGAGTCCGTGCTGCTCGCCGGGGGCGGGCGGGCGATCCTGCTGCAGCTGGCCGACCCTGCCGTCGGGCATGGCGTGGCCGATCACAGCGACTTCGTCGACCGGCCCCTGTCGAGGCTGCACGGCACGATGACCTACCTGTACGCCGTCGTCTTCGGCTCGCCCGCGGAGCGCGCGCATGTGCGCCGTGAGGTCGGACGGGCGCATCGACCCGTCCACGCCGACGGCAGCCAGGGGGTCCGCTACGACGCCTTCGACCCGGCATCGCAGCTCTGGGTGGCGGCGACCCTCTACGACTCGGCCATGACGATCTTCGAGCAGGTGCACGGCCCCCTGACTCCCGAGGTCGCCGACTCGGTCTACCAGGAGTACGCCGTCGTGGGGACGGCCTTGCAGATGCCCCGCGAGCTCTGGCCCGCCGACCGCGAGGCCTTCGCCCGGTACTGGGCTGGGGCGGTCGACGCGCTCGTCGTCGACGACGTCACTCGCGGCGTGGCCCGTCAGCTGCTGCACCCCGTCAACGTGCCCTGGTGGCTCCGCGTGCTCATGCCGGTGGCGCGGTGCGTCACGCTGGGGTCGCTGCCCGAGTCCGTCCGGCTCCGGTTCGACCTGCCGTGGAGCGCCCGGTCCGCCCGTCGGTACGCGCGGGTCATGGGCGTCGCGGCGGTCGTCGTGCCGCATCTGCCGCCGCGACTGCGCCATGTGCTCCGCGACGGGTATCTGCGGCGGATGCGCGCCGCCATGGCGTCCGCGCCGCCCCGGGGCTGAGTTCCGAGATCTGAGTCTCTATGTCTGAGGCCCGAGATCTGAGGCCGGAGATCTGAGGCCGGAGACACCCGGGGCCGCGCGTCGGGCCGGGCGTCGGGCCGCGCCTTGGGCCGCACTCCCGTACCGCCCGACGCCGCGCCCACCGTCGGTAACTCCTGGCTTCTGCACCGTTCGGCTGATGACCACCCCCGTTCAAGGGCGCGGTCGGGCGACACACGCGAGGATGAGGAGTTGCCGACGCGGGGCGCGTCCCGCCGCCTGCGCAGATCTCGTGTTCGGATTCAGCACGTGTGTGGTCGCGCGCTGTCGGTAACTCCTCACGCGTGAAGACGTTCGCGACCCGGCCCGCGCATCCTCGGGGCGGGCGACTCGCGGCGACGCACAGGTGAGGAGTTGCCGACATGCACCGCGGCTGCTCGCGTTCTCGACCAGCACCGACCGGCACCGGCCGGCACCGGCCGGCACCGGCACGAACCGAACCGACGCGACGAGGCGCCCCAGGCGCCCGGCGCCGCCGCTACAGGGTGTCGATGGGCCCGGTGAGGGCGTAGTCCTGCCGAGCAGGCGCGGCGAGCGGCAGCGGCACGGGTGCGGTGTCGGTCGCCCGGTGGCGCGGTGCCGCCGGGGCGATTCGCACCCCGGCGAGGGCCAGGCGTTCGGCCACCACGTCGGCCGGGACGCGTTCGCCGACGGTCTCGTAGGTGCCGATCGGTACGACCGAGTGCACCACCGAGCCCTCGTACACGTGCACCAGGTTGAACGACTGGGCGCCGTCGCGTCCGCGGGTGCCGCCGCCCGCGGCGTTGAGATCCTGCGTGTAGCAGGTCGCCGAGGCCACGGAGACGGGGATCCCCGCGAAGACCGTGTTGGTCGAGTAGTGCAGGTGCCCGGCGATGATCGACCGCACGTCGCTGCCTTCGACGACCTCGGCCAACGACGCCTGGTCACGCAGCTCGACAAGGGCGGTGAGGTCTTGCACGCTCGGCACGGGCGGGTGGTGCATGGCGATGATGGTGCCGTCTGGGGCGTCGGTGCTGAGCTCCTCCGCCAGCCAGTCGAGCTGCTCGCCCGACAGCTCGCCGTAGTGGTGCCCGGGCACGGTCGTGTCGAGGGTGATGATCCGCAGACCGTTGACGTCGTAGACGAGGTCGACCGGTCGCTGCGACGGCAGCTGGCCGAAGAGCTGCTCCCGGAAGGCCCCGCGCTCGTCGTGGTTGCCCATCGCCCAGATGACCTGGGCGCCGAGGCGGTCGGCCATCGGCTGGACGAGCTCGCGCAGCTTCCGGTAGGCGTCCGGCTCGCCTTTGTCGGCCAGGTCGCCCGTGAAGACGATCGCCTCGGGGCTGTTTCCCGAGGCCTCGATCTCGGCGACGATCTGCCGGAGACGGGCCTCGCTGTCGACGGCCCCGTAGAGGTCGCCGTCACCGCCGACGAGATGCGTGTCGCTGAGGTGCAGGATGAAGTGGTTCGGCCTGGGGTGTTCGGCCGTCCGGAGATCCATGGTTCTCTCTTCGATGTCGCCGACGGGGGCTCGGGACGAGACCCTCGTTGTTGATTCGACACTAAGTCCATCACTGGATTGCTCCGAATGTCATGAACGCAGGTGCGCGTTTCGATGAACTGTCGGCTAACTCGTCGTATTCCCGTCGGCCGTCCACGCACGGACGGCACCTCACGACCCGAGGAGGCGCGGGTCGTGAGGTGCCGTCGATGTCAGGACCTGCAGGTCAGGGCTTCAGGACCACCTTGATGCAGCCGTCGTCCTTCTGCTTGAACAGCTCGTACATGGCGGGGGCCTCGGCGAGCGGCACGGGGTGCGTGACGAGGTCCATCGTGCCGAGCGGGTCGGCCGGGTCCTCGACGAGGGGCATGAGGGTGTCCATCCACCGCTGCACGTTGCACTGGCCCATCTTGAGGGTGATCTGCTTGTCGAACAGCGTGAGGAACGGCGTCGGGTCGGCGGTGCCGCCGTACACGCCGCTGAGCGACACGGTGCCGCCGCGGCGGACGATCTCGAACGCGAGGTGCATGGCGCCGAGGGCGTCGAGGCCGGCCTTCTGCAGGACGGCCTGGCCGACCTTGTCGGGGAGGACGGCGGCGAACTTCTGCACGGCGGTCACTCCGCCGTGGTCGTGGGCCTCCATGCCGACGGCGTCGAGGACGGAGTCGGGCCCGCGGCCGTCGGTCATCCCCGACACGACGTCGGCGATGTCCTTCGTGAGGTCGAGCACTTCGACGCCGTGGCGCTCGGCCATGGCGCGGCGCTCGGGGACGGGGTCGATGCCGATCACGCGGTAGCCGCGGTGCACGCCGATGCGGGACGCGAACTGCCCGACCGGTCCGAGTCCGAGCACGACGAGCGTGCCGCCCTCGGGGACCTGCGCGTACTCGACGCCCTGCCACGCGGTGGGGAGGATGTCGCTGAGGAACAGGTACCGCTCGTCGGGCAGGTCGTGCCCGACCGTGACGAGGTTGGCGTCCGCGAGGGGGACTCGCAGCTGCTCGGCCTGCCCGCCGGGCACCTGGCCGTAGAGCTTGCTGAAGCCGTACAGGGTCGCGCCCGAGCCGTACTCGGTGACCTGGGTCGTCTCGCACTGCGAGAAGAGCCCGCGATCGCACATGAAGCAGTCGCCGCAGGCGATGACGAACGGGACGACGACGCGGTCGCCGACCTTGACGCGTCCGACGGCGGATCCGACCTGGGTGACGACACCCATGGTCTCGTGTCCGAGGACGTCGCCCTTGTCGAGGTACGAGTCGAAGACGTCGTAGAGGTGCAGGTCGCTGCCGCAGATGGCGGCGGACGTCACCTTGATGACGGCGTCGGTGGGGTCGATGATGCGGGGGTCGGGGACGTCCTCGACCGAGACTTTGGTGACCGACTGGTAGGTGAGTGCTCTCATCCTCCCCGTTTACGCGCCGCGGCACACAGCGACCTGGCAGAGGGGTACAGGATCGTCCTCCATCGTGCCGGGATGCGGAACGGGGCGACCGGACCGAAGTCCGATCGCCCCGAGGCGCGTGCTGCCGAGACCTACGCGGTGACGGCGGCGACGATGTTGACGACCTTGCGGCCGCCCTTGTTGCCGAACTCGACGGAGCCGGGTGCGAGGGCGAAGAGGGTGTCGTCGCCGCCGCGGCCG
>NZ_JAXCWB010000012.1:0-49452 GCF_034045305.1 Frigoribacterium sp. CFBP9029
GGTGTTTGCGGGCGTGTTCGGCGGGGGTGGGCGTGTGGGGGCGCCCGGTGGCGACGGAGTCGCCCGGAGTGGGCCGCGAAGCGCCGCCACAGCCCTGGTGCGGGGGAGATGCGCTCGGCGGGTGGGGCGCGTTGTGTGTGGGGTCGGGGTGGGCGGTTCGGTGTTTGCGGGCGTGTTCGGCGGGGGTGGGCGTGTGGGGGCGCCCGGGGGCGACGGAGTCGCCCGGAGCTGTGGTGTGGAGGAGATGCGCTCGGCGGGTGGGGCGCGTTGTGTGTGGGGTCAGGGTGGGCGGTTCGGTGTTTGCGGGCGTGTTCGGCGGGGGTGGGCGTGTGGGGGCGCCCGGTGGCGACGGAGTCGCCCGGAGTGGGCCGCGAAGCGCCGCCACCGCCCTGGTGCGGGGGAGACGCGCTGCGGGCGCACGGTGTCTTGACCCATGGGGCCCGTCTTCTCGAAACGGGGCGCGCGGCCGCGCGTACAGGGGGCTTTTGCCGGAGGCGCGGGTCGGGTATCGTGGTCCGGTCGGCTCAAGACACCGCGCCTGTGGCGCGACTGCACCACCCGCTCGTCACGACGGGGGTGCGCATGAGGGTTTGTAAGTCTTGTGGGCCGGATTCCCGTCGGATCTCGACGGGATGAATTCACGATGGTGAACGGTCCTGGTCAACGGCTGCCCGGGTATTTCTTCGCGTCATCCGCAAGCCCGGAAAGAAACCCATGCCCCCTTACGACAAGACCCCCTCGCGCGCCAAGAGCAACGATTCGCGCGGCACCGGCTCGAAGAGCCCCAAGCACCGCGGCCACCGCGCCGACGAGGCCGGCGCCCCCGAGCGCAAGCAGCGCTGGAACGCCGACTCCCGCGCCGAGCGACGCGGCGACGCCCCCCGCGGCGCCGGCGCCGGCCGCCCCAACTGGGAGCCCCGCGAGAAGACCGGCAACAGCCGCTTCGCCCCCCGCGACCACGACGCCCGCAACGGCGAGCGCGGCCGTGACGGCGGACGCGACGCCGCCCGCGGCTGGGGCCGCGACGGGGGCAAGGAGGCCGCCCGCGCCGGGCGTGACAACCGCCCCTCGCGCGGCTACGACCGCGCCCCGCGCTCGTACGACCGCGACGACCGCCCGGCCCGTGACGATCGCGCCCCGCGTTCGTGCGACCGCGGCGACCGCCCGGCTCGCGACGATCGTGCGCCTCGTTCCTACGACCGTCCGACGCGCAGCGACCGCCCGGCGCGTGACGATCGCGCCCCCCGTTCGTACGACCGCGACGATCGCGCTCCTCGTTCGTACGACCGCGGCGACCGCCCTGCGCGTGACGATCGCGCCCCCCGCTCGTACGACCGCGGCGACCGCCCGGCTCGCGACGATCGCGCTCCTCGTTCGTACGACCGCGGCGGCCGCCCCACGCGCAACGACCGCGGCGACCGCCCCACGCGCACCGATCGCGCCCCGCGCTCGTTCGACCGCGCCGACCGCGACTCGCGGTCCGAGCGTCCCAGCGACTTCTACCCCAAGCGGAACTCCGCAGCGGGCCCGCACTACTCGCCCGAAGACGACGTCAAGCTCGAGAAGCTGCAGGCCGAGGTCGTCACGGCGGCCGACGTCGAGGGCGTGAGCTTCGGCGACCTCGGTCTCGGCGACAACATCGAGCGCCAGCTCGCGTCGATGGGCGCCGCGGCGCCGTTCGCCATCCAGGCGGCGACGATCCCCGACGTGCTGAAGGGCCGCGACGTCCTCGGCCGCGGTCGCACCGGCTCGGGCAAGACCATCGCCTTCGGCGCCCCGCTCGTCGAGAAGCTGATGGAGAACAACGGCGCCAAGGGTCGCAAGCCGGGCCGCAAGCCCCGCGCGCTCATCCTGGCCCCGACGCGCGAGCTCGCGATGCAGATCGACCGCACCGTGCAGCCCATCGCCCGCTCGGTCGGCCTCTTCACCACGCAGGTCTACGGCGGTGTGCCCCAGGCCCGCCAGGTCGGTGCGATCAACCGCGGCGTCGACATCATCATCGGCACGCCCGGCCGCATCGAGGACCTCATCGACCAGGGCCGACTCGACCTCAGCGAGGTCGTCATCACGGTGCTCGACGAGGCCGACCACATGTGCGACCTCGGGTTCCTCGAGCCGGTGCAGCGCATCATCCGCGAGACCGCCACGGTCAAGCGCGACGGCACCCGAGCTCAGAAGCTGCTCTTCAGCGCCACGCTCGACAAGGGCGTCGCGAAGCTCGTCGACGAGTTCCTGGTGAACCCCGCCGTGCACGAGGTCGCCGGCGAGGACCAGGCCAGCGCCACCATCGACCACCGCGTGCTCGTCATCGAGCAGCGCGACAAGACGGCCGTCATCGAGCAGCTCGCCTCGGGCGAGGGCAAGACCCTGGTCTTCGCCCGAACGCGCGCCTTCGCCGAGCAGCTCGCCGACCAGCTCGAAGACGCGGGCATCCGCTCGACGAGCCTGCACGGCGACCTGAACCAGGCCCGCCGCACGCGCAACCTGCAGATGCTCACGAGCGGCCGGGTCAACGTGCTCGTCGCGACGGACGTCGCCGCCCGCGGCATCCACGTCGACGACATCAGCCTCGTCGTCCAGGCGGACATGCCCGACGAGTACAAGACCTACATGCACCGCTCGGGTCGCACGGGTCGCGCCGGCAAGCAGGGCACCGTCGTGACGCTCATCACGCGTCCGCGTCGCCGCCGCATGGAGGAGCTGCTCGATCGTGCCGAGATCGAGGCCGAGATGATCGAGACGCGCCCCGGCGACCGTCTGATCGACCAGCTCGCCGCCGCGCAGGCGTAAGAGGAGCACACGGAGCCGAGGAGGCGCGGGGCAGGTACCCGCGCCTCCTCGGCTCTTCTGCGTCACGGCGCCCCCTGCGGCGGGTCCGCGTCATCGGCGGCGGGTCAGCGCTGACCCGCCCCGGATGACGGGAACCCGCCGCACTCGGGGGCCGGGTCAGCGGCGCCGGGTCAGCGGCGGTCGAGGAGGCCGCGCACGTACGAGGCCTGCCCGATGTGCTGGCTGCAGTCGCCGAGGATGCTGACGAGGCGGGCTCCGGCGGTGACGGGGGGATCCCACTGGTCGTCGACCACGTCGGTGTACGACGCGGAGTCGAGGCCCTCGAGGTAGCCGCGGGTCCGCAGCGTCACCGCCTCGAGGTAGCCCACCAGCAGCTCGGCCTCGACACGGACCTCGCCCGCCTCGGCGGCGCTCTGCCCGTAGCCCATCTCGCCGGGCGCGAAGGGCAGCGCGAAGGCGTCGACCCAGCCGTCGACCGCCCAGACCTGCTCGCCCGCGGCGAGGTCGGCGATCTGGACGTCCTGCCCGCGGGCGGTGTGCCAGACGAGCCAGGCGATCGAGTTCGCCTCCGCGTCGGGGCGCCACGCCAGGTCGTCGACGGTGAGCCCGGTCACCGCCTCACGGGCGATTGCGGGGAGGCGGTCGAAGGCTTCGATGAGGACGTCGGACGGAGTCATCGCCCCAGGCTACGAGCCGAGGGCGGACCGCGGTCAGTGCAGTTCGTCGAGCCCGGTGCTCGCGCGGTTGCGCAGCGAGTCGGCGAGGGCGTTCGTCACGGTCGCGTAGAACTCGAGGAAGTGGGGGTCGATCGCCTCGCGGAAGGCGAGCCGGTAGACCTGCGCGACGTCGGCGATGGCCTTCTCGCCCCGCGGCGCCAGCTCGAGGACGGTGCTGCGCCGGTCGGTGGGGTGCGCGACACGTCGCACGTAACCGCCCGTGTCGAGCCGGTCGATGAGGCTCGTGGTCGCGCCTGTCGAGAGATCGACGTACTCGGTGACCATCTTGGGCGTGACCTCGTCGGTGCTCGCGAGGAACACGAGGGCGCGGATGTCGGTGACGCCGAGACCGAGCTGGGCCGCCACGAGCTTGATCACCGCGGTGTTGCTCTGCTCGAGTCGACTGAAGGCGCGGACGGCTGCGGTCACGTCGACCCGGCCGTCGTCGTCGCGCGGCGGCGTCGAGCCGCGCTCGGGCTGGGGAGAGACATCGGTCATGGTCGTGCGCCGCTCGTCGGGTCGTTGGTACGGAGGTCAAGTATCTCATTCATCAAGATACCCCCCGCTCTGGGGTCGGCACGCGACTTGCACACGCTTCGATGCGCAAGTATCTTGATTGTCGTACCACTTGGGAGGCGAACAACTCGGGTAACGAACTACTCGAATCTCGTATTACTCGGATTCCGAGCACATCCCACCCCGACTCACACCGACACTTCCCGCTGACCACTTGGAGCACACGATGTCCCGTCCCACCCCCCGCATGACCCGCCTCGCCGCCTGGATCGCCATCCCCGCCGCCCTCGTCGCCAGCGGCGTCGTCGTCTCGCAGGCCTCGTACTCGGCCTTCTCGTCGACCACCGTCAACCCCACCAGCAACTGGACCGCGGGCAGCGTCGCCCTCACCGACGACGACAGCAACACCGCGCTGTTCACCGCCTCGAACCTGAAGCCGGGCTCGACGGGCAGCAACTGCATCGCCGTCACGTCGTCCGGATCGCTCGCCTCGACCGTCAAGCTCTACGGCACGAACGCCAGCACCACCAACAACCTCGCCTCGAACATCACGCTGAGCGTCGTCCAGGGCACGGGCGGCGGCTTCGGCACCTGCGCCGGCTTCACACCCTCGGCCGCCGGTTCGTCGCTCTACTCGGGCACGCTCGCCGCGTTCGGCACCTCGTCGACCAACTTCTCCAACGGAGTCGGCAACTGGGCCCCCACCGGCACCGCCGCCGAGACCCGCGTCTACCAGGTGACCTACACGGTCAGCCCGTCGGCCCCCAACAGCACCCAGGGCGGCACCGCGGCCCTCGGCCTGACCTGGGAAGCCCAGAACAGCTGATCTCCGAGCTCTCGCGAGCTCGTCAGGCTCCCGCCGCCGACCGACCTCCCCCCCCCCCCCCGGGTAGGTCGACGGCGGGGCACACGATCCGACACCCCGAACCGGTCGGATCGACCCCGGCCACGGCGGCCCGAACCGCCGAGGCCACTCCGGTCACGGCGGCCCGAACCGCCGAGACCACCCCGAGCGCGGCGGCCCGAACCGCCGCGCCGCAGCACCACCCCGAGCGCGGCGGCCCGAACCGCCGCGCCGCAGCACCACACGCACCACACGCACCACACGCACCACCCGCACCAGGCACGACCCGCTCCGGCACCACCGCTACCCGCACCGTTCCACCCGCACCGCACCTCCTGCACCATCCGCTCCACCCGCACCACCGCACCACCGCACCACCACTCCCACCCGACAGTCCCGCCGAGAGAGGCGCCCCGTGACCTCGATCGACCTGAAGCTGCGCCCCTCCCGGGCCGCGGCGGCCGCGTCGATGACGGTCCCCCGGGGCGCCTCCGGCTCGTGGCCGCACTGGGTCCGACTCCTGCTCGCGACGCTGGCGCGCACCGTGCTCGGCACGCTGATCGGCCTGCTGCTCTGGGCCGCCGGCCCCGCCATCATCGGCTGGACCCCCACCACCGTGATGACCGGCAGCATGGAGCCCCGCATCAGCCCCGGCGACATCGTCGTGGCCAAGCCGGTCGCCGAGACCGACATCCACCGCGGCCAGGTGCTGCTGTTCGACGACCCCGACAAGGCCGACCACCTGCGTCTGCACCGCTACCTCGAGAACGGCACGGGTGCCGAGATCGTCACGAAGGGCGATGCCAACCCGGCGGCCGACTCGACCCCGATCGCTCGGAGCGCCGTCGTCGGCGTGGGGTTCCTCCGCGTGCCGTACCTCGGCATGCCGTTCGTCTGGGCGGCCGGCGGGCAGTACGGTCACCTGATCGTCGTCGGCAGCCTGCTGCTCCTGCTCGTCGGAGCCTCGCGTCTCGACCGCGACCTGCACCGTGACGCCAAGGAGGCGCGGGTCCCGTCGATCACGGCCACCCGCAGGTGGTTCCCGGCTTCCGCGTCCGCCACCAGCGCCTCCTCGGTGGCCGTGCACCCGGTCGGCGCCTCCGTGCCTGCCGCGTCCTCTTCTGCGGCGACCCGTCGGGCCGTCCGCCGCCGCGAGCGTCGTCTCCGCCGACTGCGCGGTGCCGCCGGTGCGCTCGCCGTCGTGGGTGCGGCCTCGGGTCTCGCCCTCACCCTCGTGATCGGCGGCGGCGCCGGTGCCGCGTACTCGGCGCCCGTCGCGAACCCGACCTCGAGCTACACCGCGGGCAGCAGCTACGACTGCCTCAAGGAGTCGTACAGCAGCGAGACCTCGTACGGGTTCCCGTACAACGAGCTCTCGGGCACGACCACCACCGACGGCAGCACCTTCGCCCGCGTCGGCACGCTGACCTCGGGTGCCTCGTTCGTGACCGGCTCGTGCGCGAGGAACGACAGCCCCTCGCTGCTGCTCGACGGATCGACCGGCCAGGTCACCACGGCTGTGAACCTCACCGGTCAGGCGTCGTTCACCGTCGAGACCTGGTTCAAGACGACCTCGACCCGTGGCGGTGCGCTCGTCTCGTTCACGCCCAACCAGACCGGCACGGCCACCAGCGCCGACCGCGCGCTGTTCGTGACGAACGCGGGCAGGATCGCCTTCGGCGTCCGCCCCACGACCTCGACGGTCAAGACGCTGACGACCGCCGCCGCGTACAACGACGGCGCCTGGCACCACGTCGTCGCCACCCTCTCGAGCAGCACGGGTGCGGTCGTGTACGTCGACGGCACCGCCGTCGCCAGCGACTCGACGTCGCGCACGGCGCAGAGCGCGACGGGTTTCTGGCGTGTCGGCTACGGCCCGCTCGGCAACTACACCGGAGCCCCGACCAGCGCGTTCTTCGCAGGGCAGGTCGACGGCACCACGATCTACAACAACTCGGCCCAGACGGCCGCGACCGTGCAGTCCCGGTTCGCCGCCGGGCACTGACGCGCCGCCTCGCCCCACCCTGCGAGACTCGACGCATGCCCCTTCAGATCAACGACGTCTACGTCGACGGCCGCCTGCACGTCTCGCCCGAGACGCTCGACGACACGTACGCCGCACTCGCCGACACCGGCGGCACGGCGTGGGTCGTCCTCTCGGAGCCGGACGCCGCCGAGCTCGACTCGCTGGCCCGCCAGTTCGACCTGCACGAGCTCGCCATCGAGGACGCCGGGTCTGGGCATCAGCGCGCCAAGCTCGAGCGGTACGGGGCGACGCTCTTCGTCGTCGTCCGCCCGGCGGTCTACCTCGACGACGAGGAGACCGTGGCGTTCGGCGAGATCCACGGCTTCGTCGGCGAGAACTTCTTCGTCGGCATCAACCACGTGTCGCACATCGACGCCCGCCACGTCAGTCGCGGGGTCGCCCGCCTGCGATCGAAGCCCGACCTGCTCGGCGCCGGGCCGCAGGCCATGCTGTGGGCACTGCTCGACGCCGTCGTCGACGCCTACAAGCCCGTCATCGACGGCCTCGAGAACGACATCGACGAGATCGAGCAGCAGCTGTTCGCCGGCGAACCGGGCGTCTCGCGGCGCATCTACGAGCTGTTCGGCGAGGTCGCCGACTTCCAGAAGGCGTCGCGTCCGCTGATCGCGATGCTCGACGGGCTGCTGCGCGGCGGCGAGAAGTACCGGGTCGGCACCGAGCTCGAGCGCCGACTGCGCGACGTGCAGGACCACGTCATCCGCGTCGTCGACCGTGCCGACACGTTCCGCGCCGTGCTGCAGAACGCGCTGGCGCTGAACGCCACCCTCGTCGCCCAGGACTCGAACGAGGTCACGAAGCGCATCTCGGCCTGGGCCGCCATCCTGTTCGCCCCGACGCTGGTCGGCGCGATCTACGGCATGAACTTCGACGTCATGCCCGAGCTGCACTGGGCCTGGGGGTACCCGTTCGCGTTGGGTCTCATGGTCGCCATCGCGGGCGGGCTGTTCGGGGCGTTCCGCTGGAAGCGCTGGCTCTAGCGCTCTCGCGCCCCGTCGCGCGATCGAGTGGTCGGAAGATGCTCTTCGACGCGAGAGATAGAGCATGTTCTGACCACTCGATCCCGTGGTGGGCGAGAGTGGACGGGCGAGCGCATCCGCTCTCTCAGCGGGCGGCGTCGAGCACCTCGTCGAGTCGGGGCCCGAGCATTCGCGCGAAGCCGTCGGTGAGGTGGTTCGTGTCGCGGAAGGCGAGCGAGTTCCAGACCACGGGCGAGCACGTCTCGGTGCACATCCAGTCGAGCGTCGGGACGTAGCGAACCCGCGACCGCTCGGCCGCACCCCGGTCCGCCGCCGTCGCCGGCGCGTCGACGAGCGCCTCCACCGGTGCCGAACAGGCGGCGACGTCGTCGAGATGGGACGAGAGGCAGAGCGGGGGGCGATCGGGCCACCGCGGGACGTCGCCCAGCACGACGACGCGCGTCGAGTCGGGGAGGGCGTCGACGAACCGTTCGAGCCCCGTCGCCCACTCGCGTTCGAAGTCGTCGGGCGACCGCGCGACCAGCCGGTACCCGCTGACGGCGTGCGAGACCACGACCGTGTCGACGGGCTCTTCGACGAGCGTCGCCACGACGTCGTCCCGCCAGCTCGCGCACTCGGTGTAGTCGCGGGCGGCGTGCGGATGCTCGAGCACGAGCTCGACCACCGGGCACGCCAGCTTCGTGTGCACGATCAGCTCTTCGCCCCGTCGCTCGACCCGGTCGCGCAGCGGCGTGAACCACTGCGCGGCGTGCGAGTCGCCGACCAGGGCCGTCGTCGGCCCGTCGGGGTCGCCGAACGAGCAGCCGAGCGCCGCGACGACCTGGTAGTCGGCGTGGCAGCCGTCGGCGTAGATCGTCGGGATCGACTCGTCGACGTCCGCGAGCCCGGGGGAGAGATCGGCGGGCACGACCGTCGCCGCGACCGGCCCGGCCCGGACGTCGTCGGCCGTCGGGGAGGCCAGCACGACGTCCGTGGACAGCATCGGGTCCGCCAGAGCCGCACCCGAGACTCCGGCGACCAGGGCGGCGGTGGTCAGGCCCGCGACGGCGATGGTCCGTGGGCGGCGGGTCGCCAGGCGGGGAGTCAGACGGTTCTCGAGGGTGACGTGGGTGAGCGCCGCCAGGACGACGGAGCAGACCGCGGCCGCGAGGACCTCGCCCGGGCGGATGTCGCGTCCGAGCGCGAGAGTCGGGACGACGAGCAGCGGCCAGTGCCATAGATAGAGCGGATAGGAGATGTCGCCGACCCTGGTCAGCGGCCGCCACGAGAGCACGCTCGAGACCATCGGCAGACGATCCGCCCCGACCGAGTCCGCCGCGTCCGAGTCCGCCGCGACCGAGTCCGCCGCGTCCGAGTCCGCGGCGGCGACCGAGCCCGCCCCGACCGAGCCCGCGGCGATCACCGCGGCCGTGCCCAGCACCGGCAGCAGCGCCGCCGCCCCGGGGAACACCGTCGACTCGTCGAGCAGCACGACGGCCGACACGATGGCGGCGAGCCCGAGCCATCCCACGACCGCAGCCCCCAGCCGGGTCACCTCGCCCAACCGGGGCACCCCGCCCAGCCGTCCGGCGCCGACGGCGAGCAGCGCCCCGGCCCCGAGCTCCCACGCGCGCGACGGCAGCGCGAAGAAGGCCCAGGGCTGCGACACCGTGACCAGCCAGAGGCAGAGCACGAAGGAGGCGGCGGTCGCCACCCCCAGGACGACGGCGAGCAGGCGCCGCCCCGCCACCGCGAGCACGGCGACGAGCGCCAGGGGCCAGACCAGGTAGAACTGCTCTTCGACGCCGAGCGACCAGAAGTGCTGGAAGACCGAGGGCTCGCTCGCGCTCAGGTACCGGGTGCCCGAGCGGGCGAAGTCGATGTTCGCGACCCCGACGGTCGCCAGGAGCGCCTCGCGGGCGGTCGACCGCCAGAGCAGCGGCGGCATCCAGACGACGCACGCGGCGACCGTGGCCGCGACCACCAGCAGAGCCGGCGGCGCGAGCCGGGCCACCCGCCGCGACCAGAACCTCGCGAGCGACACCCGGCCCGTCCGGGCGTGCTCGCGCAGCAGATTGCCGGTGATGAGGAACCCCGAGACGACGAAGAACACGTCGACCCCCGCGTACCCGCCCGAGAGCCCGGGCACCCCGAAGTGGTACAGGAGCACCGCGATGACGGCCACCGCCCGGAGCCCCTGGATGTCGGCGCGACGAGGGTGTGCGGCGGAGACGTGCATCCCGTCAGGCTATAACATCACGACCCCTATGCGTCGACCCGGGTGCCGCCCCCACCTCACCGCGCCCCGCCTCCGCACCCGCCCCGCCTCACCGAGCGATCGGGTTCGCCAGCGTGCCCGCGTAGATCAGCGACGACGACTGCGCCGCCAGATCGACCATCTGCCGGGCGTCGCGCAGCTGCAGCCGGTTGAGGCACGAGTGGTCGAACCGGTCGACGCGCAGGTCGAGCGCGTCGGCCAGCGCCGGGTGCTCGTCGGCGTGCCGGTCGACGCACTCCGCGACGAGCCGCCAGAACTCGCGGGCCGGCAGCACCCCGTCGTCGTCGAGGGCCGCCGCGAGGTAGCGGAACACCCCGTCGAAGACGTCGGTGAACACGGCCAGCGCCTTCTCGCGGTCGTCGACGGGCTGCACGATGCGCTCGACCAGGGGCGGCACGTCGCGGGGAGCCAGCAGCACGACCTCCTCGCCGATGTCCTTCATGAACACCGCCGTCGGCACGTGCCCCTCGAGCACCAGGATGAGATTCTCGCCGTGCGGCATGAACGCCAGCTCGTGGGCACGGAGACAGTGCACGACCGGTCGCAGGTAGGCGTGCAGGTACGAGCGCACCCAGTCCGCGGCGCGCATCCCCGACGCCCGGACGAGAGCCGACGCCAGCAGCCCCCCGGCCGCATCGCGGTGCAGCAGCCCCGCCATCGTCATGAGCCTCTCGCCCGGGGCGGTCAGCGGCACCGGGCTCTCCCGCCAGAGCGCCGCGATCATCTTGCGCTGCGGCGACGGGGTCGTGGTGCGGTGGTAGGCGTCGCCGGTGTAGCCGATGGAGGCGCGCTCCCTCAGGATCCGGAACCGCGCCTCCTGCAGGGTCGCATCGTCGGCGACGAGCCCGTGCACCCAGTCGTTGATCGCGGGCGTCGGCCGCATGTAGGCGGGCGACAGCCCCCGGAGGAACCCCATGTTCTGGATCGCCAGCGCCGTCTTCACGTAGGCCCGCTCGGGGTGCGACCGGTTCGCGAGCGTGCGGATCGACTGCTGCGCCTGGTAGTCGTCGTCGCCTTCGCCGAGCAGCACGAGGTCGCGCCGGGCGACGTCGGGCGCGAACGTGATCGCGACGCGGTGCTGCCACTGCCACGGGTGCACCGGCAGGTAGTGGTAGTCGGCCGGGTCGAGGCCCTTGGCGGCCAGGGTCGCGGCGAACCGCGCGAGGGTCCGCTCGCCGAGCTCGGCGCCGAGCAGCGTCTGCTCGTCGAGTCCGTCGCCGAGCGCGAGATGCGTGCCCGACCGGCGGGCGGCCAGCCAGACGAGGCGGATCGGGGCCGCGGTCTCGGGGGCGTAGGCGCGGAACTCGTCGAGCCCGAAGCCGATCCGGCCGTTCGCGGCGACGAACGCCGGGTGGCCCTCCGTCATCGCCGCCTCGATGGTCTGGAAGTCGGCCGTGGTCAGCTGCTCCGCCGTCGGGCCGCCCTGCAGGCGCTTCGCGGCCGCGCTCGCGAGCGTCGACGAGAGCTCCTCGAGGTAGACGGCCATCAGCTCGTCGGGCAGCCCCAGCACGCTCTGCAGCTCGGCGATCAGCTCGAGCGCGTCGAGCTCGGCGGGTGCTCCGTCGATCTCGCGCGCGACGCTCGGCTCGTCGACCACCCAGTGCTCGAGCTCGTGCACCCGGGCGCGGAACCGGTAGACGACGACCGGGCGCGCCGACGCCGCCCCCACCGAGGAGGCGCGGGTCGGGTCGCCGGGGCCGCCCACCCCCTCGACGGTCAGCGACCACCACCCGCCGCCCTCGTCGCGCGGGGCGACGAGTCGCTCGTGCGAGAACTCGGACAGCGACTTGGCGACCAGGTGCCGGTGGGCCCAGCCCATCGGCCCGGGTGCGAGGTGGGCGGCCGCGGCGTCGTCGCGGGTGAGCACCGACAGCCGTGCGCGCTTGTCGGGCAGATCGACGTCGCCGACCGCGCGGAACCCGACCTCGTCGTTCTTCACGGCGATGCGGATGTTCTCGACGTCGGGCTCCACCACGATCCGCCGCGCGTCGAGCCGCTCGAACACGAAGCGCACCACCGTCGCCATGATCGCCGACGTGAGACCCGGCACCCGCTGCTCGGGCGGCGGCGCCGGCGCGACGAGCAGGTGCATCCCCACGTCGCCCGGCTCGGCGTCGTGCACCTCGGTCAGCAGCACGTGGGCCGGATCGTAGGTCTCGACGAAGAACATCGGCTCGCCGTCGACGCGGCCGAGCCAGGCGTCCTGGTGCGGGTCGGCGGTCACCGCGGCGACGTACCGGCGCACCTCGTCGGTGCTGACCCCGACCATGCCCCACGACTCCGACGCCGGGTGCGACAGCCAGCGACGCAGCGGCACGGCGAACGGCTCGGGGTCGAACGGCTCGAGGGTGACCAGACCGCAGGAGGCGCGGTGCGAGAACGGCGCGACCCGCGCCTCCTCGGCGACGACGGGCGGGGCGGTGAGGACGCTCATCGGGCGACCTCCCCGGTGGGCAGGCCGAAGGTCTGGAAGACCGTGCGGCGTTCGACGGCGTAGACCTCGCGACCGGTGATCGCCGCGATGATGCTCGAGGCGCGCCAGGCCGCGAAGCCCAGGTCGGGGGCCGTGAGGCCGTGGGTGTGCTCCTCGGCGTTCATGACGAGGAGGCGGCCGGCGCCGGTGGCGTCGATCGAGTAGTCGCGGGCGACGGCGAGGCGGCCCCGCCCGTCGCGGGCCACCCGGTCGCCGAGCGGATCGAGAAACCCCGGCACGCGCGGCGCGTACCCCGTCGCGAGCACGAGCGCGGCGGTCTCGCGCAGGGTCGTCGTGCCGAGCTGGGCGTGCCGCAGGGTCAGGGTGAAGACCTCGCGGTCGGCGTGCCACTCGGCGGCGACGAGCTCGGTCTCGGTCAGCAGGGTCGTGTCGAGCGGGCCCGCGAGGGTGAGCCGGTAGAGCGTCTCGTGGATGTCGTCGACCAGCTCGCCGCTGATGCCCTTGTAGAGGCTGCGCTGCTCGCGACCCAGCCGATCGCGCTCGTCGGGCGGCAGCGCGTGGAAGTGGTCGGTGTACTCGGGGCTGGTCAGCTCGAGGGTGAGCTTCGTGTACTCCATCGGGAAGAACCGGGGCGAGCGGGTGACCCAGTCGAGGCGGTGACCGGTCTGCGGCGCGGACGCCGCGCCTCCTCGGGTCGTGTCGAGCAGGTCGCGGTAGATCTCGGCGGCGGACTGCCCGCTGCCGACGATCGTGACCGAGTCGGCGTCGCGCAGCCGCTCGCGCTCGCGGAGGTAGCCGGCGCTGTGCACGACCGGGCCCTCCAGCCCGCGGACGGCGTCGGGGAGGCGCGGCTCGGTGCCGATGCCGAGCACGACGTGCCGGGTGCGCCACGCCTCGCGCTCTCCGGTGGCGGTGCGCTCGGCCTCGACCAGCAGGGTGCCGTCGTCGAGCTCGGTGACCGCGGTGACGCGCCGTCCCCAGCGCAGGGTGTCGAGCTGATCGGCGACCCAGCGGCAGTAAGCGTCGTACTCGGCGCGCAGCGGATAGAAGCTCTCGCGGATGTAGAACGCGTAGAGACGACCGGTCGCCTTGAGGAACGCCAGGAACGAGAAGCGCGAGGTCGGATCGGCCATCGTCACGAGATCGGCGAGGAACGGCACCTGGATCGTCGCGCCCTCGATCATCATCCCCGGATGCCAGCGGAACCCGTCGGCGGCGTCGACGAAGACGGCGTCGAGATCGTCGAGCGGATCGGTGAGCGCGGCGAGACCGAGACCGAAGGGGCCGATGCCGATGCCGACGAGGTCGTGGACGTGGTCGGGGATGCGTGCGGCGTCGGCCCGTGCTCGGTCGGCGGTGCGTGCGGCGGTCATCGGGCCGACCCCTCGGTGGTCGACGCGGTGGCGGCGAGGTCGTCGCTCTCGAGCAGGGCGGCCGAGGAGGCGCGGATCAGGTCGAGCACGTCCGTCACGTCGGTGAGACGCGACTCGGGATCCAGCAGCGTCAGCTTGAGGCAGGGGCGCCCGTCGACGACCGTCTTGGCGACGACGGCCCGACCCGACTCGAACAGCACCCGGCGGACGAGCGGCACGAGCCGGTCGGCGGTCCCGTCGTCGACGTGCGACGGCTGCCAGCGGAACAGCACCGTGCTGAGCTGGGTCTCGGCGAGCAGATCGAACTCGTCGTCGTCGCGGAGGACCCCGTGCACCTCCGCGGCGAGGTCGACGACGCGGTCGACCAGCGCGCCGACCTCGTCGGCGCCGAGGGCGCGGAGGGTCGCCCAGAGCTTCAGCGCGTCGAAGCGGCGGGTGGTCTGCAGAGACTTCGCGACCTGGTTCGGCTCGGGGTCGGCGAGCGGGTTGAGGTAGTCGGCGTGCCAGGCGACCGGGTCGAGGTCGCGGCCGTCTCGCACGACGATCGCGCTGGACGACACCGGCTGGAAGAACGTCTTGTGGAAGTCGACCGTCACCGACCGGGCGCGCTCGATGCCGTCGAGCAGCCGCCGACGGCTGGGCGACACCAGCAGGCCCCCGCCGTAGGCGGCGTCGACGTGCAGCCAGACGCCGGTGCGGTCGCAGACGTCGGCGATGGCCGCGAGCGGGTCGATGCAGCCGCGGTCGGTGGTGCCGGCCGTCGCGACGACGGCGATCGGCAGATGCCCGGCCTGCACGAGCGCGTCGAGCGTGACGTCGAGGGCGTCGGGGCGCATCCGCCCGGCTCCATCGGTGGGGACGGTGACCACGGCGTCGTCGCCGAGACCGAGCAGACGCGTCGACTTCTGCACGCTGAAGTGGCTCTCGGCCGTGGCGATCACGACCATGCGGGCCAGCAGATCGTGCAGCGACGGGGAGCGCGGGGCGGAGCGGCGGCCGGGGGCCTCCTGCTGCTGGACCCGCGCCTCCTCGGCTCGGGCCTCGGCTCGGGCCGTCGCGGTGGCACGCTCACGGGCGAGGAGGAGCGCGTGCAGGTTCGACTGCGTGCCTCCCGAGGTGAAGACGCCGTCTCGGGTCGCCGGGTCGAAGCCGATGCGGCCCGCGGTCCAGTCGACGAGTCGGCGCTCGATCAGGGTGCCGACGGCGGACTGGTCGTAGGTGTCGACCGACGGATTGATCGCGGCGAGCACCGCCTCGGCGGCGACCGCGGGGATCGCGACCGGGCAGTTGAGATGCGACTGGTAGGCCGGGTCGTGGAACCAGACGGCGTTCGCGGCGAAGAGCTCGTCGACCTCGCGGAGGGCGTCGGCCGTGCCGGTGCCGGGGGCGTCGAGGTCGACCGCGTCGACGCGGCTCTGCAGCTCGGCGCGGCTCTCGCCCGAGAAGGGCTGCCGGGTCGTGCGGAAGCGGTGCGCGAGACGGTCGACGACGGCGGTCGTCTCGGCGGCGTAGGCATCGGCGGTGGAGGCGTTCAGCAGATCGGACACGGGGCTCCCGGTGGTGCGTGGACGCCGCCAGGCTCTCTGACGGCGCCGCCCAGGTTAGGTAAGGCTCACCTAAGTGTCAAGCGCGGGGTGCGGCTGCTGCGGCGTGTCGCGGGATGATGAAACCGGCTCATGATCAGGGGTTCAGGTGATGTCCTCCGAAAGGGCGACGAAGGGGTGCGCACGGGGTCAGACGGCTGTGACCTCCAGCAGCACGAGGCTCTCGGGGAACAGCACCGGCGCCTGCACCCCGCCGAGGCGGAGGGCGCGCCCCGGCACGACCACGCCCTCGACGGCCCACGTCAGCGCCGACTGCCCGGGCCCGCCGAGGGCTCCGGTCGGCTCGGCCAGCGCGACGCGGTACATCCGCTCGTCGTCGAGGCCGGGCAGGGTCATCGGCCCGGGCGGGTAGCTGGCGCTCGCCGTCACCTGCGTGAACGTGTAGAGCGCATGCCGCCGGTCGGGCGACACGACGCCGCGCAGGTCCATCGACGCGTCGGGCAGGTCGGCGTGCACGGCGGTGCCGTGGTGCAGCAGCTCGCGGTGGCGCTTGTGGGTCGCCACCCAGCTCGTCAGCTCCGCCTCGACCTCGGGGTCGAGGCTCGAGATGTCCCACTCGATGCCGAAGTGCCCGGGCAGCGCGACGCCCGCGCGCAGCGACAGGTCGTGGCGGCGTCCGGTCGAGTGCGACCTGGGGCCGCTGACATGGGCGCCCATCAGCTCGTAGGGCACCAGCAGGTTCGTGTACTTCTGGATCGTCAGGCGCTCGATCGGGTCGATGCAGTCGCTCGCCCAGATCCGATCGGTCCGGGCGAGGATCCCGAGGTCGACCCGCGCTCCACCCGATGCGCAGCTCTCGATCTCGACCGCAGGGTGCCGGCGGCGCAGCTCGTCGAGCAGTGCGTACAGCGCGACGACGTTCTCGTGGACCGCGGGGTGCGCGGGCGACCCGGCCCCCGCCTCCATCAGGTCCCGGTTGTGATCCCACTTCAGGTAGGCGATGTCGTTCTCGCGCAGCAGCGAGTCGAGGCGCTCGAGCAGGTAGGCCGACACGTCGGGGTTCGACAGGTCGAGCACCTGCTGCTGGCGCCCGGACATCGGGAGGCGCGGGCCCGGCCCGAGGATCCACTCGGGGTGCGCACGGGCCAGGTCGGAGTCGGGGCTGACCATCTCGGGCTCGACCCACAGGCCGAACTGCAGACCGAGTCCGGTGACGTGCTCGATGATCGGGGCGAGGCCGTCGGGCCAGACCTCGTCGTCGACGTACCAGTCGCCGAGCGCCGACGTGTCGTCGCGGCGACCGCGGAACCAGCCGTCGTCGAGCACGAAGCGCTCGGCGCCGACCCGCGCCCCGGCGTCGGCCAGGGCGCTCAGGCGGGCGAGGTCGTGGTCGAAGTAGACGGCCTCCCAGGTGTTTAGGGTGACGGGCCGCGTCGACGACGGATGCTGCGGACGGGAGCGCAGGAGGCGGTGGTACCGACCCGAGAGCTCGGTCAGCCCGTCGCCCCACGAGCCGAGCGCCTCGGGGGTCTCGTAGCTCTCGCCCGGGCCGAGTCGGACCTCGCCGGGGGCGAGCAGCTCGGACACCCGGGTGACGACCGCGCCGGCGATCGTCTTCTCGACGCCGACACGGTGGTTGCCGCTCCAGGCGAGGTGGACGGCGTGGACGAGACCGCGCTCGAAGCCGAAGCCGGGGGTGCCGGCGGCGAGCACGAGGGTGGCGTCGGCCCCGGGGCGACCGCGGCGGCTCTCGCGGTCGTAGCGCCCGACGGTCAGCGCGTGGCGCTGGGGGGTGCGCTCGCGCAGGTGCCGACCCGTGGTGTCGAGCACTTCGCTGGCGTTGTGCGGCAGCGGGAAGCTCGCGGCGAGCTCGTGCAGGTCGTAGACGTCGTCGCCGGTGTTCGTCAGGCGGAGGGTCTGGTGCAGCAGGCCGTGCTCGTCGAGCCGCAGATCGACGCCCAGACGGAGGCCCGCGTCGTCGTCGTCGGCGGTGATGGTGAGCGCGGTGACGGTGGGCGCCGCGCCGACGGAGGCGGCGTCGGCGTCGGTGTCGGTGGCGGTCTCGGTGACGGTGAAGGCCGGAGCGAACGCCGCACCCGCGCGACTGCCGATCAGGCCCGGAGTGCCCTGCCAGCCCTCGTGCTCGAGCGGCAGCACCGTCAGGCGCGCGGGGTGGTCGAGACCACCCGAGACGCGCTGGGGGCGGGCCGCTGCGACCAGGCCGACCAGCGCCTCCTCCGAGATGTCGCCGAGATCGGGGCCCCAGTAGACGAAGCCGGGCAAGGCGCCACGGGGGACGTCGAGCACGACGCTCGTGCCGCCGAGCCGGAGGTGCAGGGCAGGGGTCGAGTCGTCGTCGCGTCGTCGCATGGATTATTTCTATGGCGAAACGAATAGGCGTGTCAAGTCACGAGGGCAGGTTCGTCGCACGTCTCGTCCCCCATAAGGGGGACTCGATACTCGTGAGTATCGACTGCTATCTTCTGAACCGACGGCGGTGTAGCCACGCGGATATCCGGCCCGAACCGGATGTCCTCCCCCTGCGTGACGCCCGCCCGACGATCTGCACGACCCTCGAACCCCCGCGAGGTCGTGAGTTCGGATCGACGGGCACTCGCCGTCCGTGGCGGTCGCCGCCGAGAAGGGCCTTACCCACCCGCTCGGCGGCGCCGCACACCCTCACTCGACGCTGCGAGCCCGCGAGAGGCGGGCGTCAGTCGCGGCGGTGCAGCACCCGCTCGAGCAGCTCGAGGTCGATCTTGACGTGCTCGCGCGCGATGCCCGCCGCCTCCGTCGCCCGACCGCCGCAGATCGCGTCGACCAGCGCCTCGTGATCGCCGAGCGCCCGCAGCTCCATCTCGCGCATGCCGTCGGGGCCGCCCCAGAGGTGGGCCGGCGCCGCGATGCTGACCCGCGCCTCCAGGGCGAAGAGGACCTCGCGCAGCGTCGTGTTGTGCGCCGCCTCGGCGATCGCCACGTGCAGCAGGGCGTCGGCCCGCTGCGACGCCCGGCCCGACTCGGCTTCGCGGTAGCCCTCGAGGCGCTCGCGCAGCTCGGCGGCGTCGGCGGGCGTGTGGTTCTCGGCGGCGGCCTCGGCGATCGTCCCGTGCAGTCGCCCGATCGCCTCGCTCGTGTCGCTGAGGTCCGCCCAGCGCGCCCCGAGGGTCCGCTGCGCGATGGCGTCGGACGACGTCGTGTGCTGCTCGCGGACGAACGACCCGCCACCGCGCCCGCGCTGGGTCTCGATCATGCCCTGCTCGACGAGTCGGGCGAGCGCGGCCCGGACGGTCATGCGCCCGGCGCGCAGCGATGCGGCGAGGTCGCGCTCGGGAGGGAGGCGCTGGCCGGGCAGGTACTCGCCGGTCGCGATGGCGGTCACCAGCCGGTCGGTCACGTCGTCGACGCGGCTCGACGACTCGACGGGCGCGGCGAGGGCGCCGGCGGGGGCGGAGGGGGCGCTGTCGGACGCCCCGGACGCCCCGGGCGCCCCGGCGTCGGCGGCCTCGCGTGGCGTCATGCGTCGACCCTCCCGAGCGGCGTTTGTTACACCCACGTTAAGTCATCGGCAAAGGTCTAGGCGCGAGACCTTTACGTGACGCACACTGTCCCGCATGTCGACGAGCACCTCCTCCACCCTCCCGTTCCGCGACGGCGTCACCTGGTACCAGGTCACGACCCCCGACCGCCCGACGCCGGGCGCGCTGCCCCTGATCGTGCTGCACGGCGGCCCGGGCATGGCCCACGACTACCTCCGCAACCTCGCGGCGCTCGCCGACGAGACCGGTCGCACCGTCGTGCACTACGACCAGTTCGGCTGCGGCCGCAGCAGCCACCGCCCCGACGCCCCCGTCGAGACCTGGAGCCCCGCCCTGTTCGTCGCCGAGTTCGACGCGGTCGTCGCGCACCTCGGGTTCGAGCGGTTCCACGTGCTCGGCCAGTCGTGGGGAGGCATGCTCGGCGCCGAGATCGCCGTGCGCCAGCCCGCGGGTCTCGCGGGTCTCGCGATCTGCAACTCGCCCGCCTCCATGCAGCTCTGGGTCGAGGGCGCGGCCGAGCTGCGGGCGCTGCTGCCGGTCGACGTGCAGGAGGCGCTGGAGCGTCACGAGGATGCGGGCACCACCACGGACCCGGAGTACCTCGCCGCGACGCAGGTGTTCTACGAGCGGCACGTCTGCCGCGTCGTCCCCATGCCTCAGGACTTCGTCGACAGCGAGGCGCAGATGGAGGCCGAGCCCACCGTCTATCACACGATGAACGGGCCCAACGAGTTCCACGTCATCGGCACGATGCGCGACTGGAGCATCGTCGACCGGCTACCCCGCGTCACCGCCCCCACCCTCGTGGTCGCCGGCGAGCACGACGAGGCGACCCCGGCCACCTGGCAGCCGTTCGTCGACGGCATCGCCGACGTGCGCTCGCACGTCTTCGCCGGCGCGAGCCACTGCTCGCACCTCGAGCAGCCCGAGGAGTTCCGAGCCGTCGTCGGCGAGTTCCTCGCGGCGCACGACGCGGCCTGACCGGCACCGCGCCTCCCGCGCCGCGCTTCCCGGCCCGCGCCTCCTGACCGACCCGACCCGCACCTCCCCGGCTCCACCCCCGCATCCCACCCGAGCGAGAGAGCACACCATGTCCACTGGAACGACGACCGGCACCCCCGGCGGCGAGCTGAGCAACCAGCAGCAACTCGAGCAGTACGGCTACAAGCAGGAGCTGAAGCGGTCGGTCACGACCGTCGATCTGCTCATCTACGGCCTGATCTTCATGGTGCCGATCGCGCCCTGGGCCATCTTCGGCACCGTCTATAACGCGTCGTCGGGCATGGTGCCGCTGGTCTACCTGATCGGCCTCATCGCGATGATCTTCACGGCGCTCGCCTACGCGCAGATGGCGAAGTCGATCCCGCTGGCCGGTTCGGTGTTCTCGTACGTCGGTCGCGGCATCCACCCCATCGCCGGGTTCTTCGCCGGCTGGGCGATCCTGCTCGACTACCTGCTCGTGCCGACGCTGCTCTACGTCTTCGCCGCCGAGTCGATGATCGGGATCTTCCCCGGGAGCGCCCGGTGGATGTGGGCGCTGATCTTCGTCGCGATCAACACCGCGATCAACCTGCTCGGCATCAGCTCGATCAAGCTGATGAACCGGGTGTTCCTGGCCATCGAGGTCGTCTTCGTCGTGATCTTCGTCATCATCGCGGTCATCGCGCTGAACGACGGCACGATCCCCGGCGCCGAGTTCACCGCCGACCCGATCTGGGACTCCAGCAAGGTCACCGCGCCGCTCCTCGCGTCGGCGCTGTCGATCGCGGTGCTGAGCTTCCTGGGCTTCGACGGCATCTCGACGCTGTCGGAGGAGAGCACCGGCAAGCGCGGCGGAGCGGGCAAGGCCATGATCATCGCCCTGGTGATCGTCGCCACGCTCTTCGTCGTGCAGACCTGGCTCGCCAGCGCCCTCGCCGCCGGTCGCGACTCCTTCGGGAAGGACGAGGTCGGCAACGCGTTCTTCTCGCTGGTCGAGGCGGCGTCGAGCAGCGGCTGGTCGACGGCGTTCCTGGTCGTCAACGTGCTCGCGATCGGCATCGCCAACGCGATGGCCGCGCAGGCCGCCACCTCGCGTCTGCTCTTCTCGATGAGCCGCGACCGTCAGCTGCCCGCGTTCCTGTCCACCATCAACAGCCGCCAGGTGCCGCAGGCCGCCATCCTGCTCGTCTCGGCGCTGTCGGCCGTGCTCGTGCTGTTCTTCGTCGGACAGATCGACCTCATCGCGTCACTGGTGAACTTCGGCGCCCTGTTCGGCTTCATGCTGCTGCACGTCTCGGTCGTCGTGCACTACGTCGTCAAGAGGAAGTCGCGCAACTGGCTGCTGCACCTCGTCGTGCCCGTCATCGGGTTCCTCATCATCGGCTACGTGCTCGTGAACGCCGCCCCCGAGGCCAAGATCGGCGGACTCGTCTGGCTCGTGCTCGGCGCAGGCGTGTTCCTCTACTACCGGAGCCGAGGAGGCGCGGCGCCGGTCATCCCGTCCGGTGCCGACCACGGTGCGACGCCGGCCACGGCCGCACCCGCCGCCGACTCCGAACGGCACGACGCATGAGCGGGGTGGAGGCGACCGCCTCGGGGGCCGGCGGGGGCGCGGGCGACCCGACCCGCGCCTCCTCGGCGGGACGTGTCGACGGTGTCGACCACTTCCTGGGCAAGGAGCATGGGCGCCCCGGCTTCACCGCCGACGTCGAGCCCGCCCTGCGGATCACCCCCGGCACGGGCGAGCGCATCGGCTTCGAGACCAGTGACGCCGTCTACGCCGAGCTGCACGAGCACCGCGACCTCGCGAAGCTGTCGGTGCCGATCAACCCCGTCACCGGCCCCGTCTACGTCGAAGGTGCGATGCCCGGCGACGCGCTCGCCGTGACCGTGCACGAGATCCGGCTCGTGGCGCACGGCTGGTCCGTCGCATTGCCCGGGTCGGGCGCACTGCAGCACGTGATGGGCGACGAGATGTTCACGCGCCGCGTGCCCATCGACGACGAGGGGGTGCACGTGACCGACCGGCACGTGTTCGCACCGCGGCCGATGATCGGCTGCATGGGCACCGCCCCGGCGACCGGCGAGAACTCGACGATCATGCCGGCGTACGCGCAGGGCGGCAACATGGACGTCACCGAGAACCGCGTCGGCTCGACCGTGTACCTGCCCGTCATGGTCGAGGGCGCGTACCTCTCGATCGGCGACGTGCACGCGATCATGGCCGAGGGCGAGTCGTCGTTCGTCGCCATCGAGGCGGAGGGCACGGCGGTCGTGTCGATCGACGTCGTGAAGGGGCTCTCGCTGCGGGCCCCTCGGATCGAGACGGCCGACGACTGGATCTTCGTCGGGCTGGGCGAGCCGGTGCAGGAGAGCATCCGGCGCGGGTACGAGGACGCGTTCTCGTTCCTGGTCGACGACCACGGCTGGACCCGCGGCGACGCCTACGCGGTGCTCAGCGCCGTCGGGCACTCACGGCTCGGCGGGCCGACGGGGTCGGGCGCCCCGGACCCGCTGCACCCGTTCGACGCGGTCGGCGCCGTGACGCTGCACCGGGTGCCGAAGAGCGTGCTGTAGCGCGCGCTGCGGCTCGGTGCTCAACTCGCGGTGTGCGCCAGGATCGAGCCGAGCAGATCGTTCGTCGGGAAGTTCGACTGGAAGACGTGCACGAACAGGTCGCCGCGCACGAAGTACGTGTCCGTGATGTCGGTCTGGTACTGCTCCGCCGTCTCCGACTTCTGGCACAGCCGGCCGCCCTGGGCGTCGCTGCAGGTCGCACCGTCGGCTGCCGCCAGAGACAGCAGGGAGGCGCTGGTCGCCTGATCGAGGCGCCCCATGGTCACGCCGAGACCGGTGATGTCGGCTCGCGGGTCGCGCCACAGGCAGTCGAGCGCGGCGGCCGAGTCGACGATCTGCACGAGGGTCGCGTCGGCAGGCGGCACGGTCGGCGTCCGGGCTCCTAACGGGGTGCCGTCGCGCCGGAGGTAGCCCTCGGGGTTCAGCGGGGTCTCGCCCATCGTCGCCGCGTAGGTCGCCGAGTCGACGATCTGCGTGCAGTCGGTGGGGATGTTCACGGGAGACGCGGCCGGCGTCTCGGAGGTCGTCGGGGTCGGGGTCGCCGCGCCGGTCGGCGTCGGGCTCGACTCAGGCGGAGCGGTGGGCGTCGCCGTCTCGCCGTCGTCGGGAGTCGCGCCGGCGCTGGTGCTCATGCTCGGGGTCGGGCTCGGCGTCGTGCCCCCGGACGGGCCGCCGGCGCATCCGGCCAGAGACAGCACGACGAGCGCCGAGGCTCCGAGGGTGTGCAGAGTGCGTGCGCGTGTCATGACGGATCCGTTCCCCAGGGGCCCGTGAGATCGGGCTCGCACCACCGTATTGACGAACGCGCAGCTGGCTCGTCAGTCGCGGGGATGAGTTCGCCTGCGCCGAGTCACGATCGCATCACGCCGCTGTGCGCCCTCGCGTGACGTCGGGTCGGGTCAGGCGAGGTCGGCGAAGAGGGCGGAGACGAACTCGGTGCGCTCGACCATTCCGGCCAAGCTGATCCACTCGTGGCGGGCGTGCGCCCCGCCGCCGACGCCGCCCACCCCGTCGAGCACGGCGCAGCCGAGGGCCGCGGCGAAGTTGCCGTCGCTCGCCCCGCCGACCGAGACCTCGCGCAGCTCGAACCCGAGCGTCGCGGACACCCGGGCGGCCCGCTCGTACAGGGCCGCCGTGACCGGGGTGCGCTCCATCGGAGGGCGGTTCCAGCCGCCGGTGACCTGCACCCGGGCGTTCGGGTCGTGGGGGGCGAGGTCGGCCAGCACCTGCTCGATGCGGGTCACCTCGGACGCCGACGTGACGCGCACGTCGACCGAGGCCCGGGCGTGGCCGGCCTTCACGTTGGTGCGGGTGCCGCCCTGCACGATGCCCACGTTGAGCGAGGTGCCGGCGTCGATGTCGGCCGCGGCGTGCAGCTGGAGGATGATCCGCGCCATCTCGTCGATTGCGCTCGCGCCCGACCGCGGGTGCAGCCCCGCGTGCACCTCGACGCCGAACGTCTCGACCTCGAAGATGCCGACTCCCTTGCGGGCCGTCTTGACCGCTCCTTCGGCGGCGGACTCGAAGACCAGCACCGCGCCTCCTCGGCCGACCTCGGCCTCGATGACCGGCCGCGAGGCGATGCTGCCGACCTCCTCGTCGCCGTTCAGCACGATGCGGACGCCCGGCCGCGGCAGACCGAGCCGATCGGAGACCGCGATGGCGTGACCGAGCTGGATCAGCCCGGACTTCATGTCGAAGACGCCGGGCCCGGTCATGACGTCGCCGTCGATCGTCACCGGCCAGTCGGCGAGAGTGCCCTCCGACCACACCGTGTCGTAGTGGCAGAGCGCGCTGACCCACTCGGCGGAGCCCGTGGGCGAGGGGTACTCGAGCGTGACCGAGTCGCCGTAGCCCTCGACGACGTGCACCCGTCGGGCGGCGGCCGGGCCGGCGGTCGCCGTCAACCAGGACTCGATCCAGGCGAGGCCGACCGCGAGCAGGTCGACGTCGTCGGACGGCGTCTCGAGGGAGGCGTACGCCACGAGGTCCGCGATCATCCGATCGTGACGCGCCTCGACCTCAGATCGGAGGGCGGACGGGTCGATGGTGTCGTCGTTCACGGTGCGGTTCTCCTCCGGCGCTGCAGTGTCGGACCTCGACGCTACAGTGACGACGACCCACCGGCACCGCTGAGAAGGAGACCCGTGCTGATCCTGCACACGAGCGACTGGCATCTCGGTCGCACGCTGCACGGCGTCGATCTGCACGAGCACCAGTCCGCGTTCGTCGACCACCTCGTCGAGCTCGTCCGCGATCGCGGCGTCCGGGTCGTCGTCGTGGCGGGCGACGTGTACGACCGGGCGGTGCCCGCGGTACCCAGCGTGCGCCTCCTCGGCTCGGCCCTGCAGCGGCTCAGCGAGCTGGCGACCGTCGTGCTGACGCCCGGCAATCACGACTCCGCGGTCAGGCTGGGCTTCGCGGCCGAGCTGATGCGACCCGGGCTGCACCTGCGCGCCCGGGCCGACGAGCTGGCGACACCGGTGGTCGTCGACGACGCCGACGGGCCGGTCGCGTTCTACGGGGTGCCGTACCTCGACCCCGACACCGTGCGCCACGCGCTCGCCGACGGTGCCGGCGCTGGTGCCGGTGCCGGCGACGACGGCCCGCTCGCCCGGTCGCACGAGGCGGTCGTCGCCGCGGCCATGCGCCGGGTGCGCGCCGATCTCGCCGGGCGGCCCGGCACGCGGTCGGTCGTGATCGCCCACGCCTTCGTATCAGGAGGCGCGGCGAGCGAGAGCGAGAGAGACATCCGTGTCGGCGGGGTCGACTCCGTGCCCGCGGGGGTCTTCGACGGCGTCGACTACGTCGCGCTCGGGCACCTGCACGGGGCTCAGCGCGTCGGGGCGGTCGACGCCCGACCGGTCGTCCGCTACTCGGGGTCGCCGCTGGCGTTCTCGTTCGGTGAGCGGGGGCACGTCAAGTCGTCGACGCTCGTCACCCTGGCGGCCGACGGCGGTGCCACGATCGAGACCGTGCCCACCCCCGTGCCGCGGCCCCTCGTCGAGTTCGCCGACACGATCGATCGTCTGCTCGACGGGCGGTACGACCAGCACAGCGAGGCCTGGTCGCGCATCACGGCCACCGATCCGGTGCACCCCGACCGTCTCTACGCGCGCGTCCGCGAGAGGTTCCCCAACGCCCTCGCGATCCACCACGTGCCGGTGGGCGCCGTCGACGCGCCCGCCCTGAGAGCGGTGACGGTCGAGACCGACCCGGTCGAGGTCGCCGCCGACTTCGTCGCCTTCGCCTCGGGCGCCCGGGCCGACGAACTGGAGCTCGAGATCGTCCGATCCGCGTACGAGGCGGCCAGGGCGACGGAGGGCGGCGAGTGATCCTCCATCGACTCACGCTGCGCGCCATCGGGCCGTACGCGGGCGAGCACAGCATCGACTTCGCGGCGCTCGGGGCCTCGGGCGTGTTCCTGCTCGAGGGGCCGACCGGGTCGGGCAAGTCGACGATCATCGACGCGCTCGTCTTCGCCCTCTACGGCGGTCTGGCCGGTTCGACCTCCAGCCCCGACCGGTTGCGCAGCCATCACGCCGCCCCCACGGTCGAGCCGTTCGTCGAGGTCGTCTTCGAGACCGCGGCGGGCATCCACCGGGTCAGACGGACCCCGGCCTACCGCCGGCCGAAGGCCCGTGGCACGGGTACGACCCCGCAGAACCAGACCGTGACCCTCGTGCTGTTGACCTCGCCCGATGCGGTCGAGGGCACCGTCGTCTCGACGAGCGCCCAAGAGACCGGGGCCGAGATCGCGCGCATCCTGGGGCTCACCCGGCAGCAGTTCGTGCAGACCGTCGTGCTGCCGCAGGGCGAGTTCGCGGCTTTTCTGCGCTCGACCGGCGAGAAGCGCAAAGAGGTGCTGCAGTCGCTGTTCGGCACCGAGATCTACGAGAAGACGACGGCACAGCTCGTCGAGCGACGGGTCGCCGCGCGCGCCTCGATAGCCGCCGCCGAGCGCGAGGTCGAGCTCGCGCTCGGGCGACTGCGCGAGGCGACGGGGGTCGACGACGAGGTCTTCGCCGCGGCCGCGGCCGACTTCGGGAAGCCGGGCGGGCAGCAGGGCTCAGATGGGCCGGAGGGGCGCGACGGGTTGGGCGGTCTGGTCGCCGGGCTGGCCGCGACCGCCGTCGAGCTCGAGGGTCGGCGGGCCGCGGCGGTCGGCGATCGCGACGCGGCCCGGTCTCACCTCGACGCGCAACGGCGTCTGCAGCGGGCGCTCGAGCGACGCGCGGCGCTGCTCCGTCGCGAGGCGGCGGCCCGCGAGGTCGAAGCCGATGTGCAGGAGGCACGGGGCCGGGTCGACGACGCACGCCGCGCCTCCTCGGTGACGGTCGCCGTCGAGGGGCTCCGCCGGGCCGACGAGCGGCTCTCGACCGCCGTCGAGCAGGTCGGTGCGGCGCGCGAGTCCGGCGACCTCGACGCGGATCTGACCGAGACGACCGACCGCGACTCGGCGGCGGCTCGACGCGACGCCCTGACGGCGGAGGCCGGGTCGTCCGCCGAGAGCGCCCGGCTCGAAGCGACCCTCGTCGACCGCCGGGCCGCGCTCGACGTGCTCGAGGCGCAGGTCGCGGCCGAGGTGGCGCGCGTCGACGAGCTCGAGCGTGCCCAGGCCGAGCTGCCCGCGGTCCGCCGAGAGCTCGAGGCGGCGCTAGGTGCGTTGATCGAGGCCGTCGTCGCCGTGGGGCCCGCCGAGGCCGCGGTGGCGGAGGGGCGCAGGCGACGTGACCTCATCGACGGGCTCGACCGCTTCGAGGACGAGCTCGACCGCGCGACCGCCGATCTGCACGAGGCGGCCCGGGTGGCTCTCGACGCCGCCGGGGTCGAGAACGACCTGCGCCGCCGCAAGATCGCCGGGATGGCGGGCGAGCTCGCGGGCGACCTCCTCGTCGGCGAGCCCTGCCCGGTCTGCGGATCCGAGCACCACCCGGCTCCGGCCGTGACCACCGCCGACCACCCCGACGACGACGCCGTCGACCGGGCGACCGACGAGCGCGTGCGCTGCGAGTCGGCCCTCGCTGCCGCCGCCGCACGTCGTTCGGTCGCCGTCGCCCGGCGAGACGAGCGGGCGACCGAACTGGGCGGCGTCACCCGTGCCGAGGTCGAGGCGGAGCTCGACGCGGCGCTGGCCCGGGTCGAGGCCGCGCGCCGCGTGGCGGGCGATCGCGACGCGGCCGCGCTCGCGCTCGACGCCCACGACGCCGAGACCGAGCGCCGACGCACCGAGCTCGAGGAGGCGCGGGTCGACACCGCCACGGCCGTCGCGCAGACGGTGGCCGACCGTCGACGACTCGACGACGACACCGCCGCCGTCGGACGGCACCTCGGGGGGCGGGCCGACAGCGTGGCGGAGCTCGTCGCGGTCATCGGGCGCCGGCACGGCGCCGTGGCGCGCCTCGTCGAGGCTCTCGACGCCCAGGCGATCGCGGTCGACGAGGTCGCGAGGCGACGCACCGACCTCGACGCGTCGCTCGCCGACGCGGGCTTCGCCGACGTCGAGGCCGTGGCCGCAGCCGTGCTGGATCGTGCCGAGGTCGGCCGGCTCGATGCCGTGATCGCGGCGCACGACCGCGAGCTCGCCGTCGTCGCCGCCGGGCTCGGCGAGCCGGAGATCGCGGGGCTCGACGACGCATCGGGCGAGGGCCTGGGCGACGATGCACGTGTCGGGGTCGAGGCCGCGGTCGAGCAGCGGGTCGCCCTGGCGACCGAGCGTGCGGCGGAGACCGAGGCCGCGGCGACGTCGATCGCCGCCGAGACCGCCCGGGCGCGCGACCGGGCCGAGCGGTCCTCGGCAGCCCTCGTCGCGCTGCGGCAGGCCGCGGCCGTCGGGGACGACGCGGCGGAGCGTGCCCGGGCGATCGTGCGGATGGCCGACCTGGCCAGCGCCTCCTCGGCGGTCAACGTGAAGGGCGTGACGCTCGGCACGTACGTGCTGCTGCGGCGGTTCGACGATGTCGTCGCGGCGGCCAACGTGCGGCTGTCGGTCATGTCGAGCGGTCGGTATCAGCTCGAGTCGTCCGACGAGCGCGAGGCGACGTCGAGGTCGCGCAAGACCGGGCTGTCGCTGGCGATCCGCGACCACGCGACCGACACGACCCGCGACCCCGGCAGCTTCTCGGGCGGCGAGACGTTCTACGCGTCGCTCAGCCTCGCTCTCGGACTCGCGGACGTCGTGCAGGCCGAGGCCGGTGGGCTGCAGCTGGGCACCCTCTTCGTCGACGAGGGCTTCGGATCGCTGGACCCCACCACGCTCGACGCGGTGATGACCGAGCTGGGCAGGCTCTCGGCCGCGGGTCGGGTCGTCGGCATCGTCAGCCACGTCGACGAGCTCAAGCAGCGGATCGCCGACCGCATCGAGGTGCGCCGCCTGCCCGACGGGTCGTCGACCCTCCGCTCGACCGTCGGGGGCTGACGACCCGCCCGCCGCGGTCGCTCCGTCGTGTGCCGTGAGATCCGGTGTCGGCGGACGCTTCCGTGCTCTGCGAGCGGGCGAGTGGCGGAGCGCCAGAGCGCCCGCCTCGGATGACGCGGATGGGGCGCTAACGTATTGATGACTCTCCCGTCTGGGACGCAGGGGATTCGAAAGCCAGCACCCGCATGACGGGCTGCGTGTTAGCCGAACGAAGAAGGTGCCGTGGGAAAGCTCATCTACGACCAGACGCTGACGGTCGACTTCGATGACCGGACCTTGGCTCACCTGCAGGTCGTCATCGGCGTCAAGCTCCGCCGCGGGGAACCGTTCTACTTCTCCTGGAAGGACGACCAGCAGATCGGCGACGGGCGCACCTCGATCTGGCTGCACCCCACGATCCCTCTGGTGTTCAAGTTCTACGGAAGTCGTGTGCCCCAGATCAACCCGCGCTGGATCCGTGCCCTGGAACTGACCGCGAACACCCACACGGGCTTGCACATCATCGACGAGGACACCGCCAACGGCACCGAGACGGGTGCACCATGAAGCGCGTCGACGTCCACTACGGCGGCTTCGCCTACACGATCCCGGACACCACCCTCGACGCGGTCCAAGCGCAGATCATGTCCGCGCTCCGCGACGGGGAGACGCTCTGGCTGACGGTCAACTACGGTTCGGGGTCCGTCCTCGCGACGGACCTGCTCATCACCTCGGGGACCCCGGTGGCCCTGGCTGAGATCGACGACGCCGAGTAGCGCCACCGTCGACCTGGACTCCGAGGTGTCCGCTCCGCTGCGACCGGGGCATCCCTCGGTGCAGGGGGCTGCGCTCGCGCCTCAGTCGTGGACCAGCGGGTCGTAGTCCACGACGGGTGGGTTGTGGTTCCACTCATCGATCTCCTCCTGGCTGCGCTCGAGGACCTCGAACCGAGCACCCATCTGGGGTGTCATGAGGACGGATACCTCGCCGTGGCCGATCGCGGTGAAATCGATGAACCGGGGCCCTGCGGAGGCGGCGGCGATGATCTCCCGCTTCAGGGTCGCGGTGTCCTGATCTTCGTCGAGGTGGAAGAACTGGCCGTCGATGCGCAATCTGGTGATTCTCATGGCGCCCTCAATGACTGCCTGGTTCGAGGTTCCTCGATCCACCGGGGTCCGGGTGAACGTGAGTCATCTGGACAGCCACTGACAGTGTCCGCTCCGTTGCTTGGCGCCAGATGGTGGTGGAATCATCCACGGTCGTGACGGCCGCCTCCCGGGGATCCCTGCCTGATGGGGTGTCGGTCTGCCGATGTCTGATAAGACAAGGGGCGATGCCACACGACGACCTGCCCCCTCCCCGCCCACCCGCTGCAGCTGCCCCTGGACTGTTCGCCGAGGACACCTCCTTGGAGTCCACCCGCCTCGGGGAGATCCTCCGCAAGGAGACCGTGGGCGGCATCGTCCTGGTCATCGCGGCGGTCGTCGCCGTCGTGTGGGCGAATTCGCCGCTGTCCGGCGCGTACTTCGCGCTTCGCGACTTCGAGTTCGGCCCCGCGGCTCTGGGTCTGCACCTGAGCGTGGGGGAGTGGGCCGCCGACGGGCTGCTGGCGATCTTCTTCTTCCTCGTCGGCCTGGAGCTCAAGCGGGAGTTCGTCGCCGGGGAGCTCCGGAGGATCAGCAAGGCCATCGTGCCGGTGGCCGCCGCGTTCGGCGGAGTCATCGTCCCCGCCCTGATCTTCACCGCCATCAACGCCGCCGACCCGGAGGCGGTGCGCGGGTGGGCGATCCCCACGGCGACCGACATCGCCTTCGCCGTCGCGGTCCTCGCGATCGTCGGCTCGAGACTTCCTGCTGCGCTGCGGATCTTCCTCCTGACCCTCGCGGTCGTGGACGACCTCATCGCCATCGGGATCATCGCCTTCGTCTACACCAGCGCCATCGAGGTCCTCCCCCTGGTGCTCGCGATCGTCCCGCTCGCCGCCTACGTGTTCCTGACGCAGAGGTTCCGCCGGTTCTTCGGCCTGCATCCCGCAGCGAACTGGTTCATCCTGCTGCCGGTGGCCGTCTCGGTGTGGGTTCTCATCCACGCCTCGGGCGTCCACGCCACCGTCGCCGGGGTCCTCCTCGGCTTCGCCGTCCCCGTCATCCGCAGCCAGGCCAGCGGCGGACCGGGCACCGGCCCCGGGCTCTCCGAGGTCTTCGAGCACCGCTTCCGGCCCATCTCCACCGGCTTCGCCGTCCCCGTCTTCGCGTTCTTCTCCGCCGGCGTCGCCTTCGGCGGCCTCGACGGGCTGAGGACGGCGCTGTCGAGTCCGGTCACGATCGGCATCATCGCCGCTCTCGTCCTCGGCAAACCCATCGGCATCCTCGCCACGACGTGGATCACGACCCGCATCACCCGGGCCGAACTCGACCGGACGATCACCTGGATCGACCTCACCGGTGTCGCCCTCCTCGGGGGTATCGGCTTCACCGTATCCCTGCTCGTCGCGGAGCTGAGCTACGGGCTGGGCAGCGCTCACGACGACGACGCCAAAGTCGCCATCCTCATCGCGTCGGTCGTCGCCGCGGGCCTTGCGACGGCCGTTCTGAGGCCGCGCAACCGGCGCTACAAGCACCAGGACGCCTGACCTCCCGGGGCCGGGATCACCTCCGTATTCGGCCTCGGCCTCGCTGAACCGGCACCATGGACGAATGGCTACGACAACACCTCCCCCCTCGGGGCCCACCGCCGACCATCCCGCGTCCCTCACGGAGACCGTCTCGACGACTCCGCAGCTGCGCCGCTGGGTCTTCTGGCCTGCGGCCGTCGTCGTGCTCGGCTTCGTCGCCTTCACTCTGATCGCGCCCGCATCGGCCGAGGCGCTGTTCCTCGGTCTGCAGAGCGGCATCGTCAAGAACTTCAGCTGGTACTACGTCCTGATCGCGGCGTTCTTCGTCGGCTTCAGCCTGTTCATCGGCTTCAGCCGGTTCGGCGGCATCAAGCTCGGCAAGGACAAAGACGAACCCGAGTTCTCCACCGGATCGTGGTTCGCGCTCCTCTTCGCCGCGGGGATGGGCATCGGCCTCGTCTTCTACGGCGTCTCCGAGCCCCTCAGCCACTTCGCCTCTCCCCGCCCCGGTGTCACGGGCACCGAGGACCAGCTCGCACAGCAGGCCCTGACCCAGACGTTCCTGCACTGGGGGCTGCACGCCTGGGCCATCTACGTCGTCCTCGGCCTCGCCCTCGCCTACGCGATCCACCGCAGGGGCCGGCCGGTCTCCATCCGGTGGGCACTCGAGCCCCTCCTCGGCAACCGCGTCCGCGGCGGCTGGGGCAACCTGATCGACGTCATCGCCCTCGTCGGCACCCTGTTCGGTGTCGCGACCTCGCTCGGCCTCGGCGTCATCCAGATCGGCGCCGGCCTGGAGGCTGCCGGCATCGCCGAGAGCAGCATCGTGAGCCAGATCTCGATCATCGCCGTCATCACCGCGGTCACCATCGTGTCGCTCGTCACCGGCGTCACCAAGGGCATGAAGATCCTCTCGAACTTCAACCTGATCCTCGCCGCAGCCCTTCTGCTGTTCGTCCTGATCGTCGGTCCGACCCAGTTCCTGCTGCGCGACTTCGTGCAGTCGATCGGCGCCTACCTGCAGAACGTCGTCGGTCTGTCGTTCAACGTGACCGCCCAGCAGGGTGCCGCCGGCGAGGAGTGGCAGGGCGCCTGGACCACCTTCTACTGGGGTTGGTGGATGTCGTGGGCGCCGTTCGTCGGCATCTTCATCGCCCGCATCTCCAAGGGCCGCACGGTCCGCCAGTTCGTGTTCGGCGTGCTGCTCGTCCCGACGGCGCTGACGTTGCTCTGGTTCGCCGTCCTCGGCGGCGCCGCGATCCACCAGCAGACCGACGGCGCCGGCGGCCTCGTCGGCGCCGACGGCTCGGTCGACGTCGAGGGGTCGCTGTTCGCCCTGCTCGGCGGCCTGCCCGCCGGGACGGTCCTGACCTTCGGTGCGATCCTGCTCATCGGGGTGTTCTTCGTCACGTCGTCGGACTCCGGCTCGCTCGTCATGGCGATGATCGCGTCCGGCGGCGACATCGAGCCGAAGAACTGGCTGCGCGTGTTCTTCGCTCTGGTCGCCGCCCTGCTGGCTGTCGCGCTCCTCCTGACGGGTGGGCTCGACGCCCTGAAGACCGCGGCGATCACGACGGCGTTGCCGTTCAGCATCGTGCTGCTGCTGACGTGCTGGTCGACGATCATCGCCTTCAACCGCGAACGCCGCGCGTACGACAAGGCCGAACGAGACGTCCTCCTCGAGCACGTGGGCGCCTACTACGGCCTCGAGGTCGACGCGCCCACCCAGGCGAGCAGCAAGGGTCTGGCCCGACCCTGGGAGGCTGTCAAGCGCCGTGTCCGGGGCACCCGTGCGGGCTCCGTCTCGGGCCCGGAGGCGTCGGCCTCCGCGGTCGTCGCCGAACCGCCGTTGCGGGTCGACGTCGTGTCGCCCGACCCGGCCATCGACGGCCGCCTCGACGAGGGCGCACCCGGCACGACGGACCAGGACGACTCGACAGGGCGCTGACCCGTCCGTGTCGGCCCGACGGGCGTCGTCTCTCCGGAGGCGGCGCCCGTCCGTCGTTCCCGTCCCGGGCGGCGCCGATGCGCCCTGCTGACTACGCTTCGGGGTGTCTTCTCCAGCCTCGGAGATCCGACAGGAAGCAGTCGCTCATGCGCACCGTCACGCTCCGGCTCCGTGAGTCGTTCTGGTTCTTCCCCGCCGTCCTCGGGGTCTTCGCGATCGTCGTCGCACAGCTGCTCGTCGTCGTCGACCAGGGGATCGTCGATCGGGGCGCCTCGATCCCCATCCTCGACGCTCTCAGCGCCAGCGGGGGTCGAGCCATCCTGACGACGATCGGGACGGCGATGCTCACCGTGGCGGGGACGTCGTTCTCCATCACCATCTCGGTCCTGGCGACGACGTCCTCGACGTACGGTCCACGCCTGGTCCGCAACTTCATGGCCGACCGGGCCAACCAGTTCGTCCTGGCGGCTTTCACCTCCACCTTCCTCTACTCCATCGTCGTCCTCCGCTCCGTCCACACAGCCATCGACGACGGCACGGCCTTCGTCCCCGTCATCGCCATACACGTCGCCGTCGCCCTCGGGGTCGTCGATGTCGCCGTGCTCGTGTTCTTCATCCACCACATCGCGTCGAGCGTGCAGATCACCTCCCTGCAGAAACAGGTGCAGGAGGACCTCGAGACCGCCGTGAGCCATGCGTATCGGTTCGACGGTGACAGCGACCGTGACGGTGACGGCGACGGGGTGAGCGTGCAGCCACAGCCCGACGGTGGCGTGGCGTGGTCCATCGTCGAGTCGCAGAGCGACGGGTACGTCCAATCCGTCGGATGGGAGCGGCTCGTGTCGTGGGCCCACGACCACGATCAGGTCGTCGATATGACGGCCATGCCGGGAGACCATCTCATCGAGGGCGACTGCCTGCTCCGCATGGCCCCGCGTGACGGAGCGCACGGTCGTCCTGTGCCGGAGGCCGATATCGACCGGCTCCGCAGGATGGTCACCCTCGGTGCGGCACGGACGCCGTTCCAGGACGTCGGCTTCGCACTCCAACAACTCGTCGAGATCGCCGTCCGCGGTCTCGCGAGCGGGACCAACGATCCGTACACGGCTGTCAGCGCACTCGACCTGTCGGCGACGGCCCTCGTGCCTCTGTGGGCCGAGCGGCAGGCCATCACCGCCTACCTCGACGAGGATGCCGTCGCCCGTGTCCTGCCGCATTGGCCGGAGCCGGAACAGCTCGTCGACACGGTCTTCGACGGTGTCCTCACCTACGGGGTCGAGCACCCCATCGTCCTCGACGCGGCCCGTCGCCTCCTGGCCCGCCTCGGCGACGTCGCGTCAGGGCCCCGGGCCGTGCATCTCGGCGGCATCAGAACCAGGCTCGACCGGGTCTGAGCGGCGACCCGGGTGGGCAGCCGACTGAAGACCGTCGGACGCATCGTGACAGCCGCCCCTGAGCATGTTCCCCCCGCGGCGTGCCAGTGTGGAGTGCATGCGTTTTCGTTCCAAGCCCCTCACCGTGACCGTGTCCGCTGCAGCGCTGGTCGTCATGCTGGCCGGCTGCACGCCCGACGCCTCGGAACCGTCTCCCGGCACGGAGACCGTGACCGCGACGGTGACGCCGACGCCGACGTCCACGCCGACGCCTTCCGCAGCTCCCGCGCCACCGGCGACGTCGACACCCGGCCCGGACGGTGAGTCCGGGGGAGGGGGCGATCTCGGCGACGGGACGATCGGGGCCGCCGCGGACCGGTGCACCGTCGACGAGCTGCAGGGCGCGATCGACGACGGAGGTGGCGGAGCTGCGGGCAGCTACGGTGTCGCTCTGATCCTCACGAACACCGGCGACCGCACCTGCGAGTTGCAGGGCTGGCCGGGTGTGTCGTTCGTCGGAGGCGGTGACGGCACCCAGCTCGGGGCCTCGGCGACTCTGGATCGGGCGTCGGAGCACCCGACCGTGCAGATCGCTCCCGGTGGGTACGCCCAGGCGATCCTGACCATGGTGCAGGCCGCGAACTACGATGCCGCCGAGTGCCAGCCGCAGCAGAGCGAGGGGTTCCGGGTCTACCCGCCCGGGTCGACGGCGTCTCTGTACATCGGAGCCGGCGGAGATCTCTTCACCGCCTGCACGTCCTCCAGCGTCCAGCAGCTCTCGGTGGGGGCGATCCAACCCGGCCCGTGAGCGCCAGACTTGAGTCTGCCTCGAAGCTGATGGTTGACTGAACCCCGAACGAGGGGATCATCATGAGAGACATGGCTGCACGATCAGGGTGGACGCGGTTCTGGGAACAGGGCCGGTGGTGGAAGGCGCTGATCCTCGCCGTCGGCTACCTCGCCATCTACGAACCCGCATCGCTCCTGATGGCACCGTTCGTGCCGTTCATCGGCGACGCCGGCTCCGCCAGCTACGTCCTCGTGCTCATCGTCGTCCCGGTCCTGATCGGCAGTCTCATCCTGATCGGCTTCGGTGCCAGCCTGGGCTGGCTGAGAGGTCTCTTCGCACGCCGGGGAGCTCCAGGTCGAGGCTGGATGTGGATCGCCGTCGCCGTAGTGCTGCTCTTCAACGTGCTGCGCTTCGCGAGCATCGACTACGAAGCCGCGGGCTTCGACTGGGTCGCCGCCTGGCTCCTGGCAGGACTGGTCATCGGCTTCTCCGAAGAATTGCTGACTCGTGGATACGTGGTCCGCATCATGCGTTCGGCCGGCCGTTCGGAGGTCGCCGTCGGGCTCGTCTCGGCGGCGTTGTTCTCGCTGTTGCATGCGACCAACCTCTTCACCGGTCAAGCGCTGATCCCCACGATGCTGCAGATGCTCTACACGTTCTTCTTCGGCCTCTGCATGTACCTCGCCTTGCGGGTGACCGGAACGATCATCGCTCCGATCCTGCTTCACGCGAGCACGGACCCGAGCATCTTCATGCAGGCCACGTACCCCCTGCAGGGCGGCCTCGGGTCCTTGGCTCAGCTCGGCAACATCGTCGTCGTCCTCGTCGGCGTCGTGCTGCTCGTCGTCTTCCTCGTGACGGAGCGCCGCGCGGCACGTCACGAGCAGCAGGTCGCCTAGCTCTCCACCTCGATCGACTGGTCCTCCGGGGCATCACGCGATCGCGCCCTGGAATCGGTTTCCGTCCTCCTCGTGATCGATCCGCAGGGCGGAGTCCTTCGGGAGCCGATCGCCGCGTGGTCAGGTACCGCCCGCAGGGTCAGGGGCGCCAGCCTCGCGACCGGGCTCGAACGGCCAGCGCGATGCCCTCGAGGGGGAAGACGAGGTAGCCGACCAGGACGACGACGTGGGCGCCGCCGAGGTCGGCCGAGGCCATCAGCGCCACGGCCGCCAGCGCGAGGAGGGCGACGCCCACGGGTGCGAGCCAGGCTGCGGTCTTCTCTCGGCGGGTCCAGGCTCTGGACTGGCTGACGAAGACGAGCCCCGCCAGAGCGCCCACGACGGGCACGAGCAGCGAGCCGGCGATGAGGACGACGACTGCGACGATCGAGAAGGTCCGGCCGGGAACCGGCGGATCCGCAGCGACGCCCGGGGCGTCGACCTGGACCTCGCTGCGGGCCTCGGCGGCGATGAACGCAGGGTCGCCGAGCTGATGGATGCGAGCGGCGGCGGCCACGGTGTCGAGACCCTCGAGCTCCTCCCTGATCCCCGCGAGGATGTCGTGGTGCAGTTGCGGGGGGAGCTGAGCGAGTTCGGTGTCGAGCTGCGCCAGGTAGGCCGTGGTGATCTCGGGCCTGGTGTCAGTCATGAGTGTCCTCTCCGATGAGTCGATGCACCGAGGCGGTGAAGGAGCCCCACTGGAGGCGGAACGCAGTCAGCTGACTGCGCCCCAGCGGAGTGAGGCGGTAGTACTTCCGGACTGGTCCCGTCGCCGACGGCTGATCGAACGCCGTGACGAGGCCCTGCGTCCGGAGGCGGCCGAGGAGGGGGTACAGCGTGCCTATGCTGGCGGCCAGGCCCGCTTGGACGAGCTGCTCGGAGAGCTGCCAGCCGTACATCGGCTCGCGATCCAGGAGCCCGAGGATGCAGTACTCGACGACGCCCTTCCGCAGTTGCGCACCGATGTCCACTGGCATGCGTCACAAGGTACCTTGCGGTGCAAGGTACATCAAGGCGGTGATGCCGGCTCACCCCAGCCGACCGATGCGTGCCACTGAGCCATCGGCCGCCGGTGCGGTCGGACCAGGGCTCCGCGGGGCTATCGGAGTCCGATGACGTCCATCACGTCGACGCTGTTCGCCCGAGCGACGTCGGCGCGGCATCGGTCGATGTCGTCTGCGAAGCGGAGCTGCTGGTAGCCGTTCACGGAGAAGTGGATGCTGTCCGCGGTGGGGTCGAGACCGTCGGACGGGGCCAGCCACACGTTCCAACCTGCGGTGTCGAGGCACGACGACACGGCCGAGATGTACGGTGCGGCCCCGTCGACTTCGCCTTTGGTCTGCGGAGGGAGCAGCGCCGATGCGGCCGCGACTCCCGTCACTCCGAGCACCGCGACGCCCGCGGCCATCGCCCCGCGGTGGAGTCGCCTCCGACCTCGTAGCTTCCGTGAGAGGGCGTGCTCGATCCGACCTGCGGCGGCATCGAGGTCGGTGTCGGACCAGTTCGTGTTCGTCATGTTCGCCCTGCTCTCAGTTCTCGTACTGCGTGCCGGTGGTGGCTGTGCGGAAGGAGCGCAGCCGGCCGCGGATGCGCTGGATGCGTTTGCGTGTCGCCGGTGGCGTCAGGCCGAGCGCGGCCGAGGCTTCGTCGTAGGAGAGTCCTTCGATGAAGCAGAGACGGACGAGCTCGCGGTCGTCCGGTGGGAGACCGTCGAGGGCCTCCTGCAGATATGCGAGCTCCTCCGCTGCCGCGCGTCGGTCTCGACCGCGTTCCCATTGGTGGAGGTGGTCCACCGTGTCGAGATCGCCGGCCTCCTGTCGGACGGCCCGACGGTTGGTCGCGACTGCGATGTGGCGCGTCGTCACGAGCAGCCACGGCAGCAGAGAACGTTCCGGGTCGAGATCCGCTCGACGGCGCCACGCCACGAGCAGGACCTCCTGGGCGACGTCCTCGACACTGCCGCGATCGGTCACCACCGAGGCTGCGTATCGGAGCACGCTCCTGACGTGCAGACGGGTCAGCGCCTCGAACGCATCGATGTCCCCGCCGCGCGCACGAGCCACCAGATCGTTCTCGGTCTCGCCCGGTGTCGATCGTCGTCTCATCGGTCGTCCTCACTTCCGCTCTCAGTAGTGAAGTGCCGGGTGGGGCAGTTCTGTGACCAGGCAGAACGGTTCTCCTCCGCTTCGGGCGGCCCGCTTGTCCATCACGCTCGATGCGCACGATACTGAAGTGCTCGCCGTCCGCGCCGGCAGGAGATCCCGGATCAGGGGTGCTCCAGCGGAACACCCCTGAGCGCGCTCTCCGTGTCGTACGGTCGATCCCATGGACAACAGGAGCGAGGTACGCGACTTCCTGACCACGAGGCGGGCCCGCGTGACCCCTGCGCAGGTCGAGCTGCCCGGTGGTCCGGGGCGGCGCGTGCCCGGTCTGCGGCGGGCCGAGGTGGCCATGCTCGCCGGCGTCAGCGTCGAGTACTACTCGCGCCTCGAACGCGGCGACCTCGGGGGAGCGTCCGAGGCTGTGCTCGAGGCGATCGGCGGCACGCTGCTGCTCGACGAGGCCGAGCGATCGCACCTGGCCGACTTCGCGCGCGCTGCGAACGAGTCGCCCGTCCGGGCTCGGTCGAGGTCGCGTGCGCGTCCCGACGGCGTCTCGCGCGCCCTGCAGCTGGCCCTCGACTCCGTGGCCTCGGGGCCCGCGTTCGTCCGGAACGGACGGATGGACGTGCTGGGCGAGAACGCTCTCTTCCGGGCGCTCTACTCCGACCTCTACGCCCTCTCCGACCGTCCCGTCAACCTCGCCCGCTTCGTGTTCCTGCACCGCGAGCTGGCCGAGGCCTTCTACCCGTCGTGGTCGATCGCCGCCGACATCAACGTCGCGATCCTCCGTACCGAGGCCGGCCGCGACCCTCATGACAGGGCCCTGCACGACCTCGTCGGCGAGCTGTCGACCCGCTGCGACGAGTTCCGCACCCGGTGGGGCGCGCACGAGGTGCGGCATCACGCCTCGGGGAGCAAATCGTTCCGGCATCCCGTCGTCGGCGATCTCGACCTCGTCTACGCGGCCATGGAGCCGATGGGCGAGCCGGGGCTGAACTTCCTCATCTACAGCGCCGAGCCGGGCACGCCGACCGAGGAGCGCCTCCTTCTCCTCGCCAGCTGGGGCGCCGGCCCGGTCGATCCGCAGTCTCGAGATCCAGCGGGCCCCACCGACGGGCATCGCACGCGAGACGACGCACGACGAGAGGACAGCTCACGATGAGGTACGGACGACTCGGGACGACCGGCCTGCGGATCAGCCGCATCGGCCTCGGCTGCATGAGCTACGGCGATCCGACGCGGGGCCTGCACACCTGGACCCTCGACGAGGAGGCCTCCGCGCCCCTCTTCCGCCAGGCCGTCGAGCTCGGCGTCACCTTCTGGGACACCGCCAACGTGTACCAGCAGGGCACCGGCGAGGAGTACGTCGGCCGCGCCATCCGCGAGTACTCGCGCCGCAAGGACATCGTGCTCGCGACGAAGGTCAGCGGCCGGATGCACGACGGGCCGGGCGGGTCGGGCCTCTCGCGCAAGGCCATCCTCGAGCAGGTCGACGCGTCGCTCTCACGCCTCGGCACCGACCACATCGACCTCTACCAGGTGCACCGCTACGACGACGAGACCCCGGTCGAGGAGACGATGGAGGCGCTCCACGAACTCGTCCGGGCCGGGAAGGTCCGCTACACGGGCGCGTCGAGCATGTACGCGTGGCAGTTCGCCAAGATGCAGACCGCGGCCGTCGTGAACGGGTGGACGCCCTTCGCGTCGATGCAGGATCAGTACAACCTCCTCAAACGGGAGGAGGAGCGCGAGATGATCCCGCTCTGTGCCGACCTCGGCGTCGGGCTCGTGCCGTATTCGCCGCAGGGCAAGGGGCGGCTCACGCGCCCCCGCGACGTGACCACCGGCCGCTCGGCCGTCGACGAGGTCGCCAAGGCGTTCGACACCGACGCCGACGGCCCGATCATCGATGCCGTCGAGCAGATCGCGGCCGAGCACGAGGTGCCGATGGCGCAGATCGCGGTCGCCTGGGTGCTCCGCAACCCCGTGGTCTCGGCCCCGATCGTCGGGGCGACCAAGCCGCACCACCTCGCCGACGCGGTCGCCGCCCTCGAGGTCGAGCTCAGCGACGACGACGTCCGCCGCCTCGAGGAGCGCTACGTGCCGCAGGCGCCCTTCTGGTGGTGACCGGTCGGTGACGGACGCTGGCCACGACGGCCGACGGGCGGACGCCGGACGGCCGGACGGCCCCGCACCCTGCCGGTCAGGCAGGGCACGGGGCCGTCGGGGGTGTGGGCGGGTGCCGGTCAGACGACCGGGCCGCCGCCGTCCTCGGTGGAGCGACGCGTGACGCGCTCACCGGTCACGGGGTCGACCGCCGAGCGCGAGGTCGAGGTGACCTGGCGCCGACGAGTCAGGAACACGATGCCGAGGAGGGTGATGACGACCCCCGCGGCGATCAGGATGTAGCCGACCAGCTGGATGTCGATACCGGCCACCTGCAGGTCGAGTGCGAACGCGAGGATCGCGCCGATCACGATCAAGGCGATTCCGCCGCCGATGCTCATGGGTTCTCCTTCGTCACGCATCCTGCGAGTGCCGAACGGGCTCGTCCCGATCGACCGGATGCTGTCTGAGGCCCACGCTACGCACGAGACGGCCGCCGTGTTCCGCTCGCCCCCGACTGGGGGTGCCCGCCCGCCGGCCGGTGTCGCCCCGCCTGCGGGCCCCTGTCGCCCCGTTCGCCGCCCGGTGCCGCCCCGCCCGGCGGCTCGACCGGGTGCCCTCCCTCGCGCTACTGTCGTCTCACTCCGAGGCGAGCCCGACCCGACGGCCCTCGTTGAGCGACGACCGTCGCTCGTTTCCCGGTGGTGGGGCCGCGGTCGGCTCCCTCGGAGGCCCGCACCCGACGGCCGCTCACCCACGACGCCAGAAGATGGATTTGACGCCAGCAAAAAACCTGGCGTCGTGTCCGCATCCTGGCGCAGTGCCCGCGCCCCGCCGCTACCCGCGGTGCAGCAGCTCGAGCGTCGCACGCAGCCCGGCGGCGTCCAGCTGCCCCGGCGCGCTCGACTCGCCCACCGTGCCGAAGGTCAGACACGAGCCGAAGGCCTCGCCCGCCACGCGCGACACCGCGCCGAGCGGCCCCATCGACATGGTCACGGCCGGCACCAGCCCCGCCCCCGCCCTGAACTCGAGGGTCGCCGCGAGCAGCGTCAGCACGTCGTCCGCCGACCGCGGCATGGCGGCGAGCTTCACGACGTCGGCGCCGAGCTCCTGCTGCAGCAGCAGTCGCGAGACGATCTCGTCGCGCGTGGGTGTCGCGGCGAAGTCGTGCGACGACATGACGACCGCCACCCCCGCCGCGTGCGCGGAGTCGACGACGGACTCGAGCACGTCGGGCTGCGTGAACATCTCGACGTCGACGGCGTCCGCCGCGCCCGTCCCGATCAGGGCGCCGAGCAGCAGGCCGTAGTCGTCGGGGGTGATGTCGCGCTCGCCGCCCTCCTGCTTCGTGCGGAAGGTCGCGATCACCGGCACGTCGTCGGGCAGGGTCGCCCGGACGGCGACGAGCGCCGACATGGCCTGAGCGATGTCGTCGACCGCCGTGAGCCAGTCGACGCGCAGCTCGACGACGTCGTACGCCTCGCGGGGGAGTGCGGCGGCCGTGGCAACCAGCGCCTCCTCGGTGCGACCGGTGAGCGGCACGCAGACGGCGGGTCGGCCGTCGCCGAGCACGACGGACCGCAGGGTCACGGGGCGAGGGGTCGGGATCATGTCAGCGCCTTCCGTCGTCGGAGGTCGAGGCGGAGCCCGACGACGATGCCGAGGAGGCGCGGGTCGACCCCGAGAGCGACCCCACCGCCCGACGCATCGCCTCACGCACCCGCGCCGCCTCGCGCGGTTCGTCGACCGCGGTCGTGGCACCCCCGCCGTCATGCCCGGCCCGCGCCTCGCCCTCGCCGCCGTCGGCGAAGAGCGCGACCTGCGAGATCGCCTGCTCGACGAGCATGTCGAGCCCGTTCAGCACGAGCCCGCCGGCGTCGGACCAGCGGGAGGAGGCGCGGGTCGGCCAGGGCTCGTAGGCGACGTCGAACAGCAGGGAGGCCCCGTCGACCGGTGCGAGCGGGAGGTCGTCCGCCGCGCCTCCCGGGAGGGTGCTGATGACGAAGTCGAGAGGGCCGAGACCGGCGAGCGCCGTCAGCGGGTGGATCTCGAGGTCGACCCCGAGATCGGACGCGAGCGGCGCGAGCTCGCCGGCGCGACGGGGGTCGCGGACGAGCACGGCGACCGAGCGCACCCCGAGGCGCCAGGCGGCGGACAGCGCCGAGGCGGCCGTGGCGCCCCCGCCGAGCACGACCGCGGAGGTCGGCCGGGCGTCATGCCGCAGGGCGACCGAGCGGACGATGCCGTCGACGTCGGTGTTGTGACCGTGCCGTCGCCCGTCGGCGTCGAGGACGACCGTGTTCGCGACGCCCAGCCGGCGGGCGAGCGGCGAGACGGTGTCGAGCAGCGGCAGCACCTCGCGCTTCAGCGGCATGGTGAGACTGAGGCCGCGCCAGCTCCGATCGAGGGAGGCGACGAAGCCGCCGAGCGCCCCCGAGGCGACCTCGACGCGGTCGTACTCGTAGGGCAGACCGAGGGCGTCGTAGGCGGCCCGGTGCAGCACGGGCGAGAGCGAGTGGGCGATGGGCGAACCGAGCACGGCGAGGCGGGTGCGGGGTGTGGTCACGCGGGCACCTCCGGGCTCGATCGGCGGACGCCTCAGCCTAGCGATCCCTCCCCAGACGCCCCTGCGTGAACAACACGTGACGTTCCTCGGCGGATCCTTGCCCGATTCCCAGCCGAAACCTAGGCTCTCGATGTCGACCCTCGTTCAGGGGAGTCGTCGGCCCCGACCGCCACGTACCAGGAGCACAGACGCCCATGCGCACAAGCCCCCCGTCCTCAGAGAACCGAAGCCAGGGAGGCGGTCGTCGCGTCCGCGGAGTCGCTCTCGTCGGCGTCACCGTCGCGGCGCTCGGTCTCGGCACGCTCGTCGCCGTCCCGGCCCAGGCGGCCACGACCACGATCGACATCCTCGGCATCAACGACTTCCACGGGCGTCTCGCTCAGGAGGCGAGCCCGACCGCGGGCGCAGCGGTCATGGCGGGCAAGGTCAACGAGTTCCGTGCCGCGAACCCGAACACGCTCTTCGTCTCGTCGGGCGACAACATCGGGGCCTCGACGTTCACGTCGTTCATCCAAGACGACGAGCCGACCCTCGACGCCCTCAACTCGATGGGGCTCGACGTCAGCACCCCGGGCAACCACGAGTTCGACAAGGGTCGCGTCGACTTCGACGACCGCGTCGTGCCGCGCAGCGACTTCCCGTACGTCAGCTCGAACATCCTCGACAGCGCGACCGGCGAGCCCGTGTACGACCCCTACTACGTCGAGGAGGTCGGCGGTGTGAAGGTCGGGTTCATCGGCGCCATCACCGAGCTGATGCCCGAGCTGGTCAGCCCCGCCGGCATCGAGGGGCTCGAGTTCGGCGACATCGTCGACTCGGTCAACCTGGCCGCCGCCGAGCTCACCGACGGGGTCGACGACGCCGACAACGGCGAGGCCGACGTGCTCGTGCTGCTCGTGCACGAGGGCAACGCGACCGCCGTCGAGGCCGACGCGACCGGCGACTCCGACTTCGCGGACATCGCGAAGAACGTCTCGCCCGAGGTGGACGCCATCCTCTCGGCGCACACGCACGCGACCTACGACTTCGAGAACATCGTGCCGACGGGCGGCACGAAGCCCCGTCCGATCGTCCAGACCGGCAGCTACGGCGCGAACCTCAGCCACCTGACCGTCACCTACGACACCGTCACCGACGAGGCGTCGGTCACCGGCGCGCTGGTGCCCCTCTACCAGTCGGCGACACCCGACCCGGCCGTGGCGAAGATCGTCTCCGACGCGGTCGCCGTGGCCGCCGTCGAGGGTCGCAAGCCCGTCGGCACGATCACGGCCGACGTCCTCCGGGCCAAGCAGCTCGACGGCAGCGAGAACCGCGGCGGCGAGTCCACCCTCGGCAACCTCGTCGCCGACGCCCAGCTCGCCGCGACCGTCGAGAACGGCGCGCAGATCGCGTTCATGAACCCGGGCGGTCTCCGCGCCGACCTCAAGTACGCCTCGAGCGGCGACGCGACGATCGACCCCGACGGCCGCGTGACCTTCCAGGAGGCCGCCGCCGTCCAGCCCTTCGCCAACACCCTCGTCGTCTCGACGCTGACCGGTGCGCAGATCCGTCGCACGCTCGAGCAGCAGTGGCAGCCCGCGGGCTCGTCGCGGCCGTTCCTCAAGCTCGGCGTCTCGAAGGGCCTCAGCTACACGTACGACCCGACGGCCGCCGCCGGCTCGCGCATCGGTCAGATCCTGTTCCAGGGTCAGCCGCTCGACGAGACCGCTAGCTACAAGGTGACCGTCAACTCGTTCCTCGCCTCGGGCGGCGACAACTTCACCGCCCTGAACGGCGCCTCGGCGAAGGCCGACAGCGGCAAGGTCGACCTGCAGAGCCAGGTCGACTACTTCGCGGCGAACCCCGTCGTCTCGCCCGACCTCGCGCAGCGCTCCGTCGGCGTCACCGTCCCGGCCGCGCCCGAGGGCGGCTTCGCCCCCGGCGACACCGTGTCGCTCGGTCTCTCGTCGCTGCTGTTCAGCAACGGCGGCCCCACCACGGGCACCGTCACGGCGGCGTTCGACGGCACGCGGGTCGGGTCGGCCCCCATCGACGGCACCGTGGTGACCGGCACCGACGAGCAGGGCCGCGCCACGCTCGAGGTGACCGTGCCCGAGGGGCTCGAGGCGGGCACCCGCCAGCTGACGATCTCGGTCGAGGGCACGAGCACGACCGCGACCGTCCCGCTCGAGATCGCCGCGCCTCCTGCCGTCCCGATCGAGTCGGTCACGGCGCCCCGCATCACGGGCGACGCGGTGGTCGGCCGCACGCTCCGCACAGACGGAGGCGAGTGGAGCGTCGACGGCGTGACCCGCGCCTACCAGTGGACCCGCGACGGCGCGCCCATCGCCGGCGCCACCGGCGACCGGTACCGCCTCGTCGCGGCCGACGCCGGCCGCTCGATCGCGGTCACGGTCACCGCGACCGCCGAGGGCAGCACCGAGGCCTCGGCGAGCTCGTCGGCGGTCACGGTCGACAAGCTGTCGTCGCGGGTCCGCGGCGGCGCCTCGGCCCTCCTGACCACCTCGCGTTCGCCGGTGAGCTACACGGCCACGGTCACCGGCGCGGTCACCCCGACCGGCACCGTCGCCGTGCGCGACAACGGCCGCACGGTCGGCACCGCCACCGTCGGCCCCGATGGCAAGGCGACCGTCCAGGTCGGCAAGCTCGGCCGCGGCATCCACCTGCTGACCAGCGAGTACAGCGGCGACGCGGCGCTCGACGGCTCGGCCGGCGGGCTCGCGGTCGTGATCGTCCTGTTCTAGCAGCCCTCACCGGCCCGACGGCCCGTGTCGTGCGTCCCTCGCGGGCGTCGACGCGGGCCGTCTCGGCGTCCGGACGGCGGGCCGCCGGGTCGCGCGGGGGACTGTCGGGGGCGCCCCTTACCCTCTAGTCGTGACCGTCGCCTACCACCGCATGTTCCGCGCACTGCCGACGTACCGCTGGTACCGGCCCGTGCTGGCCGCCGTGCTGGCGGTCGTCTTCTATCTCGTCCTCTCGAACGCCTTCGTGCTCGCCGCGACGGCCGTGCTGCGGGTCGTGGCCGGGGCCGACGCGGTGGGTCGCGTGTACCGGGCGCTGCAGGCCGATCCGCTCGACGCCTCCGAGCCCCTCGTCATGCTGCTGACGCTCGGGTCGATCGTCATGATGCTGCCGTCGGTGCTGCTCGCGACCCGCGCGGCGGGGCTCGGCGGGCCGGGGCGCCTCTCGAGCGTCGCGGGGCGCCTGCGCTGGGGCTGGTTGGCCCGCTGTCTCGTGCCGGCCGCCGTGTTCATGGGGCTGACGGTGCTGCTGAGCTCGTTCGCCGTGCCTCTGCTGACCGGCGCGTCGATCGGTCTCGGGCCCGTGACGACCCCGCCTGAGGCGCTCGTCTGGTCGCTGGTGGTCATCGTGCTGCTGGTGCCGCTGCAGGCGACGGCCGAAGAGTACGCGTTCCGCGGGTTCGCGATGCAGGCCCTCGGCTCGTGGATCGCCTGGCCCGCGGTCGCGATCGTGCTGCCGACCATCGCGTTCGCCGCCGCACACGCGTACAACCCGTGGGGGCTCGCCGACGTCGCCGTCTTCGGGGTGGCCGCGGCCTGGCTCACCTGGCGGACGGGCGGGCTCGAGGCCGCCATCGTCGCCCATGTGCTCAACAACGTCGTGCTGTTCGTGCTGCTGGCGCCGTTCGCGGGCACCCCGTCGAGCGACGGCAGCCCGCTGGGCCTCGCGGTCACCGTCGTCACGACGCCGCTGTACGTGTGGCTCGTCGTGCGGGCGTTCGACGCGGCGGGGCTCGATCGGTCCTCCCCAGACGGTCTCGTCGGGGTGGTTCCCACCAGGAGGCACGGGGCCGACGAGCCTGTCGGTCGCGCCTCTTAGACTCGCCTGGTGACCAACGCTCCCACCACCTCCGCCGTCGCCCGACCGGCCTCCGCCGCACCCCTCGACGTGCTGCAGCGGGTCTTCGGCTACGACGACTTCCGGGGGCAGCAGGCGGCGATCATCGAGCAGGTGGTCGGCGGCGGCGACGCTCTCGTGCTGATGCCGACCGGTGGCGGCAAGTCGCTCTGCTACCAGGTGCCCGCTCTCGTGCGAGAGGGCACGGGCATCGTCGTCTCGCCGCTGATCGCACTGATGCAAGATCAGGTCGACGCCCTCGAGGCGGTCGGCGTGCGTGCCGAGTTCCTGAACTCGACCCAAGACCCCGACACGCGGCGCGAGGTCGAGCGGGCCTTCGTCGCCGGCGAGCTCGACATGCTCTACCTGGCACCCGAGCGGCTGCGGCTCGATTCGACCAAAGACCTCCTCGACCGTGCGCGACTGTCGCTCTTCGCCATCGACGAGGCGCACTGCGTCGCGCAATGGGGCCACGACTTCCGCCCCGACTACCTCGAGCTCTCGGTGCTGCACCAGCGCTGGCCCGACGTGCCGCGCATCGCCCTGACGGCGACGGCCACCGAGACGACGCACCGCGAGATCTCGGCCCGGCTCGAGCTCGACGCCGCCGCGCATTTCGTCGCCGACTTCGACCGGCCCAACATCCAGTACCGCATCGAGTCGAAAGACGGCCCTCAGCAGCAGCTGCTGCGGTTCATCCGCGCCGAGCACGACGGCGACGCCGGCATCGTCTACTGCCTGTCGCGCAAGTCGGTCGAGGGCACGGCCGAGTTCCTGGTCAAGCAGGGCATCGCCGCGCTGCCGTACCACGCGGGTCTCGACGCGGGCGTGCGGGCCCGCAACCAGTCGAGGTTCCTCCGCGAAGACGGCATCGTCATGGTCGCGACGATCGCGTTCGGCATGGGCATCGACAAGCCCGACGTGCGCTTCGTGGCCCACCTCGATCTGCCGAAGTCGGTCGAGGGCTACTACCAAGAGACGGGGCGAGCGGGTCGCGACGGCCTGCCGTCGACCGCCTGGCTCGCCTACGGGCTGCAGGACGTCATGCAGCAGCGCCGCATGATCGACCAGTCGGAGGGCGACGCCGACCACCGGCGCAAGCTCAGCGCCCACCTCGACGCCATGCTCGCGCTCTGCGAGACCGTCGAGTGCCGGCGCGTGCAGCTGCTCGGCTACTTCGGCCAGACGAGCACCCCGTGCCACAACTGCGACACCTGTCTGACGCCGCCCCAGGCGATCGACGGCACCGTCGCCGCGCAGAAGCTGCTCTCGACGGTCGTGCGCCTCAAGCGCGAGCGCGACCAGCAGTTCGGCGCCGGTCAGATCATCGACATCCTGCTCGGCAAGACGACCCCGCGCATCACGCAGAACCGGCACGAGCAGCTCGCGACGTTCGGCATCGGCTCCGAGCTCACCGAGATCGAATGGCGGGGCGTCGTCCGGCAGCTGCTCGCCCAGGGCATCCTCGCCGTGTCGCCCGACGGCTACGGCACGCTGCTGATCACCGATGCGGCGGGCGAGGTGCTCTCGGGGGGCAGGCCGGTGCGGCTCCGCAAGGAGCCCGAGCGGGCACCCCGTGCGGCTCGATCGCGTTCGGGGTCGGCCTCGGGCGCGCGGGGTTCGCGAGCGGGCGCCGGTGCGGCCGATCTCGACGCCGCCGATCAGCCCCTCTTCGAGACCCTGCGCCAATGGCGGGCCGGCATCGCGAAGGCTCAGGGTGTGCCCGCTTACGTGGTCTTCGGCGACGCGACCCTCCGCGGCATCGCGTCCACCCGTCCGACCTCGTTCGACCAGCTCGCCACCATCAGCGGCGTCGGTCAGAAGAAGCTCGACACCTACGGCCAGCAGGTGCTCGACGTCGTCGGCGGCACGTCGCCCGAAGACGCGGCTGAGGCGGCGGCTTCGGCGGCCTCGGCCGGGTCGAGTGGTGCCGAGGCGCCCCGGGCCGAGCCGACTCGCACCGCGCCGACTCCGGCGCGCGCCAGTCGGGCCGAGCCCGCTCGCGCTCGGCCCGCGCCGGCGCGCCCGCCTCGCGACGAGCCGCCCCTCGACGACGTGCCGCCGTACGACGAGCCGCCGTTCGACCCCTACGACGAGAGCGTCCCGCCCGACGACTGGCGCTGAGTCGTCGGCGCGCCGAGCCGACCGGCGCGCCGAGCCGACCGGCG
>NZ_JAXCWB010000013.1:0-46212 GCF_034045305.1 Frigoribacterium sp. CFBP9029
CCGGCCAGGCGGCGGCCGGCCAGGCGGCGCCCGACCGACGCCCGACCGACGTCCGCCCGGCGCCCGGCGGAGCGCCGCCCGACGCCCGCCTCAGCGCAGGCCGAGGGTCGCGAGCGCGCTGGCGTGCCGTGCGAGACCCGCATCGACGGCGTCGGGATGCTCCGCGTACCAGGCGAGATGGGTGGCGCGGACCTCGTCGGTCGAGACGGACGCTCCGTCGACGACCCAGTGGTCGGTCGGCGAGGCGTCGAGGCCGAACGCCTCGACCACGGCCGCCTCCCGCGGCGCGTGCACGCGATCAAGCAGCGGCCGACCCGGATCGACGACGTGCTCGGGCAGACCGAGTGCGGCGCGCACCCGCGTCGCGGCCGCACTCCAGACCGGGTTGCCGGGGTGGTTCAGCGTGCGCATCTGATCGAACGAGGGGCGCTCGAACAGGTCGGACAGCACCACGGTCTCGTTCGCGGCCTCGCGGCGGCGCAGCTGGTCGAGCGACTCGTCGGCGATGGTGTGGACGGTTCCCGTGTCGAGGCGGGCGGCGACACCGGCTGCCGGCACCGCGCCTCCTTCGCGTCGGATCGCCGCTTCGACCAGCACCCGCAGGTCGTGGTACTCGACGACGGGCGGCACCAGCGACGCGTCGCTCGGCGGTCGGACGATCGCGTGGGTCGGGTAAAGCCCGGCGACGCGGATCACCGGCACGCGCAGCACGCGCCCTCCGGCGGGCAGCAGCGCGGCCAGCTGAGCCGTGCCGAGGGGCATGCCGTGGTAGTCGGTGCGCACCGGCTGCGACACGAGCACCGCCGCCCGCGACAGCCAGTACCGCAGATACGGCAGGTCGCTCGCCGTGAGCTCGTGCACCGCCGGGATGCGGATCGTCGCGAGGCCCGGCCCCTCGAGCATCTGCCGCAGGCTCTCGGCCTGGCAGTTGCCGACCACGATCGCGACGTCGTCGGCCGGCCCCTCGGCCAGCGAGTAGAAGACGCCGTAGTGATGCGCGCGGGGGTCCGCGTCGACCGGAGGCGCAGGAGGCGCAGGAGGCGCGGCGGAGGGAGAGGAGTCGGTCACGGTCCCAGCATGGCCCGGTGCGGCGCCGGGTGCGTCGCGGTCGGGCCCGGACGTCGGATGCCCGGCACCCGGTGCGGCGCCCGGTGCGCCGCGGTCGGGCCCGGACGTCGGGCACCCGGCACCCGGTGCGGCACCGGGTGCGTCGCGGTCAGCGACCGTAGCTCAGCCGACGGAGCAGCCGCTCGGCCGGCCCCGGCGTCGACGTGCGCTCGAGCACCACGGCGACGACCACGGTGGCCAGCCACACGCCGACGGCGACGAGCGCCACGCGCAGCGTCCCCGCTTCGACACCGAGCCCCAGCGCCCACGGCTTCAGCAGCACGACGAAGAGCACCGACTGCATCAGATAGCAGGTGAGCGACCGGCGGCCCACCGCGACGAGGGCCGACAGCACGAAGCCCGGCTGCGCTCCAGGCCCCACGACGGACCCCGCGGCGGGCTCGGCTGCGCGACCCGCCGCCCCGGCACCCGAGGAGGCGCGCTCGGCACGCCGCGCCGCCCACCAGCCGACGAGCCCGAAGAACGCCAGAGCGCCTGCGATGCCCGTCGTGCCGTGCAGCATGCCGAGCAGGTAGAGCAGCCCCTCGCCGGGCTGCCAGGCGCCGATGGCGGCGAGCACGAGCGGTAGAGCCCCCACGATGCTGATCGGGAACCCGACGAGCGTCAGTCGGCGCAGCAGCACGACGTGCTGTTCGGGCTGCTCGAGCACGCGACGGCGGCCGAGCAGGGTGCCGACCGCGGCGAGCGGCAGCAGCATCGCGACGGTGAACGGCGCGGTGAAGACGAGCCCCGCGAGGGCGATCACCCGCCAGAGGAGGTCGCCGAGCACGGTGCGCTGATCGAAGGGGAGCCAGGAGGTGTCGCCGGCACCGCCGCCGAGACCGTCGACCCCGGCCATGACGACGAAGACGACGAGCGTCGACCAGCCCACGACCCGGAAGACCTTGTCGCTCGCGGCGAACATCGCCGCGAGCACCAGCCCGAGGGCACCGTAGCTGAGCAGGATGTCGCCCTCGAAGAGCAGCACGATGTGCAGCGCGCCGAACACGATCAGCCAGAGGCTGCGGCGCAGCAGCAGCGACCGCGCTCGGCCCCGATCGACGCCCCGCTCGGCCTGTCGGCGGATCAGCACGGTGAAGCCGTACGCGAAGAGCAGGGTGAACAGCGGGAAGGCCCGGTTGTCGACGAAGGTGCCGACCAGCACGTCGGCCACGTGGTCGCCCGTCGAGCCGTCGACGGGTCGGGCCAGCGGACCCATCGTGCGGCCGACGATGTAGTAGACCGAGTTCGCGAGCGCGATGCCGAGCAGCGCGACGCCCCTCAGCAGATCGGGTGCGACGAAGCGTTCGGACGCGGCCACCGGCCCGCTGTACGCGACGGGCGGCGGCTTCGGCGACAGGTCGGTGCTCATGCGATCAGCCTGGCCGACAGCACGCAGGCGACACCACCGCCGGGAGAGGGAGATGGGGACGACGCGCAGGCCGCGCGGCCTGGGGAGGATCGGTCAGAGCTTGGCCGCGAGCTCCGGGTCGGTCGGCTCGACGAGGTGCGTGCCGTCGGGGAACACGACGACGGGGATGTTCGTGCGACCGCTCACGGCGTAGGCGCGATCGGCGCCGTCGGCGACGGCCTCGAGGTCGACGTAGTCGTACTCGACCCCGCGCGAGTCGAGCAGCGCCTTCGAGCGACGGCAGTCGCGGCACCATTCGGCGCCGAACATGAGGATGCGGTCGGGGGCACTGTCAGACATGAGCGTGATTCTAAGCCTCGGTTCCGAGGGCATGCTGGGACACCGGCGGAGACACCCGTCCGCGGGCTCCGTCATGCGGCAGCCGGCGGGTCGGGCCGAGGAGGCGCGGGTAACGTCCCCGACACACGTCGCTGCTAGACACGCCCCATGCTCGAGATCACCGGCGCCACCCGCATCGTCGTCGACGACCAGACCGAGACCACCGGCAGCCTCTTCGTCGAGGGAGGGGTGATCGTCGACGGCTCGTCGGGCGAGGTCACCGAGACCCTCGACGCGAGCGGCTGCGTCGTCACTCCCGGCCTCGTCAACGCGCATCACCATCTGCTGCAGAGCGGATTCCGCACCCTGCCGGGCACCCGCGGCGTCCCGATGGCCGACTGGCTGCCCGCGATGGCCGGGGCCTACGGCGCCGCCGGCATCGATCCGTCGCTCGTCGCCGCGACCACGGCCGTCGGCGTCGCCGAGGGCCTGCTCAGCGGGGTGACGACCGTGGCCGACCACCACCTGAACTGGCCGGTGCCGGCGGTCTCGGCCGCCGACACGGTGGCCGTCGCCCGGGCCGTCGCCGAGGCCGCGCGAGCGCTCGGGGGGCGACTCGTGTTCGTGCGCGGCTCGGCGCGCGACGATCCGCAGACGGCGGCCGGCTCGGCGGAGGCGATCGTGCGCGGCCTGCTGACCCGCGCCTCCGGAAGCATCCCGACCGGGGGCGTCTCGGACGACGGCATGCTCCAGGTCGCCGTCGGACCGGCCGGCGTGCACAGCGACGGCCGCGAGACGTTCGAGCTGCTGGGCGAGGTCGCCGCCCGCCACGGGCTCAGGAGGCGCACCCAGGCGAACGAGCAGGTCGACGTCGTCATCGCCCTCGAGCGCTACGGACGACGCCCGCTCGACCTGCTCGACGAATGGGGCTGGCTCGCGGACGACGTCACGATCGCCCACCTCTGCGCCGTCGAACCGGGCGAGATCGCCCGTCTGGCCGCCGCGGGGGTCAGCGCGACGCACGCCCCGGGGTGCGACCTGCCGATGGGCTGGGGCATCGCCCCGGTCGCCGCCCTGCTGGCCGCCGGGGTGCCCGTCGGCCTCGGCACGAGCGGGGGCGGCAGCAACGACGCCGGGCATCTGCTCGCCGACGCACGGCTCGCGATGCAGGTCGCACCGCTCGTGGGGCCTCCGATCGCGGCGCGCACGATGCTGGGCCTGGCGACGGCGGGCTCGGCGGCAGGGCTCGGACGACCCGAGCTGGGGCACCTGCGACCGGGCGCCGCGGCCGACCTCTGCCTGTGGGACGTCACCGGGGTGGCCGACGCGGGGGTCGCCGACCCCGTCGCCGGGCTGCTCTGGGCGGCGCCGGGGCGCCGACCGCGCGACGTCTACGTGGCGGGGAGGCGCGTGGTCGAGGGCGGGCGGCTCGTCGCCGCCGACGAGCGCGACCTCGTCGCCGCGCTGGCGACGCGCCTCGCCCGCTGACGCGCAGGACGCGGAGCCGCACGCACCGCACCGCGCCGCACGCACACACCGACGCGCCGATGAACCTCTCGCGCCGCAAGGACTGCTCGCGCCGACGAACCGCGTTCGCGAAGATGAACCGCGATGTATCGCGGTTCATCTTCGCGAACGCGGTTTTCGGCCGAGGCTGGCGGGGGCGCGCGGAGGCCGGCGGGCGCTGGCGGGGCTGGGGCGGCGGCGCGCCGCTACAGATCGAGCACGAGGCGGGCGCAGGCGGCGCGCGAGACGCAGACGAACATGCGGTCGCCGGCGGCCTGCTCGTCGGGTGTGAGGATCGAGTCGCGGTGGTCGACCTCGCCCTCGAGCACGGTGGTCTCGCAGGTTCCGCAGGTGCCCTCGCGGCAGCTCGACAGCACGAGCACGCCGGCCTCCTCCACCACGTCGAGCACCGAGCGGTCGGGCGGCACCGTGACGGTCAGCCCCGACTCCGCCAGCTCGACCTCGAACGACTCGTGCCGCACCGGCTCGCCGACGGCCTTGGCCTCGAAGCGCTCGACGACGACCTGCCGCCCGGCCCCCGCGGTCTCGACCGCCTCGACGAGCCGCTCGGGCCCGCAGCAGTACGTCGTCGTGAACGGGGCCATCGACGCGAACAGACCGTCGACGTCGAGCCGGTCGCCCTCGTCGGCGACGTGCAGCCGCAGCCGGTCGCCGTGCAGCGCGACGAGCTCGTCGATCAGCGCCATCGTCGAGCGCGACCGCCCGGCGTAGTGCAGCACGTAGTCGACCCCGGCCGCCGCTGCGGCCCGCGCCATCGCCGACACCGGGGTGATGCCGATGCCGCCGGCGACGAACACGTACGACGTGCCGCGACGGGGCTCGAACTCGAAGTGGTTGCGGGGGCCCGCGAGGCGGACCGTGTCGCCGACGGCCAGGTTCTCGTGCAGCCAGGCCGAGCCTCCTCGTCCGTCGGTCTCGCGCAGCACGCCGATGCGCCACCCGTCGACCTCCGGGTCGCCGCAGAGCGAGTACTGCCGCACCTCGCCCGTCGGCAGGGCCACGTCGATGTGGGCGCCGGGCTGCCAGGCCGGCAGGGGCGAGCCGTCGAGCGCGGCGAACTCGAACAGGTCGACGGCGTCGGCCGCGGAGGTGCGGGCGGTGACGACCGCGTCGAGCGCGGTCTCGGGAAGTCGGGTCGGGGCGGTCACACGGGCTCCGGTCTCTGCTTGACGACGAACAGCGTGTAGCCGTCGTCGCCGACGGCGCTCCAGCGGTGGCGGGTGCCGCCGCCGTAGTACAGCGAGTCGCCCGCGGCCAGAACCCGCGCGCCCTCGGCGTCGAGGTCGACCCGCAGCCGCCCGGCGACCACGTGCACGAACTCGTCTTCGGCGTGCACGAAGAAGTCGCCGGGATCGAGATTCGCCCCCGACATCTCCATCACCCGGAACGGCCGGTCGGACGGGGTCAGGAGGCGCGCGGCGGCCTGTCCGTAGCGCCCGGTCGACCCGTCGGCGGCACCCACGAAGCCCACGACCGGCCCGTCGGCGGCGCGTCGGTCGTCGACCGCGGCGAGGATCTCGACCTGGCTCGACCCGAGCGCCCGGGCGATGCGCTCGAGCGACACCATGCTCGGCCTCGCGAGCCCGCGCTCGAGCTGGCTGAGGAACGGGTGCGACAGCTGCGCCTCGGCGGCGAGCTGCACGAGGGTCAGCCCGCGAGCGCGGCGGAGGGCGCGGATCCGACCGCCGACCGCCAGGGCCTGCTGATCGACGGGGGCGTCGAGGGACGTGACGGGGGCCTCCTGGTTCGGGTGGTCTGACGAGGTCTACCACGGGGTCCGGTGCTCGATCCGAGCAATTTACACGGCGAAACGGTCGCGTCATCTGTCGGAAACGAGCACTCCTTAGATTGACGCATGTTGACGCCATCAACATTCTGCCCCGTCGACCACCTGATCGCCAGCCCGACCCGAGAGGCCCTCCGTGACCCGACTCCCCCGCCGGCTCGCCCTGCTGCGGAACGCCACGCTGCCGAGCGGCGACGTGGTCGACGTGCTCATCGAGGGCGACACCGTGGAGGCGGTGGTCGCGGCGGGCACGGCGCCCGCGGCCCCCGAGTCGGAGACCCTCGACCTCGCCGGCCACGTGCTGCTCACGGCGCCCGCCGAGCCGCACGCGCACCTCGACAAGGCCCTCTCGTTCGACGCGATCCGCCCGCCGATGGGCGACCTCGAGCTCGCGATCGCCTCGTGGCGCGTCTACGCGGCCACGATGACGGTCGACGACATCGCCGATCGCGCCCGACGCCAGCTGCTCGCGATGCTCGCCCAGGGCACCACGGCCGTGCGCACCCACGTAGACGTGCTGCTCGGCGACGGGCCGACCCGCGGGGCCGAGGCGCTCGTGCGGGTGCGCGACGAGCTCCGCGGGCTGATGGACGTCGAGATCGTCGCCCTCGCCTCGCAGGACTCCCCCGACTCCGACGTCGAGGCCGTGCTCGATCTCGGGGTGGACCTCGTAGGAGGCGCGCCCCACCTGGCGAGGGATCCCCATGGGGATCTCCACCGCCTCCTCGACATCGCCGAGCGCCGCGGAGTCGGCGTCGACCTGCACACCGACGAGAGCCTCGACGGGGCCGTCACCCTCGACGAGTTCGCCCGACGGGTCGTCGGCTGGACGACGAGCGTCTCGGCCGGGCACTGCAGCCGACTCGGGTCGATGCCCGTCGCGCAGCGCGACGACATCGTCGCCGCCGTGCTGGCGGCCGACATCGGCATCATCGCGAACCCGATCACGAACCTGTACCTGCAGGGCTGGGACCACCCCGTCGCGACGCCCCGGGGGCTCACCGCGCTGCGGCCGCTGCTCGACGCGGGCGTCCGACTCGCGGCCGGGGCCGACAACGTGCGCGACCCGTTCAACCCGCTCGGCCGCAGCGACGCCCTCGAGACGGCCATGCTGCTCGTCACCGCCGGCCACCTGACGATCGACGAGGCCTACGCCGCCGTCAGCGACTCGGCCCGATCGGTCATGGCGCTGCCCCCGGCGGGAGTCACGGCCGGGGCGCGGGCCGAGCTGCTCGCCGTCCGCGCGACGTCGCTGGCCGACGTCGTCGCGAACGCCCCGGCCGACCGGTACGTCGTGCACGCCGGTCGCCTCGTCGCCGAGAGCCGCGTCACCCGCGAGGTCGCCGACCCCGCGGCGGCGCTCGCGACGGCGTCCACCACGACGTCGGCGAGCGCGACGTCGCCCGCCGCGACGTCGGCGGCACCCCCGACGTCTCCCTCCTCGCCCCGCCCGACCCTCGCAGAGACCCGGTGACCCGATCATGACCATCGCCAGCCCTCCCGTCGCCCCGCCGACGTCGACCCGGGTCGACACGCTGCTCGACTTCCGCGACGTCGCCATGCGGTTCGCCAACGGCACCGTCGCCCTGCAGGACGTCGACCTCACCGTCGACCGGGGCGAGTTCGTCACCGTCGTCGGCCCGTCGGGCTGCGGCAAGTCCACGCTGCTCCGCATCGCGTCGGGTCTGGAGCAGGCGTCGCACGGCAGCGCCGAGGTCGACACCGACCGCATCGGCTACGTGTTCCAGGACGCCACGCTGCTGCCCTGGCGGAGCGTCCGCGACAACGTCGAGCTGCTCGCCGAGCTGAACGGGGCGCCCAAGGCGACGCGTCGGGCGGCCGCGCAGGAGTCGATCGACCTCGTCGGCCTCTCGGGGTTCGAGTCGAACCTGCCGAAGGAGCTCTCGGGCGGCATGAGGATGCGCGCGTCGCTGGCCCGCTCGCTCACCCTCGACCCCGAGCTGTTCCTCTTCGACGAGCCGTTCGGCGCCCTCGACGAGATCACACGCGAGCGTCTGAACGACGAGCTGCTGCGGCTGTTCGTCGAGAAGCGCTTCGCGGGCCTGTTCATCACCCACTCGGTGTCGGAGGCCGTCTACCTCTCGACGAGGGTCGTCGTGATGTCGGGCCGCCCCGGTCGCATCGTCGGCGAGTTCGACGTGCCGTTCCCGATGCCCCGCGACCCCGAGATCCGCTTCACCGCCGAGTTCGCCGAACTGGTCGGCGAGGTCAGCCACGCACTCCGAGAAGGGCACAACTGATGGCCGTCGACACCCGCGTCTCGCGCACCGAGCCCGCCGCCACGACGGCCACCCACCTCTCGGGGCCGAAGCCGCCGCGTCGCCAGGCGTCGCCCCGGGCGACGCGCGTCCGCGACATCGTGCTGCCGATCGTCGTCTTCTTCGCGCTGATCGGCGTCGGCTACGGGGTCGCCGCGTACTACGACCAGGTGCGCGGTCTGCCGTTCCTGGTGCCGTACCCGCACCTGGTCGTCGAGGCGCTGCTCTTCGACGGCGACTTCCGACCCGACCTGCTCGAGGCGCTCGGCAACACGACCCTGATCGCCGTCATCGGCCTCGCGATCGCCATCGTGATCGGCATGGCCTGGGCCGTGCTGATGGTGCAGGCCAGCTGGATCGAGAGCGCGCTGTTCCCCTACGCGGTCGTGCTGCAGTGCATCCCGATCCTCGCGCTCGTGCCCCTGATCGGCTCGCTCTTCGGCTACGAGATGCCGTCGCGGATCATCGTCACGGTCATGTTCGCGCTGTTCCCCATGGTGTCGAACACGCTGTTCGGCCTGCAGTCGGTCGACAAGGGCCAGCGCGAGCTCTTCCAGCTGCAGGGCGCCTCGCGTCTCACCCTGCTGACCAAGCTGAGGTTCCCCGCCGCGCTGCCGTCGATCTTCATCGGACTCCGCAACTCGGCCGGGCTCTCGGTGATCGGCGCCATCGTCGCCGACCAGTTCTTCCAGCGCGGCGACGGCGGCCTCGGCGTGCTCATCTCGGTGATGAACCAGCGCCTCAACGGCGCCGAGATGTTCGCCGCCATCGTCGTCGCCAGCGTGCTCGGCGTGGTCGTGTTCGTCGCCTTCGGCTGGCTCCGCCGCGTCGCGATCGGGCGCTGGTACAGCGCGAACTGACCCGCGCCTCCTCGGCTTCCCTCCTCTTCCTCCCTCCGCACCTCCCGCACACAGCCCCGCACCATCCCCTGCTCCACCCCCGACAGGAGACCCCATGCCCCGCACCTCCCGCACCCTCACCGCGCTCGGCCTCGTCGTCGTCACCGCCGCCGCGCTCTCCGCCTGCTCGAGCGGCTCGAGCGACGACGCCGCCCCGCAGGCCGCCGCCGGCTCGGCCGTCGACCTCTCGGGCGTCTGCCCGGCGACCGTGGTGATCCAGACCGACTGGAACCCCGAGGCCGAGCACGGCCACGCGTACCAGCTGCTCGGCGACGACTACACCGTCGACGCCGACCAGAAGTCGGTCTCGAGCGATCTCGTGATCGGCGGCGAGCCCACCGGCGTCAAGGTCGAGATCCGCGCCGGCGGCCCCGCCATCGGCTTCAACACCGTGCCGTCGCAGATGTACCAGGACGACGAGATCACGATGGGCTACGTCACCACCGACGTCGCCGTGCAGAACTCGGCCGACCTGCCCACCACCGCCGTCTTCGCCGAGAACGACATCTCGCCGCAGATGATCATGTGGGACCCGGAGACCTACCCCGACGTGTCGACCATCGAGGAGCTCGGCACCGAGCTCGAGGCCGACGGCGGGGTCGTCCGCTACTTCGGCGGCGCCGCGTACATGGACTACCTGGTCGGCAACGGGATCCTCCCCGAGTCGGTCGCCGACGGCAGCTACGACGGCACCCCGGCGAAGTTCGTCGTCGCGCAGGGCAAGGACGCGCAGCAGGGCTTCGCGACGGCCGAGCCGTTCGTCTACGAGAACCAGGTCTCGGCCTGGGGCAAGCCGCTCGACTACCAGCTGATCAACGACACCGGCTACCCCATCTACCCCGAGGCGATGTCGGTGCGCACCGGCGACCTCGAGGAGCTCAGCCCCTGCCTCGAGAAGCTCGTGCCCGTGCTGCAGCAGGCCGACGTCGACTACTTCGCCTCGCCCGACGCGACGAACGAGAAGATCGTCGACCTGGTCGACCAGTACGACACCGGCTGGGTCTACGACGAGGACGTCGCCGCGTACGCCGTCGACAAGATGAAGGAGCTGAAGATCGCGACCGACGGCGACAACGGCTACGTCGGCGACATGGACGAGGAGCGCATGCAGACGGTCATCGACCTCGACACCGAGATCTTCGAGAAGCAGGGCTCGACGCTGAAGGAGGGCCTGGTGCCGTCCGACCTGTACACGAACGAGTTCCTGGACGACTCGATCAGCCTCGGCTTCTGATCACCCGGGGGCCCGGTGCGAGCCGGGCCCCCTCCCCTCCTTCTTCAGACAGGACGCACCATGAACGACATCCGTCCCCCGGCAGCCCAGGAGGCGCTGGTCGCCCTCGAGGGCGAGCTCCGCACCCTGCTCGGCGAGCGCGGAGTCTCGGTCGAGCTCGCCGCCCGCGAGAAGGCGTCGCTCGACGGCTCGCGGCTCTCGCCCGTGATCAGCGAGCAGCTGCCGCTCGGTCTCGCCGACCTGGTCGCCTACCCGGCGAGCGCCGAGCAGATCGCCGAGGTCGTCGCCGCGGCGGTGCGTCACGGCGTGCCCGTCACCCCGCGAGGCAAGGGCACCGGCAACTACGGCCAGGCGATCCCGATGTCGGGCGGGCTCGTGCTCGACATGACGCGCGCCAAGGCGATCGTCGAGGTCGGCGACGGCGTCATCACCGCCGAGGCGGGTGCGACGATGGTCGCCCTCGAGCAGGCCGCGAACAAGACGGGTCAGCAGATCCTGATGTACCCGTCGACCGCGCAGTCGTCGCTCGGCGGGTTCCTGTCGGGCGGCTCGGGCGGCACCGGGTCGATCAAGCACGGGTCGAACAGCTCGGGCTTCGTCACGGCGCTCGACGTCGTGCACGCCTCCCCCGAGGCGCGACTCGTGCACGTCGAGGGCGACGACGCCCAGCCCTACGTCCACAACTACGGCACGGCCGGCATCATCGCGCGCGCCACCGTCCGGCTCGAGCCGTTGCAGGACTGGCGCGGCTTCTTCGCCAGCTTCGACACGTTCGAGCAGGCTCTGAGCCTGATCCGCCCGTTCGCCGACCTCGAGCCCACGCCGCGGCTGGTCAGCGCCGATCTGCCGACCCTGGCCGACGCCCTGCCCGCCGACCCCGGCATCCCGGCCGGGCGGGTGAGCCTCCGCGCCATCCTCGACGTCGCCACGGTCGAGCTCGCCACGCGGATGGTCGAGGAGGCGGGGGGCCGCGTCGAGGACGTCCGCGAGGGCGCGCAGACCTCGATGAAGATCAGCATGATGTCGTACAACCACCCGATCGAGTGGCTGCAGAAGGCCTACCCCGACCGGTACTTCCATGTCGAGGTCTCGGGTGACGCCCTGGTCGACCGCATCGACGAGGTGCACGCCGTCTACGAGGGCGGGATGCTGCACATCGAGTCGCAGCACGGTCGGCCGATCGGCATGTTGGCCGGCGTCTACACGACCGCCGCCGACGTCTACGCGGGCTTCGCGAAGCTCAAGGCGCTCGGTGTCGGGTATCACAACCCGCACCAGTGGTTCGTCGACTTCGAGCCGGCGCGCACCCGCGAGCTGGCGGCGTCCACCGACCCCGAGGGGCTGCTCAACCCGGGCAAACTCGTCGACCCCGCGACCGTCGGCGGCCCCGACACCGGCGTGAAGGGCGGGCACGCCGTGCCCACCGGACGCCTCGGCATCGACACGGGGGTGAAGGTCTCGTGAGCCGCCTCGACGACGTCACCCGCGCCTCCTCGGCGCCCGGTCGGCGCTCGCGCGACCTGATCGAGCTGAGCGGGCCGGCCGCGGCGGCCGCGCTGACCGAGGACAGCATCATCGTGCTGCCGACGGGCGCGATCGAGCACCACGGGCCGCATCTGCCACTCGCCACCGACTGGCTGATGGCCGACATGATCGGCCGAGCCGTGGTCGAGGGGGCGGCGGCAGGCGGGCAGGACGTCTGGCTGCTGCCGTCGCTCGCCTACACGAAGTCGGACGAGCACCACTGGGCGCCGGGCACGATGTGGCTGACCGCCGAGACGCTGCTGCAGACCGTGGTCGACATCGGCCGATCCGTCGCCGCGACCCCGGCGCGCACCCTCGTCTTCTACAACGGGCACGGCGGCAACATCGCCCTGCTGCAGGTCGCCCTGCGCGAGCTGCGGCGCCGCTTCGGGCTGCGGACGTTCCTGATGGGCACCGGCATGGCACCCGGCGACGGCGTCAACGGGCCCGACGAGCACGGCTTCGGCGTGCACGGCGGGCACAGCGAGACGTCGATGCTCCTGCACCTGCGGCCCGACCTGGTCGACATGACGCAGGCCGCCCGGTGGATCCCCGACCACATGATCGACCTCGACTACGTGAAGTTCAACGGCGGGCCGGTGCACTTCGGCTGGCTGAGCGACGACTTCGGCCCGGCCGGCGTGGTCGGCGACGCGAGCGGCGCGACGGCCGAGTGGGGCGCCGAGCTCTACGAGACGGCGCTGCGCAAGGGCGTCGCGTCGCTCGCCGAGATCGCGCGGTTCCGCCACCTGCCGGCGCGCGGGCCCGTCGGCTTCGGCGCGTGACCGGCACCGCGAGCCACCCGCTGCCCGCCGAGGCCTGGGAGCTCGCCGCCGAGTGGCTGCCGCCGAACGACGACCCCGAGCGCCCGCAGGTGACCCTCTCGACGGTCGACGTCGACGGCGCACCGGACGCCCGCACCGTGCTGCTGAGCTCGTTCGACCGCGACGGCTTCGCTTTCCACACCGACGTGGCGAGTCGCAAGGTCGAGCAGATCACGGCCAGGCCCCTCGTGGCGATGACCGTGCTCTGGCCCGGCTTCACGCGGCAGCTGGTGGTGCGGGGTCGGGCGGAGACCGCCGACGACGCGGCCCTCGCCGGCGCCTACGCGGCCCGCTCGCCCTACCTGCAGCAGCTCGCCTGGCTGAACTCGCACGAGTTCGCGGCCCTCCCCCTCGACGAGCGTCGCCGACGCTGGGACGCCTTCGAACGCGAGCACGCCGACGGGTTCGAGCAGCCGGCGGGCTGGACCGGCTTCGTCGTCCGCCCGACCCGCCTCACCTTCTGGGTCAGCGCGCCCGACACGGCGAGCCGGCGCCGGGAGTGGTCGCTCGGGCCCGGCGGCTGGGCGCACGAGTACCGCGCCGGCTGATCCCCCCACAGGGCCCGAGCCCGGCGTCCGACCCGCGCGACGGGCGGATCATGCCGACCCGCGCCTCCTCGGCTGGAAGAATCGGACCACCGTGCCGTGACGAAAGGACCCCCGTGAAGAAGTTCCGTGCCGATCAGGCGCGCATGCACCTGTTCATGATGCTCGCGCTGACGTTCACGACCGGCATCATCGACGCCGTCGGCTACCTCGGTCTCGACCGGGTGTTCACGGCGAACATGACCGGCAACGTGGTGATCCTGGGCATGGCGATCGCGCAGGCCGACGGGCTGCCGATCGTTGGTCCGATCGTCGCGCTCGTCGCGTTCATGATCGGCGCCGCGATCGGCGGGGCGATGCTGCGCTCGGCTCGCGCGGGCTGGTCGGGTCGCAGCACGATCGCGTTCTCGGTGACCGGCACGGTGCTGCTCGGCCTCGGGGTGTCGTGCTTCGTCGTGCTGCCGGTCGAGGGGTCGCCGTGGGCGTTCACCATCACCGGGCTGCTCGGTGCGGCGATGGGTCTGCAGGCCGCGGCGGCACGCAAGCTCGCAGTCGCCGACGTCACCACCGTCGTCGTCACGTCGACCATCGTGGGGCTCGCATCGGAGTCGAAGCTGGCCGGCGGCACGGGCAAGAACTTCCCGCGGCGGGTGCTCGCGGTGCTGATGATCCTGATCGGCGCGGGGGTCGGGGCCCTGCTGCTGCAGGTGCACATCGGCATCGGCATGGGGGCGGCCGGCGGGCTGACGCTGCTGGTCGCCCTCGCCGGTCACCTGCTGCGGAAGCGCCGCAAGGAGCTCGAGGCGGAGGAGGCGGAGGCCGCTGCGGCCGCCGAGACCGCCGCGCCCGGGACCGCCTCGCCCGGGACCGCCGTCGAGGAGGCGCGGGTCGCCCCGACCGCGGAGGGCACCCGTGCCTGAGCCGCTCGCCTCCGCTCCCTTCGATCTCGTGCTGCGCGCCGAGCGGGTGCTCGTCGACGGCGCTTGGCGGGCTGCCGCGGTGGCCGTGCGCGACGGCGTCGTCGCCGCGATCGGTCCCGTCGATGCGCCCTTCGCCACGACCGGCGTCGACGACGACCGTCTGCTGCCGCCCGACCAGGTGCTGCTGCCCGGCATGGTCGACACCCACGTGCATGTGAACGAGCCCGGTCGCACCGAGTGGGAGGGCTTCGCGTCGGCCACCCGCGCCGCCGCGGCCGGCGGTGTGACGACGATCGTCGACATGCCGCTGAACAGCATCCCGCCGACGGTGACGGTCGAGGCGCTCGATCTGAAGCGTGCCGCCGCCGCCGCGCAGTCGGTCGTCGACGTCGGCTTCTGGGGCGGCGTCATCCCGTCGAACCTCGGCACCGGCGATCTGCGAGCGCTGCACGAGGCCGGGGTGTTCGGCTTCAAGGCGTTCCTCTCGCCGTCGGGCGTCGACGAGTTCCCTCACCTGTCGACAGCGCAGCTGTTCGAGGCCCTGCGCGAGCTGACGGCCTTCGACGGTCTGCTGATCGTCCACGCGGAGGACCCGGGGCAGCTCGACGCCGCTGCGGCCTCGCTCGAGATCACCGCAGGAGGCGCGGTGTACGACGACTTCGTCCGGTCGCGCCCCGAGGCGGTCGAGCAGACCGCCATCGACCACGTGATCGAGGCGCTGCGGGAGACCGGCGGGCGGGCGCACGTGCTGCACCTGTCGTCGGCGTCGGCGCTGCCGGCGATCCGGGCGGCCAAGGCCGAGGGTCTGCGGTTGACGGTCGAGACGTGCCCGCACTACCTGACCTTCGACGCGGGCTCGATCGGCGACGGCGAGACGCAGTACAAGTGCTGCCCGCCGATCCGCGACGAGCAGAACCGCGAACTGCTCTGGGAGGCGCTGGTCGACGGGACGATCGACATCGTCGCATCCGACCACTCCCCCTCGACGGCGGCGTTGAAGTTCGCCGGCGACGGTTCGTTCGACCTCGCCTGGGGCGGCATCGCCGGTCTCGAGGTGAGCTTCCGGGCGGTGTGGACGGGTGCTCGGGCCCGGGGCATCGCGCTCGAGACGGTGGTCGGCTGGATGTCGTCGGGGACGGCCGCGCTCGTCGGGCTCAGTGCGGTTGCTGCCTCGAAGGGCTCGATCACCGTCGGCGGGGCGGCGGACCTCGTCGCGTTCGCACCCGAGACGCCGTTCACGGTCGACGCGTCGGCGCTGCGGCACCGCAACCCGGTGTCGGCGTTCGACGGCGCGTCGCTGATGGGCGCCGTCGCGGGGACCTGGGTGGCGGGCGCCATCGTGGACTCCGACGCGCCTCCCGCCCGTCTGCTCCGCCGGGGCTGACCCCCGGCGTACCGTCGAGGCATGACCCGCCGACCTCTCACGCACGCCGACCGGGCGCTCCTCCGGGAAGCGACCCTCGCGAACATGAACTGGAACACGACCCGGTTCACCTTCGACGACCTGGACGCCGCCGACGCGATCGCGCATTACTACACGGGCTTCCCCGCAGAAGGCGACTTCGGGCTCGTCGACTTCGACGGGGACATCGCACGGGCCGTCGGCTGGGTCGTCTTCCTGCCGGAGGACGACCCCGGCTACGGATTCGTCGATGCCGACACTCCGGAACTGAGCCTGACGACCTTCCAGGGATTCCGTGGCCAGGGCCTCGGGCGCGACCTGCTCTCGGAGCTGATCGCCCTGGCGTCGGCCCGGGGCCTCCCCGGCATCAGCCTGAGCGTCGAGGACGGCAACGGCGCACGACGTCTGTACGAGCGCGCGGGATTCCGGGTCGTCGGACGGAACGGCGACTCGGACACGATGCTGTTGAGCCTCGTCTGAGCCTGAAGGCGTCGGCGACGACCGTCGTGTCGAGCTGACCATCGACGAGGAGGCGCGGGCCTGGAGAACCCGGACCGCGCCTCCTGCAGGTCCGGTCAGCTCCGGCCACCGCGACATCGTCGCCGAGCGGGATACGGTGCGGGGATGCTTCCCGCCCCCTCCGCGCGGCTCCGATTCCGCGAGATGACCCCGGCAGACCTCGACGACATGGCTGATCTGCTCGGCGACCCGAGGGTCATGGAGTTCTACCCGGCACCGAAGAGTCGCGACGATGCGGCGCGATGGATCGCCTGGAACGAGGACAACTACGCCGCGCACGGCTTCGGTCTCTGGATCGTCGAGACGCATGCAGGGCTGTTCGTCGGCGACTGCGGGCTGACCTGGCAGGACGTCAACGGCGTCCCGATGCTCGAAGTCGGCTACCACGTGCGCGCGACGCTTCAAGGACGGGGCTACGCGACGGAGGCGGCAGCCGCCTGCCGGGACTTCGCCCGTGTCGAGCTCGACGCCACCGAACTCGTCGCGATCATCCATCCCGACAACACCGCCTCCGAGAGGGTCGCGCAGAAGATCGGGATGACTCGACGAGAGGACGACCACGGCGGACCCGTCGCCGTGCGCAGGGTGCTCGGCATGACGCTGTGAACGCGTCTCGGCGGCGATCCCCGGACCGTCCGCGCCGCAGCAGGACGACCGGACGGACGGGCCGATCCGGAGGTCAGACGCGCACGTGGTGCAGCGGGTCGAGCGCCGAGTCGAGTGCCGCCTCGAGCGGCCAGGACGAGCGCAGCGGCTGACTCATCACGAGACCGCCCTGCACCGCGGCGAGGATCACCATGGCGATGCGGTCGGGGTCGGCGTCCGCGTCGACGTCACCCGTCGACTGCATCTTGCGGACTCCCGCGGCGAGCAGGTCGCGCCATGCGCCCATGCTCTCGGCGATGACCCGTTCGAGCTCGGGGTCGGTCATGGCCGCCTGCGTCGCGAGTGATCCGATCGGACACGCCCATCGACCGAGGCCGAGGTAGTAGTCGACGAGGGCCTGCCGCCAGGCGATCCACGACTGCCACGAGCCGAGGTCGTCGATGTGCGGCTGCTGCGCTTCGAGCAGCTGGGCGCCCTCCCACGCCGCGACCTCGCGCACCAGCTCGGCTTTGCCGCCGGGGAAGTAGTGGAACAGCTGACTCTTGCTCGTCAGCGTCGCGGCCCGGACGGTGTCGAGGGTCGTCCCGCCGATGCCCGATGCGAGGATCTGCTCCCCCGTCGCCTCGATGATCCGTTGCCGGGTCGCCCTGCCGCGCTCGGTGAGCTTCGTCTCGTCCACTCGGCGATCCTACTCTCTTGGACCATTCAGTCCATTCGTGTGCTAGTAATGGACCATGAAGTCCAATGAAGAAGAACTGCAGACCCTGGCCGTCGATTCCCGCCTCGCCGGCAGGACCGCCCTGGTCACCGGCTCGACCAGCGGCATCGGCGAGGCGATCGCCCGCGTGCTCGCCGCCTCCGGAGCCGAGGTCGTCGTGAACGGGCGCGATGCCGACCGCGCCGACGCCGTCGTGCGCGTCATCACCGATGCGGGCGGGCGCGCCCACGCCGTCGTCGGCGACCTCGGCGGAAGCGCGTCGGAGGTGCGCCGCATCGCCGCAGAAGCCGAGTCCGCTCTCGGCGGGCGCGTCGACGTCATCGTCAACAATGCCGGCATCTACCCCGCGGGCCCCACCGCCGACCTCGCCGACGCCGATCTCGACGCCGTGCTGGCGGTCAACGTCCGTGCGCCGCACATCCTCGTCGCCGCCCTCGCCCCCGCGATGGTCGCGCGCGGCGGAGGTGCGATCGTCAACATCGGCTCGTGGATGTCTCGCGTCGGGGTCCCCTTCGGCGCCGCCTACACCGCCTCGAAGGCCGCCCTCGAGCAGATGACCCGCACCTGGTCGGCCGAGTTCGGACCCTCCGGCGTGGGCGTCACGACCGTGGCCCCCGGCGCGACGAGCACACCCGGCAACGCCGAGAGCGCCGACGTCCTCGCGGCGATGACGGCGGGCACCGTCGCGGGCCGACCCGTCCGCCCCGTCGACGTCGCCTTCGCGGTGCGCTGGCTCGTCTCGGACGAGGCGGTGTTCGTGCACGGCAGCACCGTCGACGTCGACGGCGGCATCACCGCGACTCGACTCGCATGACCGTCGACCCGGCCGACCCGGACACCCCGAGGTTCGGGGAGTCCTCGACCGCCCACGACGTGATCGAGGGGATCGATCTGCATGGGCGGAACGCCCTGGTCACCGGCGCCAGCTCGGGCATCGGCGTCGAGACGGTGCGGGCTCTCGCCGAGGCCGGTGCCACGGTCGTCCTCGCGGTCCGTGATGTCGACGCCGGCCGGAGCACGGCCGACGAGATCAGGGCACGGAACCCGGCAGCGGACCTCCGCGTGATGGAGCTCGATCTCGCCGACCTCGACTCCGTGACGCGGTTGGCCGGGGCGTGGTCGGGGCCTCTGCACCTGCTGGTGGCCAACGCCGGCGTCATGCACGTCCCCGAGCGGCGCACCGCCAGGGGGCACGAATGGCACTTCGGCGTCAACCACCTCGGGCACTTCGCCCTGGCGACGGGTCTTCACGGGGCGCTGGCCAGCGCCGACGGAGCGCGCATCATCTCCTTGTCGTCGAGCGGCCACGGCGCGAGCGGGATCCGCTTCGACGACATGCACTTCCGCCGCACCCCGTACGACGCTGGGCTGGCCTACGGGCAGTCCAAGACGGCGAACGTGCTCTTCGGCATCGAGGCCACGCGCAGGTGGCGCGACGACGGCATAACGGCCGCGGCGGTGATGCCCGGGGGGATCTGGACCGGGCTGCAACGCCACTGGGACCCTGCGGTGCTGGCCGAGATGAAGGTCCGCTACTCCGACGGCGTCAAGACGGTCGAGCAGGGCGCCGCGACGTCGGTGTTCGTCGCCACTCGAGCGGAGCTCGGTGTCGGCGCCCCGGCGTACTGGGAGGACTGCGGCCCGGCGGACGTCGTCGACGACATCGTCGACGGGATCCACGGCGTCGTGCGTCACGCCCTCGACCCCGACGCGGCCCGGCGCCTGTGGTCGGAGTCCGAGGCCCTGATCGGATAGAGATCGGAGGCGACGGGTGTCAGTCGACGGAGGATCGATCGACGATCGTGTCGGCGTGCTCGACGATCCAGTCCATGAGGGGGACGAGTCGCGCGGCCAGTTCGGCGCCGCTCTCGGTGAGCGAGTAATCCACCCGGGGCGGGATCGTGGGCTGGGCGACCCGGTTCACGATCCCGTCGTGCTCCAGCGTCCGCAAGGTGGAGGCGAGCATCTTCTCGCTGATCCCCTCGATCGTGCGCCGCAGTTCGCCCCACCGCATGCCACCCTGCTCGAGCGCCAGGAGCACGAGCACGCCCCACCGGCTCGTGACATGTGTGAGCACGACTCGCGAAGGACACGCCGCAGGGAAGCGCGCCGGGGCACCCCGATCATGCGCGGGCGGTGCGGGCGGTTCCACGATTCCGACATCCATGTAAGCAACTTACAAAAAAGTGCGTACCTCCGCTGGGGAGAGTTCTCTGCGATGCTGCGATCCCGATCGCTCACCATCGAAGGAGTACTCGTGCCCACCATCTCCACCGCCCGTCGTGCCCGCCTCGCCCGCGGCACGGCCGTCCTCGCCGGAGTCGCCCTCCTCACCGGAGTCGGCGTCGCCACACCGGCAGCAGCTGCTCCCGGCGACCGACCGGAGGCGAGCGTGACGGTCGCCGCAGACCGTGCGGACACCCGCACCGAACAGCGCAACGCCTGCACCGTGCGGATGCTCCTCACGAAGACCTTCGGCGACCCCGACAGCAGGTCCTCCCAGCAGCTCGCGGCTCGGTTCGTCTCGCCGAGCGCGGTCGCACGCGGAGCAGGGACCGCCGCGGGGCCCGAAGGACTCCTGGCCCGGTTCGCGGCGGACCGCGCCCGCGTTCCCGGTGCCCAGGCGGTGATCAAGCGCGTCGCAGCCGACGGCGACCTCGTCGCGGTGCACTGGCAGATCACGTCGGACCCCCGCGACGAACGGAGCGGTGACGCCGCCGTCGATCTGTTCCGCCTCCAGCACGGCCGGATCGTCGAGCACTGGTCGCTCGAGCAGCCCGTTCCGACCGGCACACCGGCGAGCGGGAACACGAACACCATGTTCAGCGATCTGTACCGGCCGGCACGTCCGACCGCCGCACCGTCGGAACGTCAGGAGGAACGCAACCGCATCCTCGCGGTGTCGGCGTACGACACGCTGTTCCGCGACCAGGACGCCTCGATCCTCGACCGGGCCTTCGACCCCGCGTACCTGCAGCACAACCCGGTCGCTCCGAACGGGACGGCAGCGCTGAAGCAGCTGTTCGGCAGCGGTGCGCAGTTCCCGGCGCAGCAGTCCGTCATCTCGCTCTCCGACGGCGACATCGTCTGGACCTTCTCCCAGGCGGTCGGCGCGAAGCCCGGCGACCCGCTGCTCGCAGCCGACCTGTTCCGCGTCGACGGCGGACTCATCCGCGAGCACTGGGATGTGGTCCCCACCAGCTAGCGGCCGGAGGGCCGCCACCTCGAGCAGCGAAGTCGTCGTCGGCGGGGTCGCAGGCGGCGGGATCGCCTTTCGGGGCGGCACCGGGCGGCACCCGGCGTCGCCCCGCTCGACGGAGCCGCTCCGCTCGACGGCGTCAGCGTGACGTCGCGGCCAGGGCCGTGTTCAGCTCGAGCACGTTCACGGTGGGCTCGCCGAGGTAGCCGAGGTCGCGGCCCCGGGTGTGCTCCGCCACCAGGGCCTCGACGTCCGCCAAGGGCAGATCGCGCGCCGCGGCGACGCGTTCGATCTGGATTTGCGCGTACTCCGGGCTGATGTGCGGGTCGAGCCCGGACGAGGAGGCGGTGAGCGCGTCGACGGGGACGTCCTCCGGGGCGACGCCGTCGCTCGCGGCGATCGCGGCACGGCGTTCGTCGATCGCGGCGATGAGGTCCTCGTTCTCGGGTCCGTAGTTGCTGCCGCTCGAGGCGGAGGCGTCGTAGCCGTCGCCCGCTGCGGAAGGCCGTGACTGGAACCACTCCGGCAGGGCGGCCCCGTCGGCGTCGGTGAACGACTGCCCGATCAGGGACGAGCCGACGGTCTCGCCGTCGAGCGCGACGGCGGATCCGTCGGCCTTGCCGCCGAAGGCGAGCTGTCCGACGCCGGTGATGACGGCCGTGTAGGCCACGCCGAGCACGAGGGTGAAGACGAGCATCGCACGGAGGGCGACGCCGTGCTGGCGGAGGAGGGTGCGTGTGTTCATGGTCTCTTTCCCGGTTCCGGTCGCCGGCTAGAAGCCGGGGATGACGCTGACGACGAGGTCGATGAGCTTGATGCCGACGAACGGGGCGACGACGCCGCCGAGTCCGTAGACGAGGAGGTTGCGCGACAGGATCGACGAGGCCGACGCTGCGCGGTACTTCACACCCCGCAGGGCGAGCGGGATGAGCACGACGATGACCAGCGCGTTGAAGACGATCGCCGACAGGATCGCGGAGGCCGGCGAGCTGAGCTGCATGAGGTTGAGCAGCCCGAGCCCGGGGAACACCCCGGCGAACATGGCCGGGATTATCGCGAAGTACTTCGCGATGTCGTTGGCGATCGAGAACGTGGTGAGGGCGCCGCGGGTGATGAGCAGCTGCTTGCCGATCCGGACGATGTCGATCAGCTTCGTCGGGTCGCTGTCGAGGTCGACCATGTTGCCGGCCTCCTTGGCGGCCGACGTGCCGGTGTTCATGGCGACGCCGACGTCGGCCTGGGCCAGCGCGGGGGCGTCGTTGGTGCCGTCGCCGGTCATGGCGACGAGCGCGCCTCCTTCCTGCTCCCGGCGGATCAGCGCGAGCTTGTCCTCGGGGGTGGCCTCGGCGAGGTAGTCGTCGACACCGGCCTCGGCCGCGATCGCCTTGGCCGTGAGCGGGTTGTCGCCCGTGATCATCACGGTGCGGATGCCCATGGACCGCAGCTCCGCGAAGCGCTCGCGCAGGCCGGTCTTGACGACGTCCTTCAGGTAGACCACGCCGAGCACACGGGCATCGGCCGTGGTCGTCTTCATCGCGACCACCAGCGGTGTACCGCCGGCGTTCGAGATCTCGTCGATGCGGGCCTGGAGCTCGTCGTGCTCGCTCGAGGCGAGGCGGCGATCCTCCTCGACCCACGAGATGATCGAGTTGCCGGCGCCCTTGCGGATCCGGGTGCCGTCGGGCAGATCGAGCCCCGACATCCGGGTCTGCGCGGTGAACGGCACGATCTCCCCCTGCTGGTCGCCGGCATCGAGCCAGCCCGTCGTCAGCGCGAGGTCGACGATCGACTTGCCCTCGGGCGTCGGGTCGGCCAGGGAGGACCGCGCCGCGGCGTCGACGAGCTCGGCCCGCGCGATGCCGTCGAGGGGCGTGAACTCGGCGGCTTGGCGGTTGCCGTAGGTGATGGTGCCGGTCTTGTCGAGCAGCAGCGTCGTCACGTCGCCTGCGGCCTCGACCGCGCGCCCCGACATGGCGAGCACGTTGCGCTGCACGAGGCGGTCCATGCCGGCGATGCCGATCGCGCTCAGCAGCGCGCCGATCGTCGTCGGGATGAGGCAGACCAGCAGGGCGATCAGCACCGGGATGCTGACGGAGGCGTCGCTGTACCCGGCGATCGGGTTCAGCGTCAGGGTCACGACGACGAAGACGATCGAGAGGCTCGCGAGCAGGATGTTCAGCGCGATCTCGTTGGGCGTCTTCTGTCGGGAGGCGCCCTCGACGAGGCGGATCATCCGGTCGACGAAGGTCTCGCCCGGCTTGCTCGTGATGCGCACGACGACCCGGTCGGACAGCACGCGGGTGCCGCCGGTGACGGCGCTGCGGTCGCCGCCCGACTCGCGGATCACCGGGGCGGACTCGCCCGTGATCGCCGACTCGTCGACGCTGGCGATGCCCCAGACGATGTCGCCGTCGCCCGGGATCAGCTCGCCGGCGGTCACGACGACCGTGTCGCCGAGCGTGAGGTCGGCGGATGACACGGACTCCGAGGAGGCGCGCTCGGCACCGGCGTCGGACGTCGCGTCGTACGAGAGGACGCGCTGGGCGGTGGTGCTCGTGCGGGTCGCCTTGAGGGTCTCGGCCTGCGCCTTGCCGCGCCCCTCGGCGACGGACTCGGCGAGGTTGGCGAAGACGACGGTCAGCCAGAGCCAGATCGCGATGGCCCAGGTGAAGGAGCCGGGGACGGGCGACCCGCCGGAGGACTGCGGACCGGTGAACAGACCCGCGATCGCGAGGATCGTCGTGTAGGCGGCGCCCACCTCGACGATGAACATGACCGGGTTGTGCCACATCTCGCGGGGGTCCAGCTTGCGCAGGGCGCCGGGCAGCGCCGCGACGAGCTGGGCGGCGCTGAAGGCGCCGCCGCGGTCCGTCGGAGCAGCCTCCTGGTCGTGATCGACGGTGGCGGGTGTGTCGGTGATGGTGGACATGGTTACTGCAGCCCTTCAGCGAGCGGTCCCAGTGCGAGGACGGGGAAGTAGGTCAGCGCGGTGATGATCACGGAGACGCCGGTGAGCAGGCCCACGAACTGCGGGCGGTGGGTGGGGAGGGTCCCGGCGGTCGCGGGGATCCTGTCCTGCGCGGCGAAGGAGCCGGCGAGGGCGAGCACGAGCACGATCGGCAGGAACCGGCCGAGCAGCATGGCGACGCCGAGGGTCGTGTTGAACCAGGGGGTGTTCGCGGTGAGGCCGGCGAAGGCCGAGCCGTTGTTGTTCGCGGCCGAGGTGAAGGCGTAGAGGACCTCGCTGAAGCCGTGCAGGCCGGGGTTCCAGATCGACGTGCCCTCGACGTCGGCGCGGACCGCGGGGATCGCGAAGCTCAGCGCGGTGAAGGCGAGCACGATGGTCGGCGTGACGAGGATGTACAGGCTGGCGAGCTTGATCTCGCGCGGCCCGATCTTCTTGCCGAGGTACTCCGGCGTGCGGCCGACGAGCAGACCCGCGATGAACACCGTGATGACGGCGAGCACGAGCATCCCGTAGAGACCCGATCCGACGCCGCCGGGGGCGATCTCGCCGAGCATCATGTTGATCATCGGCATCATGCCGCCGAGAGCGGTGTACGAGTCGTGCATCGAGTTGACGGCACCGGTCGAGGTGAGGGTCGAGGTGGAACCGAAGAGGGTCGACCCCCAGATGCCGAACCGCGCCTCCTTCCCCTCCATCGCGCCGCCGGCGAGCTGTGTCGCGGTGCCGGCACCGCGGAGCTCGAACCAGGTCATGGCGCTGAGCGAGACGGCGAAGATCGTCGTCATGACCGCCGCGATCGCGACGCCCTGCTTCGTCGAGCCGACCATGCGGCCGAAGGTGCGCGGCAGCGAGAACGGGATGACGAGCATCATCAGGATCTCGAACACGCTCGTCCAGGGCGCGGGGTTCTCGAAGGGGTGGGAGCTGTTGGCGTTGAAGAAGCCGCCGCCGTTCGTGCCGAGCATCTTGATCGCCTCCTGCGAGGCGACCGGCCCGCCGGGGATCGTCGCGGTCCCGCCGGTCAGGGTCGTGACGTCGGTGAACCCGGCGAAGTTCTGGACGACCCCGCCCGCGACGAGCACGACGGCCGCGACGACGGCCAGCGGAAGGAGGAGGCGGACGAGCGTGCGGGTCAGGTCGACCCAGAAGTTGCCGAGCGTGCCGCTCTTCGCGCGGGCGAGCCCGCGGATGACGGCCACGGCGACCACGATGCCGACGGCCGCGGAGACGAAGTTCTGGACGGCGAGACCGCCGAGCTGGACCGCGTACCCGAGGGTCGTGTCGGGCGAGTACGACTGCCAGTTGGTGTTCGTGACGAAGGAGGCGGCGGTGTTGAAGGACAGCCCCTCGGGCACGGCGGGGAAGCCGAGCGAGTACGGCAGGAACGCCTGGAGGCGCTGGATCGCGTAGACGAACAGCACGCCGATCAGCGAGAAGGCGAGGACGCCGCGCAGGTAGGCGGGCCACGTCTGCTCGGAGGCGGAGTCGACGCCGATCAGGCGGTAGAAGCCGCGTTCGACGCGAGAGTCCTTCGCAGTGGTGAACAGTCGGGCCATGTGGTCGCCGAGGGGGCGGTACACGACGACCAGGACGACGACGACGGTCAGGATCTGGAGGATGCCGAAGAGGGTGTCCATCAGAACCGCTCGGGCTTCACGAGCGCGTACACGAGGTAGGCGAGTGCGGCGACGGCCAGTACGACCGCACCGATGCTGAAGACGATCACAGCTTCTCGACCCCCTTCGCGACGAGGGACACCACTGCGAACACAGCGATGACGGCGAGCACGTACACGATGTCGAGCACTACGACTCCAAGAGAAGGATCGACGGGCCACCAGGACCCGGTGCCCGTCGTGGGCACAGCGAGTCAGTAGACACCGGGATGCGGCCGTGTCGGACGGCCCTTACGGGTTCCTCACGCGAAAACGGGAGTTCCTCACGGAGACCACACGGCCGCACAGCGTCTAGGTCTCGTAAGAAAGTGCTTGCACCATTGGAAAGTACTTTCTATGATGAGAACACGAACACCCACCCAGAGAGGATCAGCACCATGACGAACAGCACGTCCCTCCCCACACCCGACGAGGCCCGCCGCCTCCTCGCCGACGCCGATGCGACCGGCCGCCAGGCGACCTCGACCGCGAGCTGGCCCGCCGTCGCCGTGCTGCTGGCCCTCGGGTCGACCCTGTCGCTCGGCACCCTCGCCATGGGTCTCACCTCCGGCACGAACTACCTGATCGCGATGCTCGCTCTCGTCGTCTGGATCGCGGTGATCATCGCGTTCCAGCTCGCGTTCCTCCGCTCGCACAAGAACGGGTTCGGGCGACGGTGGGGCCTCTACATGGGCGTCATCTTCGCGGTCTACCTCGTCGCGATGCTCGTCGTCTCGACCTCCCAGGGCGAGGCGCTGCTGGCCTCGAGCCTGCTGGCCCTCGCGCTGCTCGCACTCTCCGTGGGTGCGGCGACGTACGAGGCGAAGGCGGCTCGGCGATGAGCGAGCAGCACCCGCGCCTCCGGCTGTCGGACACCCTGCACCAGCCCGTGCGCTTCTCGATGACCGCGGCCCTCGCGGCAGCGGACCAGCTCGACTTCGCCGACCTCCGCGATGCCGTGCAGGTCAGCGACTCGACACTCAGCAAGCAGGTCAGCGTGCTCGAGGCGGCCGGCTACGTGCAGGTCAAGAAGGGGTTCGTCGGCAAGCGACCACGGACCTCCCTCAAGCTCACGGCGGAGGGCCGCACGGCGTGGGCCGCCCATCTGGCGACGCTGCGCGAGATCGCCGCCGGCTGAGCCCGCGGTAGCCTCGCGACATGACCTTCGTGAACGTGGGCACCCTCGGGGCCGCACCCGGAAAGCGCGATGAACTCGTCGCCCTCCTCACCGAGCGCAACGAGAGCCTCACGGGCGCCGGATGCCGGGCCTACGAGGTCGGGGTGGACGACGATCAGCCCGACACCGTCTTCGTCGTCGAGCTCTGGGACTCGGCGGAGGCGCACCGCGCCTCCCTCGCCCTCCCCCAGGTGCAGGACGCGATCGCCAGAGCCCGCCCCCTGCTCGACGGCACCTTCGGCGGACACCGCTTCACCGTCGTGGGATCGCCCCTCCGCGACTAGATCGGCGTACGCTCCCCGCTCGGCCGTCGGGCGGGGCGCGGGCGCGGGCGCCGGCTGCCGACTCTAGAGAGCCCGCGCCATCGTGAGCTCGCTCCGGAACCTGCCGTGACACCGAATCCGTTCTTCGCCTTGCTAGCGTCGACGGATGGCCGGCATCACGTACCCCACGCCGCTCCGGGCGGGAGGACGCATCGAAGTGCCCGCTCCTTCGATGGGGGTCCCCGACGAACTCCACGAGCGTCTCCGTGCAGCGGTGGCCTCGCTGACCGACCGCGGTCTCGATGTGCACGTCCGGGATCACGCCACCATCGGCGGACTCGTTCCCGCATCCGCTGGCGATCGCATCGTGGATCTCCACGACTCTTTCCGCTCCGGCGACACGGTGCTGCCTCCCTGGGGAGGTGAACTGGCCGTCGAGCTGCTCGACGGCATCGACTGGGCGGCCCTCGCGTCGACCCGGACCTGGTTCGTCGGCTGGTCGGACATCTCCACCCTGCTCCTGCCGTTGACCACCCTCACCGGGCTGGCGACGATGCACGGTGCGAACCTCATGGACGAGCCATGGGAGTTGCCGACGGAATTCCACCGCTGGACAGACGTCGCGAGCATGCCGGCCGGGAGCTCGTTCGAGCAACGCAGCGCACCGCGTCGCCGCTCACGCCCCTGGGCCGCCTGGAGCGAAGAGCCCCTCGATCGAGACCGCGCGTACGAGACCCCGACCAGATGGCGCACGCTCGACGGTGAAGATGACGTCAGCATGAGCGGGCGACTCATCGGCGGATGCCTCGAGACCGTGTCGCTCCTGGCGGGTACACCCTACGGAGACGTGCCCCGTTTCGCCCTCGAACACGCCCCAGAAGGAACCCTCGTCTACCTGGAGGCCGCGGGCTCCGACTCGGTCGCCGTCCTGCGCATGCTCCGATCCCTTCGGCTGGCCGGATGGTTCGACGCCGCCGAGGGCGTCTTGATCGGGCGCACGAACGGCCCGGACAGCTCGGAACTGAGTCAGGAAGATGCCGTGCGACGAGCGCTGGGAGACGTCGACATCCCCGTCATCCTCGATTTCGACACCGGCCATCAACCCCCGCAGATGCCGTTGGTCAACGGCGCTCTCGCCGACGTCGCCCTCGTCGACGGGCAGGGCAGCATCACGCAGCACCTGACGGCCTGAGGCGTCGGTCGACGATCACCTACCTGTCGGCCGGAGACGACCCCTTCCGATCATGCGCCGGCGGCACACTTCGTAGTGGATCCTTTGCATTCTCAGCAAACGGAGATAGTCTCCTGATCTATGCGGAGAAGGTCTCCGGTCAGAGCAGAGGATCTCCATGGTCGGTGACGTGAGCACGAGGGCCCGCGAGCCCAGAGCTGATGCACGACGCAACCGGGATCTCATCCTGGGGACGGCCGAGAGGCACTTCGCCGAGCACGGAGTCGGCGGCTCACTGGACGCGATCGCGAAGCAGGCAGGTGTCGGCGCGGGCACGCTCTACCGTCATTTCCCGACTCGCGAAGCACTGCTGGCCGCTTTGCTGGCCGGCCGCGACGAGGAGCTGATAGCTCGACGCGAGCGCCTGCGAACTGCGTCCGTCAGCACCGCCGAGGCGCTCGACGGCTGGCTCGGAGCCGTCGTCATGTGGGCTGGGGCGTTCGAGGGCCTTCCTGGACCTCTGCGGGAGGCGACCACGACGAGTGCATCACCCCTCGCCACGACCTGCGAGGGGTTCGTGACGACCACGGCGGAGTTCCTCGAGGCGGCCCAACGAGATGGTCTGGCGCGCAGCGACATCCGTCCACGTGACCTGTTCCTCGCCGCACTGGCGACGAGCTGGGTGCAGGGTGCCGCTCTCGCCGACCATGCCTCGGCTGCGGCGCTCTCCGCTCTGACACGGACGGGATGGGCGGCGCCGGAACCTCCTCGGCCCGCGCGACCCCGCAACTGACAGCACGTTCGCCTGCCCATCATCAGCACCGACCACGACACGAAGGAGATAGACATGAAGCGCATCGGAATCATCGGCAGCGGAGCCATCGGAAGCGGCATCGCCCGGTTGGCCGTCGCCGCCGGCTACGAGGTGCTGATCGCGAACTCACGAGGCCCGGAGTCGCTGCGTGGCCTGATCGACGAACTAGGGACCCAGGCGCAGGCCGGCGACAGCCGCGAAGCCATCGAGTTCGGCGAGGTGCCGGTCCTGGCCGTGCCACTCGGCGCGTATGAGGCGCTCCCTGGCGAGGCGTTCTCCGGCAGGACCGTCCTCTCGACGGGCAACTACTACCCGCACCGGGACGGCCGGATCGCGCGCCTCGATTCGCTCGAGGTCAACACGGCCGAGTTGGAGCGCGAGCTGCTGCCCGGGGCCGTCGTGACCAAGGCCTTCAACAACATCCTGTTCCACCACATCCCCGCCCTGGCCCACTCCACTCCCCGCACCGCCCTCGCGGTCTACGGCGACGAGGATCATGCCAAGAAGCGGGTCTCGGCGATCGTCGACGACCTCGGCTTCGAGCCGGTCGACGGGGGGACACTGGCCGAATCGTGGCGAGCAGAGCCCGAGTCGGGGGCGTACACGCCCATCTACGCCGCCGACCTCGATGGGTTCATTGCGGACTATCTGTCCGACCCTGGGGCCCCCGTCACCGCGGACCACCTCCGTGAGCTGCTGGCCGCGTCGACGCGGCCGGACGTCGCCGCACGTCAGTTCTGACTCGGACTGATTCCGTGGCGGATCGGCGTCCGTGCAGCAGCGGTCACCCCTCGACGGGAGCGATGGCCACGGCGTAGACGGTCGGGGCACCGGAGAGGCCGAGACTGACACGCGGTGCGTCCGGGCTGCTGTCGTATTCGAAGCTGATCGTCTCGTCCGTGCATGTCGCATCCGGGGAGCCGGGAGCCGCGGGGTCTTCGGGTTCCTGCAGGCGGACCGTGATCGTTCCGCTACCCAGGCACGCCACATCGACCGCGTATCGCCCCGGGGGCTCCTCCGGTGCAGACACCATCAGCTGAGACGAGGTGCCGTCGCTGAGCCAGCCACTCTGATTCACCAGCCGCCCTGCTGCACCGGGCGCGGGGAGTGCGCTGGCCGCCCAGTCGGAGATGTCTTCGCGAGGCAGCGGCAGCTCATCCAGATCCTCTTCCGCCCCGTCCGCGTCCGCCTCGGAACCGCCTGCCGACGCAGGAGCAGACGCGGAGCTCGTCGGCGGGGAGCTCGCCCCTCTGTCGTCGTCGCTCGTCGTGCACGCGGTCGTGAGCCCCGCCGCGACGGCCGTCACGGCAGCCGCTGCCGCTCGGAGAGACAGGACGGTGAGCCGGCTCCTGCGGGACGGACGCGATGCGGACATGCGGTTCCTCTCGACGGTGAGCGCCACACGGTACCCGGTGCGACCGAGCACCGTACAGCCCTGTCCGTAGCCCTGCCTCCGCAGAGCACTCCTATCGAGCTCCCTCGGATGCTGCGATCGAGGACGTGACGAGCTCACCGATCGGGAGCCCACGGCTGCGGTGGTCGTCGACCAGGAGCGGCTGCATCCCCGCTGCCCTGGCTCCGTCGGCGTCCTTCACCGGATCGTCGCCGACGAAGAGGCACGCCGCCGGCTCGACCCCCAGTTCAGAGGCGAGAACTGCGAAGGCCCTCGCGTCGGGCTTCGCGAAGCCGATGCGCTCCGACGTGCAGACGACGTCGAAGGCGTCGAAGAGACCTGTCCGCCGGAGCTTCGCCAGCTGCTGAGCCTCCGTCCCGTTCGTCAGCAATCCGATGCGGTGACCGGACGCGCGCAGGCTCCGAAGGAGGGGCAGCGCATCGGGAAATGCCCGCCAAGCCGACTCGTACGCCCGCAGGTACTCGCTGAACAGCTCGTCGATCTCGATGTCGCTGTGAGGGACGTCGACCCCGAGCGGCGGGAGGACCGAGCGCAACCGCTGACGGCGCTGCTCCGAGAAGCTGATCTCACCCGCCCGCCAGCGTTCGTAGTGCTTTTCTTCGGCGGCGAACCAGCTAGCGATAGTCGATTCCGACGCGACCACGTCGAGTGAGTGGAGGAAGCGGACCACCGCTGCACGTGCCGAACCCTGGTGATCGAACAACGTGCCGTCGAGGTCGAAGCAGACCGCATCCACTGGCGTCACCGCGCCAGTGTGGAAGCGGCCGTCGAGTTTTTCGAGCTTCGGGATCTGGACGGGAACAAGATCGGCTTCATGACGGAACCGACCTGATTCCGGCCACGGTCGATGAACGAGTCGCCTTGGTGCCGGGCCATCAGATGCGTTCCTTTCGCCCTCTTCGGAGGGCGAGCCCCGTCGCGACGGTCATCGCCACGACGAGGAGGACGAGTGACGCGATGATCAGGACGCGCTCGTCAGCGGCGAACCCGCTCGCGAAGAGCGTCCAGAGCGGTACGACAGAGCAGCTCAGTCCGAAGAGCGTGACCGCCACGACGTTCATCGCACGTTCGTTCTTGAGCGCGACGAGAACGATGGTGAGGGCGAGAAACGCGAGGATGATGAAGGTCCCGACTGTGGCGGGGGCGATGCGCGCGCCGGCTCTGCACGATTCAGGTGCTGGATAGATCGCCGGGCAGATCTGTTCGGCGCCCGTCGCGAGCCATGTCGCGGCCAGCCCGGATGCCGCGATCGCCAGGAGTCGAAGCACGAAGGTCCCCATGCCGACATTGTCTCAATCGATCGACTACAGGGGCTCGTCGTCATCCGAGGTCGAGGCAGAATGCCATGACCGCCTGCTGCACAGGGAGGAGCGGGGCCTTGAACGCGTGACCGACGAAGGCCGCGTGCGACACGGCGTCGGCACTCACCTCGCGGCCGCGGACGAACGGCGGGCACGGAGCGAAGCGGACCCCTGCCGGCGCGAGATCGAGAAGGGCCCCAGTGACCCGATAGGGCTCGAGGAGCTCGGCGTGAGACCCGGGACCGTCGGTGAGGACGACGTCCGCTGATCTGATGGCCGCTTCCAGGTCATCCGTCCAGAGAGCGCCCGGGGTCGCGAGCTCAGCCGGGCAGCACTGGATGAGATCCAACTGCAGCACCCTCGCGGCCTCCTGCCATGCCCTGGCGATGTTGCCGTCGGCGCCGACGAAGAGGAAGCGGAGCTCTGAGATGTCGCCCCTGCGGCGCAGGGAGTACAGGTCGGAGAGCACCTCGCATGGGTGGTTGACGTCGGTCATCGCGTTCACGACGGGCAGCGAGTGAGCCGCCGCCAGGCCCTCGATGACGGAGAGGTCGGGGTGCCGAGCCACGATGATGTCGACCCAGGCGTCCAGATACCGGGCGACATCGGCCAGAGACTCCGGCTTGTCGAGCGTGGTGTCGGGGAGAACGATCGGCTGGAGCCCCATCAGCGACGCCCCGCGCTCGAACGTGGCTCTCGTCCGCAGACTGCTCGGCGGAAAGAACATGACCGCCGCCCCCTCCTTGACCGGCCCACGGCCCTCGCTGTACGCATCCGCCAGAGCGAACACCTGGAGGACGTCTGCCGCAGACCACTCGTCGAGCTTGGTGAGAGAACGCATGCAACCACCGTAGAGACCGCCCGGTCATCGGCTGACGTCGGCGCCGACCACTCCGGACGGCACCGGGCGCACCTGGCCTCGAGTCCAGAGTGGAACCGTCGGAGGCGCCAGGCCGTCGGATGCGTCAGACCGTCGCAGGTCAGAAATCCTGTCCGCTGTCTCCGGGTGCGCCGCTGCCGGAACGCTGCAGATGGATGCGACGAGCGAGTCTGATGAGGGGTCGGATCATCAGCTGGATGCTGCCGAGCAGAAAAAGCCACGTACCCGTGATGGTGGTGGACTCGGAGAAGAAGAGGATGCTGCCCACCACGAACCAGGCCGCGACCATGATGTCGTTGACGATGCTCACGACTTCGTACTTGTGTCGGATCACGATCTCGTCTCGTCCGATGGAGAAGCTCACGGTCCGGCCGTCGGAGTCTGAGTCGGGTGCCATCGCTCCATGGAACCACCAGCCCCCGGCCACGGTCGTGGCGCAAAGGGGCGGAGATCCGGGTTTCGGTGCTTTCAGGCGGGGCCGCCGCGCAGGGGTGCGCGAAGCCGGCCCCGCCCTCGACATCGACAGACGGCCGACGCGACGAGGATCAGAATCGCCGCGGTAGCCGGTCGAGGGCGGATGGCCGATCCCGAAATCGGTCCATTCCTGGCGCGTAACCAGCGCGCTTACCGAGATCTATTACAACGCATGCACTTTGCGCTGTCGACCCTGGCGTGCGCCCGTCTCGCATTTCGGCCAGACCTCGATGATCGTCGGATCTGCGGCGACTGAATCCTGATCGACGACGCAGGGGAGAATGGTGGACATGACCCACCCGATCCAGGCGACGCCGACCGAGCGTCTGACGCTCTCCCGCCCGACCGATCGAGATCTGCCGGAACTCCACGCCCTGCACGCCGACCCGGAGGTCTGGAGGCACCTCCCGTCCGCACGCCACACCGAGCCGTCCCAGACACGCGAACTGGTCGATCGGTACCTGGCGGGATGGGAGGTCAACGGCGTCGATGTCTGGGTCGCGCGGGACACGGCGACGGGCGCGCTGGTCGGCATGGGCGGCCCCAGCCTCCGCGGGGGCCTCGCCTGGAACATCTACTACCGGCTGGCTCCATCGGCGTGGGGCCGGGGCTACGCGCAGGAGATCGTCGCAGCGGCTCGACAGGCGGTGTCCGCGACGGGGCGCGACCTGCCGATGGTCGCGTCCCTCCTCGAGCACAACGAGGGATCGCGTCGTGCGGCCCAGCGGGCGGGCCTCGAGCTCGTGTGGCGCGGCCCGGACGAGGGGAACCCCGACCCGGATGCGGTACGGCTCCTCTTCGCCGACCGCCCCCTCAGCGACGACGCGCTCCGCCTCTTCGCCTCCTAGATGAGGGCCGGCGGACTGCCACCAGGGACCAGCCGAGTCGGACACACCGTCGTCGCACCCTCCCGGTGATCGATCGTCTACCGGGCGACCCGTCGACGCCCCGCCGAAGACTGGAACCTGATCAGGTAGCCGTCTGGATCCTGGACCAGGAACTGCTGCACGCCGGCCTCCTCCTCCCCGACGCGGTACCACTTCGTCTCCAGCTGCATGAAGAGCTCGACACCGGCGTCGTGGAGCCTGGTGGCCAAGGCGCCACTGTCGAGAACCGTGACCTGGAAGTTCGCTCCGCGACCCAAGGGGCGCTGCAGAGGGCCCGTGACCCAGTTCCTGCCGACTCCGATCTGCTCGAGCATGATGTGCGCCGAGCCGAGGACGATGTACGCGAACAGCTCGTCCGGTCGCGCATAGCTGATGGTGAAACCGCAGAGGTCGCACCAGAAGGCGATGCTTCGATCAAGATCGGTGACGAGCAGCTCCGGGACGAGCGCGGGTTCCATGGCATCAGTCACCCGCACATCGTCGCACCCGGATCCCACCACTCACGCCCGCCCTTTGCGTGATCGTCCACCGGACACACCGTTCACACTGCCTCAGAGGTCAGCGGAAGTCGCCGATCTGCCTCTCGACCGGAACCGTGCCCTCGACGACGACGTCGCCGGTGTGGGCCGTCGTGACCGTCTCGATCAGGACGATCTCGACCTCTTCGTCCGCGATCGGGTTGTGCTGCACCCCTCGCGGGACGACGTGGAACTGCCCCGGGCCGAGTACGACCTCCTCGTCGTCAGGCAGTTGGATCCGGAGGCGGCCCGAGACGACGAGGAACATCTCGTCCTCGGCATCGTGGGCGTGCCAGACCAGCTCACCGAGCAGCTTGGCGACCTTCACGTACTGGTCGTTCACCTGCCCGACGACCCGCGGCGTCCAATGATCCCGAACCTCACGAAGCTCAGCAGCGACGTCGATCCCGTGCAGATAGGTCATGAGACCATCGTGGTTCCTGGGTGGCATGACCTGCAGGTCGCATCCGACAACGAATGAGGCTCCGCATTGGAGGACCTGGATGGTAGCCAGAGCACGCCCGCTTCCTCGACCGCGTCGGCGGCGCCGCGTCGTGCTCGCGGCCGCCGGGGTCGCCCTCGCCCTGCTCGTCGTCGCCGCGCTCCTCCTGACGGGAACGCTCTGGCCCACCCGCACGGCGGCCCTCCGGTACCCGGTGCAGGGCGTCGATGTGTCCGCCTACCAGGGCACGATCGACTGGGATGTCCTGGCGGAGGAGGACATCGACTTCGCGTGGATCAAAGCCACGGAGGGCTCGAGCTACCAGGACCCCCGATTCGACGACAACTGGGCCGACGCACACGACACCGACCTGCTCGTCGGCGCGTACCACTTCCTCAGCGTCGACAGCCCGGGAGCCGATCAGGCAGCCAACGTCATCGCCGCCGTCTCCCGGAACGGGGGTGATCTGCCCGTCGTGGTCGACGTCGAGTGCTACGCGGAGTACTGCGACGCCCCTCCCCCGGCAGACGCGGTCCGGGAGGTGCTCGACCCGCTCCTGCTGGCCATCGAACGGCACTACGGCCGACCGGCTGTGCTCTACGCGACCCGCGACTGGTACGAGCGGTACCTCGCCGGGAACTACCCCGACAACCCCATCTGGTTCCGCTCCGTCGCCACCTCGCCGCATCTCGCCGACGACCGCGACTGGACCTTCTGGCAGTGGTCCGCGCGCGAACGACTCGACGGATACGACGGTGATGAGGAGTTCATCGACATGAACGCCTTCCGAGGCGACCGAAGGGAACTGGAGTCGCTGCTGCTGCCCTGACAGAGCGGCGGGGCGACCAGCCGCGTCCGCTTGACTGGGGTGCGTGAACACCCTCATCGTCACCGCGCACCCCGATCAGACCTCCCTCACCGCCGGCATCGCCCGGCAGATCCTCGAGGCACTGCAACCCGGCGAGGGCGCAGTCGCCGACCTCGCCGCTGAGGGCTTCGACCCACGCTTCGGTCTCGCCGATCGGGCCTGCTACCGCGGCGACGGGGGGACCCCCGCCGACGTCGTCCGTGAGCAGCTTCGGCTCGATGCCGCCGACCACCTCGTCCTGGTGTTCCCCGTCTACTGGTGGTCGATGCCGGCGCTGTTGAAGGGCTGGATCGATCGCGTGTTCATCAACGGTTGGGCCTTCAGCATCGACGAGAGCGGCACACGGCGCAATCTCGGCAGGCTCACCGTCCACCTCGTCGCCGTCGCGGGCGACGCCGCCGGCACGTACGAGCGGCACGGCTACGAGCAGGCGCTCCGCACGCAGATCGAGCACGGGATCGTGGACTACGTCGGAGCTCGGCGCGGTTCCGTGGCCTTCGTGCACGAGTCGGAACAGGACGACGCGGACGCGCGCCAAGCCCTCGTCGAGGACGCCGTCCGAGAGACCGTTCGCGCCGTCCAGAGGTAGGGGCCGAGGGCTCAGCGCCAACCGTGCCCTCGTGGCACGCCCGATGCACGATTCGGCTACCGGGCGAACGCGAGTTCCTGGCAGACGGCCCTCCGTGCAGCGGGGATCGTCTCCACCGGTGGCGCAGGGCACGTAGCCGGACGTGAGCCCCGGTCCACCGCCGACGAGCTGGAAGTTCGAGGCCCACATGCCGAAGAGCGTCAGGATGACGATCGACCGTCGGGCGACCGGATGCAGGAGACGTCGATCCTCTAGCGGACGCGCTTCGCATGCTCCGCGATGACCTCGTAGAGCTGCTTGTGCAGATCCAGGGAGCCGTGCCAATCATCGGCGAGGAGCAAGCTGTGATCGGCACCCTCCATCGTCTGGACGACTGCATCTGTCTGGAGGCGCATCGCAGGTGACCACAGTGGATCCCGACTGCCTCCGACGGCGAGATGGGCCGCCGATGCCTGAGCCAACGCGTCGAGGATCACCGCCTCGGTCAGGACCGGCGTGAGCCACACGCCCGGAACAGCGTGTGCCACTGCCCACGGCAGGCCGAGGGTGCCGAACGACTTGGCGACGACGAGATCGACACGGCCACCCGCTGCATCGCCGGCCTGCTGCAACTCACGCTCGACGTCAGCCTGTGATTCGTCCGCCGCCTGTGGATTCACGTCCCATTCGACCGCCCGAACACGCCACCCCTGTTCACAGAGCAGGACAGCAGACCAGTAGAGCAACGGCGCTTTAGCGGTGTACCCCGTGCCGGGAAGGATCACGGCCACCGGAGCGGTCTCCTGCTGGGCCGACCCCGGCCAGGTGAACGAGCTCATGCCTCGAGACTAAGAGCCAGCTGGCGACAGCGGGGACGGCTCGGTGCACGATCCCCTTCGGGACCTGCACAAGAGGACCACAGGGGAAGCTCAGTCCTGCTCGATGTCTGTGAGGGTGCGCTGCAGAGCATGGATCGTCTCTCCGAGCACACCGGAAGCCAGGAGCCCCGGACCGAGAGGGCCGGACGAGTCCTCCCCGAGAAGCGGCAGGGTGTGGAGTGCGGCCCGGACCGAGCGGCTCATGTGCTGCACTTGCCACCGGACCTCGGTCTCACCTCCGCTCGGCGATGCCAGCTCGGCCGCTTTCGCTGCATAGGCGGCTGCGCCGAGAGCGTGAGCGCCCATGTGCGCTACGGCAGCCACCTGCCCCGCGGACCACGCAGCGGCCTTCCCCGCCGGCGACCTGGCTGACTGCGCGGCCCGCCCCGCGACGAAGCGCCGCCGTATCTCTCCCGCTGCATCCAGTTCACCTCGCGAGAACGCACGCGCTCGAGCGATCCCGTCCCGTGGTCGGTCTTCATCCGGAGCCTCGGCCTCGAAGAGAGGCAGGACTCTCTCAGCGCAGTCAGCAGCCCATGCTGCGACGAGACGACGGTCACCTTCGGACAGCGACTGAGGAGAGAGCATGCCAGCACTCTCGCAGACGGCCCGGCCGACGATCGTCCGGAGCGGTCCTCCACGTGGACTCCCCGACTTCTACTCGTGCTCGAGGCGGCCGGATTCGTGCACGTCAAGAAGGGACTCGTCGGCAAGCGACCACGGACCTCCCTCAAGCTCACGGCTGAGGGCCGCACGGCGTGGTCGGCCCACCTGGCGACGCTGCGCGAGATCGCCGCCGGCTGAACCCGCGATCGAGTCGCGACATGACCTTCGTGAACGTCGGCATTCTCGGGGCCGCACCCGGAAAGCGCGATGAACTCGACGCCCTCCTCACCGAACGCAACGAGAGCCACGCGGGCGCCGGATGCCGGGCCTACGAGATCGGGGTGAATGACGACTAGCCCGACACCGTCTTCGTTGTCGAGCTCTGGGACACCGCAGACGCGCACGGCGCCTCCCTCGCCCTCCCCCAGGTGCAGGACGCGATCGCCAGACTCGAAATCGTGTTCGGCGTCCGACGGGATGATGCGCGGCGCCCGCTGGCCGCTCTTCTACCGGAAGTTCCGCAGCACCTTAGCGAGTTGATGGTCGCATAAGGCGAGGTCGAGAGGGGAGGGACGGGCTCGTAGACGAGATGCCGATATAGTCCGTGCGCCTCAGCAAGATCAGCACGCACTGTCAACCGGAGGGTGCGAATGCCACGCTCGGCGCTCAGAGATTCGATCTTGCCCACCAAGGCCTTTCCAGCGCCGCGTCCGCGAGTAGAGGCGTCCAAAGACACCCGAGTCAACTTAGCAACCCCCGGCTCCACGACCTTCCGCCCTCGCAGCCCACGACCCGTTCTTCATTTCGAACGATGACGAGAAAGCCGGTATCGCCCCTGAGATCGTCACAGAATAAAAATTCGGTCGCTGGCTGAATAAGCAATTTTCAAGACGGCGGCGGCCCCGCTGAACAGCCGACGTCACTCGGCCGGGAACGCAAACGCTGACCGGCCGGTTTCGCCATCCACGTCAAACGAAGCATGAAGTAGGAGATAAGGCGGTCGGCTTGTGAATCGGCGATCACTAGGGCGTTCCATGAGATCGAGAGGGTCGGCATCACCGAGCGGCGTGTCTCAATGTCGGACCCCCTTCGTAGACTCATAAGACCAACCCGATTGAGAGCGGAGTGCAACAGATGGCCCATCTGAAACAGCAGTTCAAGGATGCGTTGAGCTCCATCGAGCCCGGCGACGACAAAGCCAATGCGCCAGAGGCGCATCGTCGGGTCCGTGATGCCCTCGCGGCTGATGTGAAGCTCGCAGAGTATGGGGTTAACCCGGTGCTGATAGGTTCCTACAAGCGAAGCGTGTCCATCAAGCGCGTGAAAGACGTTGACGTGTTCGTCCGTCTCCCTGATCTCCCGAACGACGTGACGTCAAAGGAGATTCTTGATCGGTTCTTCACCGTCCTCCATGGTGAGTTCGGGCGTGATGACGACGGACACCAACGGACCAAGCGACAGGATCGAAGTCTGCAGGTCTCATTCCCTGACTACGACCTCTACGTCGACGCCGTTCCGGCCCGCCCGCATTGGGACGGCGAGACTTGGGAGATCCCGCAGAAGGGCGACGACAACCAGTGGGTGCGCACCAACCCGGAAATGTTGACTTCGTTGTCGACTGAGATGAACACCGAACACGACGGTTTCTACGTCCCGACAGTGAAGCTGCTCCGCCAGACCCGGCGCGCGCTTCTCGGGAAGAAGAAGCCGGGGGGCTTTTTCTTTGAGGTCGCGGCGTACCAGGCCTTCGCCACGGGTCTCGTGACAGGAAGCGATCACGCGGAGTATTACGCCTCGGCGCTCGATGAGGTGAGCAAGATCATCGAGGACTTCGTCACCTATGGCACTGCAGTCAGCGACCCCACGCTCCCCGGCCAATCCATCGGCATCCGCGCGACCGATGATGAGCTCGAGGCAGCTCGGACTCGATTCCTTGACGCCGCCGTTGACGCACAGGATGCGCTCGATGAGGAGGACGAGGGCAAAGCTGCGCTGGTGTTCCAGAGGCTGCTTGGCAAGAACGGCGATGACGAAACCGTCTTCCCAATGCCGAGGGGCTTCAACGACGACGGATCGAAGCGAGAGTTCGCGATCTCCGCAGGTGAGCGGGTAGTGCCCGCCGGTGCAAGGACCTTTGGATGACGACAGCCGAGTATGACGACTACATCGCATACTGTCGTCAGCATTTCGAGGAAGGCCTAATTCGCGTGGGCTTCCGCGAGAGCGACACCGGGTGGCGAGGCATGATTGCACATGCGGATGGGTCGACGGAGGTCATGATCTCGTTCGGGGTTCGCTTTCCGTTTCGGCCGCCGCGCGTCGTTCCCGTCGACCCGGACAGCGTCGAATGGTCATGGCATCGGGAGCTGGATGGCGCACTCTGCTTGGTGGCTGAAGACGACCATGACGACCTGTGGTGGACGGAAGCGTCAGCTTTTCTCGCGCATGTGACTGCTTGGTTTGAGCAGGCGCGTGCGGGGTGGCCCGATGATCGGCCGGATTTAGATCTCGAGCGATACTTCCAGTTCTCCGATGACAAGCGCTTGTATCTCTACGACGATCTCACCGGCTACCCCAATGGGTTCGTGCGCTTTCGCCCGAGTGGCAACAACACCATGCGGATCGGGAGCGGCACACGCCCGCCGAAGACGTCCAGGCACGGCAAGGACCGGTTTGGCTATGTCGCCGATCTCGGCGACATAGACGTTCCGCCGAAATCTTGGCAAGACGTCACTGCCCGCATTGCCCCTAACGTGGATCTCGACCGCCGCATCCGTAACCACTTCGTCGAAATCGTCGTGCTCATCTACCGCCGCGGCACCCATGACGGCACGATTGTCCTCGAGGTATGGCCGACTAAGGACGGGAAAATTGCGGTTCGGTGCCTCCGCGCGACCGCAGACACTATCGCCGCCAAAACGGCCCGCGCAGGTCTTGTTGCGCCTCTGCTTCACGAAGCGCGGGTCGCGATCGTCGGCGTCGGCGCCCTTGGCTCTTTTACCGTAGACATGCTCGTGCGTGCCGGCATCCGACGCATAACACTCATTGACGACGACATTGTCATGCCCGGCAACCTTATTCGCCACCTTGTAGGACCTGAGATGGTGGGGCTTCCAAAAGTCGTGGCGGTCAAACGGTACTTGGTCTCCCGGCATGAGATCGCCGCGGAGAACATCAATGAACTCGACAAAGCTGTTTCGTCGGGCGACGTCGCTATGGAACTTCTGACGAGTCATGATCTCGTCGTGGATACAAGCGCGGACTTCGCCACCACCGCGCTTCTGCATGTCGCGGCCAGGTCCGCGCGGAAGCGAATCGTGTCCGCCTCGATTCAGAACGAAGGCACCACCTACCGCGTCGACATACTCCCTCCTTTTAAGGGCGCCAACGCATTGCCTGTCTCGAGCGTCGTCGATCAGCAGCCGCCTCGAATGTTCGAAGCCGGGTGCGGCAGCCCGATCTCGCCGACGCCACCCCACGTCGCGGTCGAGGCAGCATCCGTGACCGTCCGTCACGTCATCGGTCTTCTTATCGAGCGCCCCGTTCACCCCTCAGGGGAAGTGCGAAACCTCGATGACCCAGCAAGGATCCCCCAATGACTCACGCCTCTTCGATTATCGACGTAAGTGCTAACGCCGACGAAACAATCGCATCCCAAACAGCGAAACGATTGCCTCTCGAAACCGGCGGCATCCTCCTCGGGTACCACGATGCAGACAAGGTAGTGGTCACTCACGCGATCGTAGTTGAGAGTGATGTTGCGACGAGGGACCGATATGTCCGTGACGACGTTCGAGCGAACAAGCTCCTCGCAGAATTCCTCTCGGATAGAGCAGAGGATGACCCAATTGGCTACGTCGGTGAATGGCACAGCCATCCCACGCCGTCTGGCCCGAGCACAATCGACCGCAACGCAATGCGCGCCGCTGCCAAGGCCGCGGGCCGGCCTGTCGCGCTCCTCGTCTTCACGCCCGGCCACGCTGGTGCGTACCTCGGCCTGATCGCGCGACGTCAGAGGCTCGGCCGAGCCGTCACTCGTGATGCGGACGTGACCCTTCCCGCATCACGATTTAGTTCCCTCGGCCCCCTTCCTGATGGCGCAGTTCGCGGTAAAGGGCCGGTATTCATCTCGTACCGCCAGATCGACGGGACTGAGCCAGCGGAGTCGTTGGAAAACCTACTCAGGGCCGCGGGCCTCGTCGTTTGGAGAGACCGCGTCGACCTCCGTCCAGGCACGACCACCGACCGACTCGAGCAGGCGCTCACCGAAGGGCTTTCAGCAGGGGTGCTCGTTGTGACTCCGGACATCGTCAACAGCGAGATCGTGCGCGAACGCGAACTTCCCCGGCTGCTCCAGCTTGACGAAGATCCCGCATTCAGCCTGTGCATAGCCAATAAGGTTGCACGAGAGGACAGCGAGTCGAAATGCGACTACGACGCGCCCGACCGCCTGCTGCGAATTGCACCAGCACGAAGTCTCGCCGACAAGAAACAGGCCAACTTGCTTGACCCGTCCGGCGAGCTCGAAATCGTTCGCGACCTCCTCATGCACCGCATACAGCAACGCCGACCTGAGATCCGCGCAGAGGGTCGGGACTTCTCCATTCGAGTCCAAAGCCGCCCCGCCCCATTCGCGGTAGACGACGACGACGACGACCTTCACATGCGGATCAAGGAGGCCACCAAAGGTAGGCTCCCGTCACCCGATGGCCTCGAACTTCTTAAAAGGACGCTCCCGCTCACGGGTGATGCAGTATTCGCGGCAGGGGCGAAGCGCGTGCGGATCTCCGGCGGCGGACATCTTTCGATCGGACTTGCGCTCGGCGCGGCATTGCCTGCAACCAAGATCGGCGACGTTGTGGTTCTCGATGTGCAGGACAACGCCTGGGAGTCCACACCGTCGAGCAACGATCCGGGCGTCACAGAACTCGACGTGAAGGCGCTCCCCACCGAGGTCATCGAGGCGAGCAATGCCACGAAGAGAGTCGCGGTCTTTGTGACACTTACCGCTGATCCAGACCTCTCTTCGTTCCAGCGCCTGATACGCGAATCCGCGAAAGTCTACGCCGCCGCAGAGATCATCTCCGTCGCGAATAAGAATCGGATTGATCCACGGGAAGCGGGCCGCCTAGGCCAGGCCATTGCCCAGCAGATTAAACGACTAGCCGCGGATCACGGGCGAGCAGAAGTGCATCTCGCCTTCCACGGCCCTTTCCCTATGTCCGTGCTTATCGGGCGGTATCTCAATACACTCCGGATCCTCGCCTACGAATGGGATGGCGACACGACCAACGGCACCCGCTACCGTCCGGCAGTCGCCATCGAGCCCGGCGTAACCGGTGGTCCGATCACCGAGGTACTCCTGTAGCGACGCGAGCAACACGAACGAACTCGTCGCTCAGCAGATGGCCTATGGACCAGTTCAAGCACGGAATCCGTGCATAGAAAGACTCCATATTCGGCCGCAACCCGTAACGGGATCACCCTTTTGCGGCGGCGAGCTGGCGTGGCCGACGCGACTCGTGCGTGGCTCTCCCCGCTCACCGCGCACGCGACCGGAGCGGCGGGCGCCCGGTCGGACCCTGGTGCGCCTCCTGCAGGTCCGACCCGCCGCCCCTCAGGAGGAGCCCGGCGGTGAGCCCGCCACCCCGGGCGTCGGTCAGGCCGATCGACCCGCCGTCGTGCTCGACCAGCTCGCGGGCGATCGCGAGCCCGAGACCCGAGCCGCCCGGTGCCGTGCTCCAGAACCGGTCGAAGGCCCGGGCGCGGTCGTCCGCCGTCATGCCGCCGCCCTGGTCGCTCACCTCGACGACGACCCCGTCCGACGTCGGCGCCGCCCGGAGCGTCACCGTCGCACCCGCCGGACTCGCCCGCACCGCGTTGTCGATCAGGTTGTCGAGCGCCTGCTCCAGATGCCCCGGGGTCGCGAGCACCGGCAGCTCGCCAGCCGGCAGATCGACGACGATCGCCACCCCGACGTCCTCCGCCGCCGACGACCAGATGTCCGCCCGCTCGTCGAGCACACCGCGGATGTCGACCCGCATCGGCGTGGCCGTCGACGCCTGACTCCGCGCCAGCTCGAGCAGGTCGGAGACGAGACGGCTGAGACGACCTGACTCGCTGAGGGCTCGATCGACGGCCGCCTTGTCGCCCGGGTCGTCGAGACGGTCGTGGAGGTTCTCGAGACCCAGGCGCAGAGCGGTGAGCGGCGTCCGCAGCTGATGCGACGCGTCGGCGGTGAAGGCGCGCTGCGCGGTGAGCAGCACCTCGATGCGCCGCGTGCCGTCGTTCAACGTGCTCGCCAGACGCCGCACCTCGGAGGTGCTCATCTCGTCGAGATCCACCCGGGCGCTCACGTCGCCGCGCGAGATGCGATCGGCCATGGCGTCGAGCAGCCTGAGCGGCCGCAGCAGCGACGTCGCGACGACGGCGCTCGCGATCACCGACAGGACGAGCACGATCACGCCGGCCCCGAGTCGGAAGAGCCACACGCCCTGCACCTGCGCGTCGACCGGCGCGGACGGCACGGTGACCCGCACCGCGCCGTCCACCCATCCGTCGTCGGTCACCGCGGGGACGGTCACCTGCAGACCGCGCTCGCCGAGCACGGAGTCGTCGAGCGATCGCACGCTCTCCTCGCCCGACAGGGCCGCGTCGAAATCGTCGTCGTCGACCCCCGCGACCTCGCGACCGAGGGCGGGTCGCCGATCGACGCCGATCAGCTCGACGCGACCGTCGGTCTGATCCTCCATCTCGTCGCGCAGCCGGACGAGTGCGAGCCGGGCGCCGCGGGCCGTCGCGTCGTCCGCCTCCGTCGCCGTCGAGAGGAGGACCGCGATCGTGCGCGCCTCCCTCAGGGCCACCTCGCGCTGTCCATCGCGCAGCAGGTCGTTCAGCTGGATGCCGACCGGCACCGTGAACGTGACGAGCGCGAGTCCGACGATCACCAGGTACGAGGCGATGAGCCTACGACGCATCGGCGTGCTCCACCCGGAACCCCACCCCGCGCACGGTCGTGATCGCGACCGCCGCGCCGAGCTTCTGCCGCAGCGCCGACACGTGGACGTCGAGCGTGCGGGTGGACCCGAACCAGTGGGTGTCCCAGACCTCGTCGATCAGCGCCTCCCGGGTGACGACCGATCCGACCCGGCGGGCCAGGGCGACGAGCAGATCGAACTCCTTCGGGGCGAGTGCGATCTCGGCGTCGCCCTGCGTGACGCGGCGGGCCGCGACGTCGATGGTGACCGTGCCGAGCCGGACGGGAGGAGGCGCGGGCTCCGTTCCCTCGCCCGTCGCGTCGGTCGCGTGCCGGCGGGTCACCGCGCGGATCCGCGCGACGATCTCGCGGACCCCGAACGGCTTCGCGACGTAGTCGTCGGCCCCGACCTCGAGCCCCGCGACCGTGTCGACCTCGTCGCCGCGGGCGGTGACGACGATGATCGGCACGTTCGACCGGGCACGCAGACGGCGGCACACGTCGAGGCCGTCCATGTCGGGCAGACCGAGGTCGAGGAGGACCACGCCGGGAGCGTCGGCGGCCAGCGCCTCCCGCCCGGTCGTCACCCAGTCGACCTCGTAGCCGTAGCGCGCGAGGCCTTCGCGCAAGGACCCGGCGATCGCGGGGTCGTCTTCGACGAGGAGAACGTGCACACCGGATCGTCTCAGTCGCGGCTGGACAGGAAACGAACGGACGCCGGAGGTGCGCCGAGGGTCGACACGATGGCCTACTGCTTCACCGGCTCCTTCGAGGAGTGGTGCTCGACGATCTTCCACTCGCCGTCGGTCTCGGCGTACACGAAGGTGAACCGCGCGGGCACGACGTCACCGGTCGCCCCCATCGTGAACGTGTAGAGACCGGAGTGCGAGACGTACCCGTCGCCCAGGTCGCGGACGACGCCCTCGGTGATCTCACCCGACGGCTCGTCGAGCAGGAAGCCCTCGAAGTACTCGAGCCGCTCCTCCTCGGTGTCGTGGATGCCGGGCGAGACGGTCGGCAGCAGGACCGCGTCGTCGGCGTAGTGCTCGGCGACCTGCTCGGGGTCGCCCGTGGCGAGCGAGGCGTTCCAGTCGTCGAACAGGGCCTGCACCTCGGCGTCGGTCGGAGCGGCGGCCGGCGAGGGGGCGTCGGAGGCGGCGTCCGAGGCGGCGTCGGCCGTCGCGGCCGTGCAGCCCGTGATGCCGAGAAGGGCCACGGCGGAGAGGGCGACGGCGGGGACGGTGAAACGGCTTCGGCGGGTCATATGCGGATTCCTTCGCGTGAGGGCCGGGGGTCCGGCCGGTGATCTGCTGTGGGATCAGCCTCGCGAGACACGCGTCAGCAGCCCGTCAGGAGAACGTCAACGCCCGGCCAGCATCGTGTCGGACGGCCGGGGGCCGCGCCCGCGATCATCCCGCTCGGGCCTCCCTTCATCACGGAAAGGTAACGAACCAGATCGGTTCCAATCGTTTATCGGGAGGGTGGCGAATCCTTTTCATCCCCACCGGGAATCACAGAAAAGGACCTGATCATGAATGCTTTCTCCCGTAAGAAGATCACCAAGGTCGGACTCG
>NZ_JAXCWB010000014.1:0-40377 GCF_034045305.1 Frigoribacterium sp. CFBP9029
ACCGGCATGGGCTGGGTTCGTCGCGACCTCAGACAATCCCCGCGCCCCCGCCTTGCTCGTGGCGCATCTGCAGCGTCCTTCATTGGTCGACTCAAGCATTTGGCAGAGCCACGTCGACTGGGCGCGGCAACAGTGCGCGGACCGACGGAACATCGTCGCCGTCGGCGACTTCAACGCCACCCTGGCAAATCTCGGCGGCGACCAGCTCGGCCCGTGTCAGGATGCGGCCTCTGCTCTGGGCCTTGAGTCGACAGGCACCTGGCCCTCGGCTCTGCCAGCGTCTCTGGGCGCCGCGATCGACCACACCTTTTTCGGCCCAGGTTGGGAGCCCGTCGCCTTTGCAGTGCTCTACTCTCAGGCCACCCGAGGTTCAGACCACCGCCCCATCGTCACCGTGCTCAATCCGAACAGCTCGTAACCTGTCTCAATAGGGGATGGGCCACCGAGACGCTCTGCTACTCCCCTCGCGACTCCCGCACGCGGTGCACTCGATAGCTGGCGCCGTAGATGAGCGCAGAAGCGTCGATCAAGACGGGTACCGCGGTTGCGCCGACTTAGCCCAACCACAAAACGTCCCCGTGTGTGAGCATGAACACAGCAAGCATGAGTGTGAACGTGGCCAACACTGCCCACAGAAGCGCCGCTCTGGCACACCGGCTCGCCGACCGGAGGTGCTCGCCTGGGCCGCCGCGGACCTCCGGACCGCCGACTCCGAGGCAGGCGTCGTCGGATCGGGCACCGTCGTGGCCGTCACCGTGCGCGCGTAGCTCATCGAGCCCGCGGTCGGGCCGGCCGGAGGTGCCACGGGCTGAGCCGCGACGGGTGCCTCAGGCGCGCGGCTCGGCGAGGCTGAACAGCGCGACCACCTCGTCGAGGTCGCGACCCAGGACGAGGTCGAGAGACGCGACGTCGCGTTCGTCCCTCAGCTGCGCGATGACCGCGCCCGACGAGCCTGCGACAGCCCGGGCCCTGCCCGCGACCATAAGCTGGACCGGCTCGGCCCCGGCGCGCACGGGCGCGTCGGGCAGCGGGTCGAGACCGTCGGCGACGCGCCGGTCGAGGGCGAGCGCCGCCAGCACCCAGCGTTCCGCGAGGCCGACCGGGCGCAGCGACGCCAGGGGAGACCGGCGCCCCCGGCCGAAGACGACGATCATGCTGTCGCTGCGCTCGACCTGCCAGGCGACACCGCCGACGTCGAACCGGCAGAGCACGTCAGAGTGGAGGTCGACGACCGCCCCGAGATGCTCCAGCGCCCGCACGCACGTCGGGCCGAGCAGGCGCGCGGTCGTCGCGGCCTCGCGCTCCCGGCGCTCACGCTCGAGCACCGCACGGGCGAGCGGAGCGTGCTCGGCGGCGAGTGCTTCCCGGTCGAGCGGCGCACCCTGGGCGAGGCGCGCGTGCAGCCACGCCGGGTCGAGCCGACCGAGGTAGAGGAAGCGCACCTGGACGACCCCGGCTGGGTCTGACACGGTGAGGGGCCTGTCGGGGGCGAGCAGGGCGACGCCGTGGTCGAGCGACCACACCGCGACGACCGTTCCGTCGACGACGGCCACCCATGACCAGCCCTGTACGCGAACGTCGGGGCTGCTGCGCTCGACCACATCGCCGACGAGCGACCCTGCCCGGACCCGCAGCTCGCGATGGTGCGACTGGGCGTCGTCGCCCATCGACACGCTCTCCCGGTTGACGACGACGACGAACTCCGCGGGCACGTCGCTCGACGCCGCGCCGACGAGCCGAGACCAGATCCCCATGACGGCGACGCTATCGGCCGATCAGCCCAGCGGCTCCGGAGACGCCTACGTACTGAAGAGATCGCCTAATCTGGGCACCCCTGTCGACCCGTTTTCACCGAGAGGAGACACGATGATCGAGCAAGAGCACTCATCACCACGGCGAGCACTCGAGGTGCCGCTGGGCGCTCCCGTGTTCGTCCAGGCGCTGCGGTACACGGCCATGTACGGAGCGAAGCCGTTCCCCGAGGCTCTGCTGATCTACCTGGACAACGGCGCGTACAAGATCCTCTCGCCCGGCGAGGAGCATTACGGGAGCTACGTCTCCGCGACCGACCCGGCCGCCCCACCCCGTCACGTGGCGTTCGTGTCCTGGCCCTCCGAAGACTGGGGGCGGAACGTCGCCTCGCACACGCTCACGTTCGACCAGGACACGGGGGCGTTCGTGCAGTCTCTCGTCCTGCCCGGAGATGCGGTGCCGCGCGCGCAGCACGGCTACGCGCACAGCGTGGACATCCCGCTGACGGGCCTCATGGAGGCCACGTGGCACGAACTCCGAGCGGCCTGCGCTCCCGTCTTCGACCGTCTGCAGGCACAGACCGACCCTCGCCGCGACGAACGGTCCCTCGACCTCCCGTAGGTCGACACGACTCGCGTTCACGAGCGTGATCCAGGTCGTGTGATCGTGCGACTCCTCGATCTCGATCTCGATCTCGGAGAAGCCTTCACCGGAACCGGAACCGGAACCGGAACCGGCACCGGCACCGTCACCTGACCCGACGCGACGCCCAGACCTGCGCGCCGAGACCGACCGCGATGAACCCGAGCATGAGCGCGCCCATCACGACGGCCGTGCCGCCGAGGGCACCCGCGAGCGGTGTGGCCGCTCCGCCCAGGCCGAACTGCAGTCCGCCGACGAGGGCCGCCGCCGTGCCGGGGGAGCGATGGCCGAGCGCCTGCGTCAGCGTGATCGACCCCGGGATCACCCACCCCCACCCCGCCGTGACGATCGCCAACGCCGGCCACACGAGCGCCGGCCCGGCACCCGAGAGAGCCCCCACGAGCACCAGCAGCGACCCGGTCGCGCAGACCGCGAGCCCGACGGTGAAGAGGCGGTCCTCGTCGAATCGCCCGATGAGCCGCCGGAACACCAGCGTCGACGCGATCATGCACGACGCGTTCGAGGCGAAGACGAGCGTGTAGAGCCCCTCGCCGAATCCGTACTCCTGCTGGAACACGAACGACGACGTCGAGATGTACGAGAAGAAGCCGATCGTCGCCGCGCATCCGGTGATCAGATACCAGCGGAACCGTGGGATCCCGAGCAGGCCGCGCATCCTTCGCAGCGACGCCCCCAACGAGGCTCCGCCTTCAGGAGGCGCGGTGAGGGTCTCCGGAAGCAGTCGCGCCGCCGCGATGGCCAGCCCCGACCCCAAGACCGCCAGCACGACGAACGTGACGCGCCACGACCCGGCCGCGAGCACGGCGCCGCCGACGAGCGGCGCCACGACCGGGCCGACCGAGTTGATGGCCGCCAGGGTGGCGAAGAGGCGGCTCCGGGTGGTGCCCGTCGTCGAGTCGCCGACCATCGCGCGGGCCGCGACGGAGCCCGCCGCGCCTCCTAATCCTTGCAGCACCCGGGCCACGACGAGGGTGCTCGCGTCGGGTGCCACCGCGCAGGCGACCGAGGCGAGCGCGAACACCGACATGCCGACGAGGACGATGCGCCGGCGACCCGTGCCGTCGCTGAGCGGGCCGATGACGATCTGCCCCAGCGCGAAGCTGACGAGGAAGGCGGTGAGGCTGAGCTGCACCTGCGCCGTCGAGGCTCCGAGGTCGCGGGCGATGGCCGGCAGACCGGGGATGTACATGTCGGTCGCGAAGGGCGAGATGCCGACGATGAGCGCGATGGTGAGGACCGCGCCGCGCCCTCTGGGGGCCGGGGCGGCAGCGCGGGGCAGGGAGACGTCGTCGTCGCTCATCACGTCGAAGCCTAGCTCCGTGCCTCAGAACGCCGACGATTCCAGGGTCCCGACGCGACGGGCGCGTCGCTCGAAACGCCCCCAGACGACGACCGCCGCGATGACCCAGACGACTCCGGTGCCGAGAGCGAGGGCGTAGTCGCCCCAGAACCCCTCCGACATCCCTTCGTCGACGCCGGTCCTCCCGGCTTCGATGAGGTTCGCGAGGGGAATGACACGCGCTACGAGATCTATCGGGTGCCACAGCACGCTCAGGGGGGCGACGACCCCGGCCGCCAGGGGCAGCACGTACTCTGCGATGTTGGACAGAAGCAAGCTGTCGCGGAGGGAGAGGCTGGCGGCACCGATGAGGAAGCCGATGCCGATGGCAGCCGGTGCGACGCCGATGAGCACCAGGGCGATGATGCCCCAGCTGTCTGAGCGGCCCGACGGCTGGACCACCATGAGGGTCGCGAGGAGACCGACGGTCGCGACCAGGACGCCCAGGCCGGCGACGACGGTGAAGCGACCCAGCCACGAGGCGACGGTTCCGTGCGGGGCGATGAAGAGGAACGGGGTCGTCCCCTCGAAGCGATCCTCTGCGACCAGGGTGGCGACGGCGACGCTCGCGGCGACCGAACCGACGCCGACCGACGCGGCGAGGGCGTCGCCCGCATCAGGATCGGCGGCCCCGGCACCGCTCGCCATGGCGAGGTAGAACATCGACGTCAGCAGCGGGATCACCCCGAGGCGGACCGCTCGAACGGTCGGACTGATCGACTCGGGCAGCGCCCGCCATGCGATGACCATCGCCGCGCGGTAGGTCGAACCTGCGCCCGTCATGCCAGCGCCAGCGTTCCGTCTCGACGCGCTCGACGGAGCGCCGTGATCAGCAGAACCCACGCGGCCGTAGCCCACAGCGCGGACATCCCCACCGACTCGAGGAGCCACACGAGAGCGACGGACCCCGTCGAGTGCCCGACGGCGACCGCCCCCACGAGCGGATGGATCGCCGCTACCGGAACGATCCACCACGGGAATGACGACAAGGGGACGACGATCCCGCTGAGCAGCCAGATCGGGGTCAGGAGCAGCGGCTCCAGCACAGTCGCCGAGCGTGAGACCAGGAAGAACGCGGCCAGGACGAGGGCGGAGCTCATGCAGGCAAGGAACGACGCGGCCAACGAGACCAGGTCGCGGAGATCCACGTGCACGTGACCCGTCACGGCGAGCTGCAACCCGAGCGCGAGGGGGATGCCGAGGAGTCCGATGGTCGCCGCCGCCGCACACAGGCTCCCGAAGACCACGCCCGGGCGGAGGGTGCTCAAGGCCATGTGCTCGAGGGTGCCCTGGAAGCGCTGGTAGCTGATGATGCCGACAGCGGTCGTGGTCGTCGCCCAGATGCCGGCGATGGAGCCCTCGAGCCACAGCGAGGCCGTCAGGGGGGTGTCGGCACCGAGGGAGCCGAGGACACGGAGGGCGACGAAGATGCATGGTGCGACGAGCGCCTGCTGCAGGAAGAAGGGCGTCCGCAGGAGCTGCCGGGCGTGGAACAGCGTGATTCGAAGCCCGTTCACGGCGCTGATGTCCCGACTCGTTCTCGATGCGTCCGCAGGAAGGCCAGGTACGCCTCCTCCAGGGTCGTCGGTCTCGTGACGGAGGCCCGGACGTCGGCCAGGGAGGCGAGGAAGGCCGGTGCGGCGGGATCGCGGCCGTGCTCCCAGACGAGGTCGACGTACCAGAGTCCCCGCCGCTCCTCGCTGATGATGTCCGCTGTTCCGGCGACGGACCGGAACATGGGCCGGGGATCTGCCCGCGACTCGACGGTGAGGGTCGTCACGGTGCCGATCCCCGCGCGGGCCGCGATGTCGGAGGGGGCCCCCTCCGCGACGACGAGACCATCCGAGATGATCACGATGCGATCAGCGAGGTCGTCGGCGTCGGTGAGATCGTGCGTGGTCAGAAGGACCGCCTTGCCCGAGGCCCGCAGCTCACGGATCAGCCCGCGGAGGTCTTCGGCGCCTTCAGGGTCGAGCCCGATGGACGGCTCGTCGAGGAGGATGAGCTCGGGCTCTGCGAGGAGCGCTCTCGCGAGATGCAGGCGTTGCCTCATGCCCCTGGAGTAGGTCTCGACCCTGCTGTCTCGACGATCGGAGAGGCCGACGCGGGCGAGCACCTCGACGATCCGCTGCCGTAGGGCGCGTCCGTGTACTCCCTGGAGCTCCCCGAAGAAACGGAGGTTCTCGACGGCACTGGCCCGCATGTAGAAGCCCCGGTCGCCTCCGAGCACCAGCCCCAGGTGACGGCGAGCTGCGCGAGGGTCGGCGACAGCATCGATGCCTGCGACTCGGACGGAGCCGCGCGTGGGCTCGAGCAACGTCGCCGCCATCTTGACCGTGGTGGTCTTGCCGGCGCCGTTCGGGCCGAGGACGGCGACGACTTCGCCGGCGCCGATGGAGAGGTCGACCCCGCGGACAGCCTCGATCGATCCTGCCGACGTCCGGAAGCTGCGTCGTGCCTCTCGCACGTCGAGGATGGGCTCATGCATAGCTGCCGAAAGTAAGACATACCGTACGATATGTCAAGATGTCTCGCGATCAGGGCGGTCGCCCTGCGGGCAGCTGATCACCCGGGAGTCGCATCGGGTCAGCAGCTGCGACCGTGGATGACGCGGAGAGCGGGTGTTCGCCGATGCGTTAGCGGCGCATCCCGCCTGACGGGCCGGCTCGGCTGACCCCGAGCGCGACGAAGGGGCGGGCGCACTGCGCCCGCCCCTTCTTCTAGACCCGGAGGGTCAGCGCTTGCTGCGACCCGTGATGAGGCCGTAGACGAACAGCACGACGACCGCGCCGACGATGGCGATCAGCCACGACTCGATCGAGAAGAAGCCGTTGAAGTCGACGCCGAAGAGCGCGCCGCCGATCCAGCCGCCGAGCAGGGCGCCGATGACGCCGAGCACGAGGGTGGCGATCCAGCCGCCGCCCTGACGGCCCGGGAGGATGGCCTTGGCGATGGCGCCGGCGATGAGGCCGAGGAGGAGGAAGGCGAGGAAGCTCATGAGAGACCTTTCGAGCGGTTGACGACAAGTTGGCACCGCCTGACCCCCTCACCACCGAGATGGTGACGAGCTCAGGAGCCTCAAATCGAGGCTTAGCGGTACATCCACTGTGCGCCTCCTGAGAGTCTCGTGCTCGAGCTCGAGCGTCGGCTAGCCGATAAGCGCACGGGGGCCCTTGCGAGCAACCACTTGTACTAGTAGAACTAGAACATGTTGATCAGGCTCGACCCGGCATCCGAGATGCCGATCGCCGACCAGATCGTGACGCAGATCCGCCGGGGCATCGCCGACGGCGACATCGAGGTCGGCGAGCGACTGCCCTCGGCTCGTGACCTCGCGGCCGCCCTCGCGATCAACATGCACACCGTCCTGCGGGCCTACGACTCGCTCCGTACCGCCGGCCTGATCGAGCTCCGTCGCGGTCGCGGGGCGGTCGTCATCGCGGGCGCCGACGCCCCGACCACGGCCCTCTACGCCGCCGCCGCCGCGCTCGTGCGCGACGCCGCCCGCCTCGGCATCGCACCCGCCGACCTCGCCACGATCATCAGGGGGATGACATGACCGCCGACCGACCCGCCCCGAGCACGCCCGACGAGCCCGAGACCGGCACCACGCCCGTGCCTGCCGACCCCGTGCCCGCCGAGGTGGACGGGGTGGTCCTGCTCCGCACCTCCTCGGCCGTCGTCGCGGCCCTCGCGCCCGCGGCCCTCCTCGTGGTCGTCGCCCTCGTGCTCGGTCCGCGGCTGGGCGACACCATCGCGCGTCACTGGTCGGGCGACGGCGCCGCCGACGGGTTCTCGGGCACCTGGTCGTCGTTCGCCGTCGTCGCGGCGATCGTCGCGGCCCTGACCACGGTGTCGATCGTGGCCGCTCTGACCCGGCGCGGGCGCCCGTCACGTCTGATCGCCGGAGGCGCGGCCTCCTTCGCAGGCCTGGCCGCCTGCACCTGGGTCGCCACCGCCCTCGCGACAGCAGCCGCGCCGACCCCCGAGGAGGCGGTGGCCGGCTGGACGCCCGCGCTCACGCTCCCGGGCCTCGCCTGGGGCGTCGTCGTCGGCTGGCTGGCGACCGGCAGCGGCGTCCGGGCGCTGCCCGACGTGGAGTTCGACGACCGGGCGAGCGTCCGCCCGGCGGATCTGCGACCGGGGGAGCGACTGGCGTGGTCGGGCACCACCGGCAGCCCCGTCTTCGTCGTGATGGGGTCCGTCGTGATGGCCCTGGCGATCGTCTCCGGCGCCGTGCTCTTCGTGAGCGGCGCCTCCTCGGTCGTCGTCTACTCGGCCGTGCTGCTGCTCGCCGGCGCCGCCGTCCTCGCTCTGGGGCGAGTCCGACTGACCGTCGACCAGCGCGGGGTGCGCCTCGTCTCGGCGCTGCTCGGCGTCCGCCTGCTGCGGGTGCGCCTGACCGACGTCGCCGGCGTCGAGACCGAGACCCTCGACCCGATGTCGTGGGGCGGCTGGGGGTTGCGCGTCTCGAAGCGCGGCACCGCCTACGTCACCGGCCGCCGCCCCGGCATCGTCGTCCGACGCCGCGACGGCAGCGCGGTCGCCGTCACGATCGACGACGCCGAGTCCGCCGCGTCCGTCGCGGCTGCTCTCGCGCAGCGCTGACCCTACGGCTCGTCGATCGGCTCCTCCACACCCCGGCCAGACCAGAAATGGGGCCACCGGCGGCGGCCCGATCGCCGCCGTAGACCGCTCCATCTGTTTAGAGTGTCCACAGAGAGGGGGTGCAGCGATGCAGGAGTCGACTCGCGAGATCAGGCGTCAGCGGGCGGTCGAGAGCCTCGGCGTCATCGACTCCGACCGCAATCCCCGCCTCGACCGCATCACCCGCATGGCCAGGGCGATCTTCGGCGTGCCGATGTCGTCGGTCACGGTGCTCGACAATCAGCGCGCGCTCTTCCTCGGTCGCGACGGCTTCGACGTCCCGGTGGTGGGTCGGCACGACACCCCCTGCCACCTCGTGATCGACTCGGGCGAGATCATCTCCGCCGAAGACGCCGCCGCCGACGCCCGCTTCGACCACATCGAGCCGTTCCGCGCCAACGGCCTCGGCTTCTACCTCGGCCACCCCCTGCTCGACGGGTCGGGCAACGTCGTGGGCTCGTTCTGCGTCATGGGCTTCGAACCGCGTCATCTCGACGCCGAGCAGATGTCCGAGTTCGAAGACCTCGCAGCCTGGGCTCAGAGCGAGCTGCTGGCCGACGCCGAGGCCGCCTCGGCGTCCGCGACCCAGCAGGCGCTGCTGCCCGCCGAGCCGCTCGAGATCGACGACGTCCACGTCGAGGGCGTCTGCCTCCCCTCCCTCAGCGTCGGCGGCGACTACTTCGACTACGGCGTCGTCGGCCGACAGGTGCACGTCGCCGTGGGCGACGTCATGGGCAAGGGCGTCGGCGCGGCCATCCTCGGGTCGTCGGTGCGGGCCGCCTGCCGAGCCGCCGTCCCCACGGTCAGCGACAACCGCCTCCTCGGCACGGCCGTCGACCGCATCGAGCGCGCCGTCATCGGCGATCTGCAGCGCACCGGCTCGTTCGTCACGTACTTCCACGCCGTGCTCGACCTCGACACCGACGAGCTCTCGTACGTCGACGCCGGCTCCGGTCTCGCTCTGGTCGTCCGCGCCGACGGCTCCGTCGAGCAGCTGATGGGATCCGACCTGCCGCTCGGCCTCGAGGCGCAGACGCACGAGACCCACACCATCGTGCTGCTGCCGGGCGACCGGCTCGTCGTCATGAGCGACGGCGTGCTCGACGTGCTCGACGACGAGAACGGCTGGCTGGCCGAGGTCGGCGGCATCGTCGCCCGCTCGGGCGACGCCGAACGCTCCGACGCCCCCGATCTCGTCGACGCCATCGCCCTGCTCGCCCGCGACCGCATCGCCCGTGACGACGTGACCCTCCTCGTACTGGACCGACGTCCGTGACGGACCTCCTCACCCGACGCGACCAGCGCCTCCTCGGCCGGTCGACCCCGGCCCGTCGGATCGTGCCCATCCGCATCGTCGTGCTGCTCGCATCGCTCGCCGGCCTGAACTACATCATCTGGCGCTGGGCCGTCTCGGTGAACTGGACCTCGTGGTGGATCGCCGTGCCGCTCGTCGTCGCCGAGACGTACAGCGTGATCGACTCGCTGCTGTTCGGCCTCGGCGCCTGGCGCCTCCGCGAACGGGGCGAGCCGCCCACCCCGCCGTCGCCCGACTCGCCCGAGACCGTCGTCACCGTCGACGTCTTCGTCACCACCTACAACGAGCCCGTCGAGATGGTGATGCGCACGGCGCTCGCCGCGCAGGCCATCGAGTACCCGCACACGACGTGGATCCTCGACGACGGCGGGCGGGCGGAGATCCGCGAGGCGGCCGAGGGCGCGGGGATCGGCGTCATCACCCGGTCGTCCGACTGGGTCGACCGCCCGCGGCACGCCAAGGCGGGCAACCTGAACAACGCGCTGCTGACGACCGAGGGCGAGTTCCTGCTGATCCTCGACGCCGACCAGGTGCCCGAGCCGAGCATCCTGCACCGCACCCTCGGGTACTTCAAAGACGAGAAGACCGCGCTCGTCCAGACGCCGCAGTGGTTCGAGAACGTGCCCGAGTCCGACCCGCTCGGCAGTCAGGCCCCGCTGTTCTACGGGCCCATCCAGCAGTCGAAGGACGGCTGGAACAGCGCGTTCTTCTGCGGTTCGAACGCCGTCCTCCGTCGGGAGGCGCTGATGCAGCTGGGCGTGTCGCGGTACGTCGCCGAGGTCGAGTCGGCCGTGCGTCGCGCCGTCAAGACGTCGAGCCGTCTGATCGAGCACGCCCGTCTCGAGGCCGTCGACCAGCCGCGCGTGCTCGAGGTGCTCGAGGAGGCCGAGACGATCGTCGAGCGCGCCCGGGTCGAGCTCGCCCGCGGAGACTCGCTCGGCGACGTCACGTACCGGTTCCAGCGCGGCATCGACACCATCGCCTACCGGTTCGCCGACGCCGACGTCGCCGCCATGCAGGACGACATCGCCGAGCTCGCGGCCATGTCGGTCGGCCCCGGCACCTTCGACGCGCTCGACCAGGCCGCCCTCGATCTGCTCAGCGACCGCTCGGCGTCGCCGCTGCAGGCCATCGAGTCGATCTCGATGCTCGTCGGCGCGCTCGACGTCGACCGCGGCGACGAGGCCCAGGCGATCATGCCGCTGGCCACGATCTCGGTGACGGAGGACATGGCGACGGCCATGCGCCTCCACGGCCTCGGCTGGAAGTCGGTCTACCACGACGAGATCCTCGCGATCGGCCTCGCCCCCGAAGACCTGAACACCATGATGACGCAGCGCCTGCGGTGGGCTCAGGGCACGATGCAGGTGTTCTTCCGCGAGAACCCGCTCGTGCAGAAGGGCCTCTCGCTGGGCCAGCGCCTGATGTACTTCTCGACGATGTGGAGCTACCTCTCGGGCTTCGCCGCCCTCGTCTACATCGGCGCGCCCGTGCTCTGCCTCTCGTTCGGCGTCGTGCCCGTCACCGCGTACAGCGTCGACTTCTTCGCCCGGCTGATCCCGTTCCTGGTGCTGAACCAGGTGCTGTTCTGGGTCGTGGCCGCCGGGCGGCCGACCTGGCGCGGGCAGCAGTACTCGCTGGCGCTCTTCCCCGTCTGGATCGCGTCGGTGACGACGGCGTTCCAGAACGTCTACCGGGGCCGTGCGCTCGGCTTCTCGGTGACGCCCAAGACCAAGCAGGCCTCGAACGGGCCACGCTGGGACCTCGTGAAGCCGCAACTCGTCGCCATGGGCTGCCTCGCCGCAGCACTGGTGCTGGTCGGCATCCGCTACGCGACCGGACAGGCCGACGGCATCGCGCCGTTGGTGAACATCCTCTGGGTCGTCTTCGACCTGGTGATCTTCAGCATCGTCGTCCGCGCCGTTCTCTACACGGGGCCGGAGCCCCGAGACAAGGAATCCCCATGATGACCGTAGAAGTGAAGACCGTCGAGGGCGGATGCGTGATCTCCCCGCAGGGGCGCCTCACCGTCGTGTCGACCCCGCAGCTGCGGACGGAGGTGGCGACACGCATCGAGGCCGGCGACCGGCTGATCATCGTCGACCTGTCGCAGACGACCTTCGTCGACTCGTCGGGGCTCGGCGCGCTCGTGTCGTGCCTCAAGTCCGCGCGCCAGGCGGGTGGTGACCTGCGGCTCGTCGCGCCGACCGAGCAGGTGTCGATGGTGCTGAAGCTCACGAACCTCGACCGCATCCTCCAGCCCCGCGCTTCGGTCGAAGAAGCGCTCCATGACTGAGAGCGACGGCGTCAGCGTCATCGACGTCGCTGCCGTCCCCGAGAGCATCGATCTCGTCCAGAACACCTTCGAGGCCTGGTGGACGGCCCTCGGCATCGACTCGATGGAGGTGCGGTTCCCGTTCGAGACGGCGATCGTCGAGATCGCGGCGAACGTCATCGAGCACTCGATCGTGGCCGACGGCGCAGAGGGGATCGAGGGTCGCCGCTTCACCCTCGAGCTCCGTGCGGAGGACGAGCGCCTGACGGCCGTCTTCAACGACAACGGCCTGCCCGCCGAGATCGACCTCAGCGACGTGTCGATGGCGGATCTCGACGACGAGGGGGGCCGCGGTCTGGCACTCGCCATGCTCAGCCTCGAGTCGCTCGACTACACCCGCGAGGGCGGCCGCAACATCTGGACTCTCGTGTGCCGTCGGTGAGAAGACCGGCACTGCGCGCCCTCGCCGCACTCGCGGCGGCGGTGGCCGTGGTGCCCCTGGTCTTGGGAGGCGCGGCGCCGGCGACCGCCGACACCGCGCCTCCTGCAGACGGGGCCTGGTTCGGGCCCGACCTCGACTGGGGTTCCGACGGGCCCGACGGCTACGCGGACCGCCTGGGGGAGACCCCCTCGACGTACTCCGTCAACATCGACTACCCGATCGACGACGACTCCGCCGATCAGTGGCGGCGATCGGCCCGCGCGGCGGCGGCTCAGGGCGCCGCGCTGGTCGTCAGCCTCGAGCCGTCGCGACCGCTCGCCGACCTCGACGCCGACCAGGCCGCCCGGGCCGACGAGCTGCTGACCGAGTTCCACGACCAGTACGGCATCGCGCAGCTCGTGCGCTTCGCCCCCGAGATGAACGGCAACTGGCAGCGCTGGGGGCAGCAGCCGACCGAGTTCGTGCGGGCCTTCGGCCAGATCGCCGACGCCGTGCACGACGGCACGTCCACGGCCGACATGGTCTGGGCGCCCTCGTACGGCGCCGGCTACCCGTTCGCCCAGGCCGACGGGCGCCTGCCCGCGACCGGGGCCCGCGACGAGGCCCTGCTCGACACCGACGGCGACGGCACGGTCACCGAGGCCGACGACCCGTACGGCCCGTACTACCCGGGCGACGACGCCGTCGACTGGGTCGGTCTCACCATGTTCTTCTTCGGCAAGGGCGACGCCTCGACGGCCGCCGGCACCGACGTGCCGCTCGTCGTGAACCAGGCGCCGGCCGAGGGCGAGGTGCAGGCGCGCTTCGACGAGACCTGGGGCTACTCGCAGCCGCAGGAGGCGACCTTCTACGACCGGTTCGCGGTCGGCACCGACCACCCGCTGCTGCTCGACACCGGCGCCCTCTACGACCAGGGGCTCGACGGCGCCACCGAGCTCGCGGTCAAGCAGGGCTGGTGGCGTCAGATGCTCACCGCGCTCGACGACCAGCCCCTCGTGGCCGGCGTCACCTGGCTCGAGACCGTGCGCGAGGAGGCCGAGGCCGGCGACCGCGAGGTCGACTGGCGCGCCACCGACGACGACGCCATCGCCGCGGCGTTCCGCGCCGACCTGGTCGACAGCGGGGCCATCGTCTTCGGGCCTCTCACCGACCCCGTCACACCCGAGGAGGGCGACGCCGCCACGGTGCAGGTGCGCGACGGCGGCGGCGGCGACGAGATGGGCTGGATCGTGGGCTGCGCGGTCGCCCTCGCGCTGGCGTTCCTGCTGAGCGGCGTCGTGGGGCGCGTGCTGCCGCGCTGGCGCTACCCCGACGACGGCAAGCCCGGGCGCGACCTCCGCATCGACCTCTTCCGCGGGTTCATCATCCTGGCCGTGGTCATCACCCACATCGAGGTCGCGGGCCCGTACTCGTTCGTCACGCTGAAGGCGGTCGGCGCGATCACCGGCGCCGAGATGTTCGTGTTCCTCAGCGGGCTCGTGCTCGGCATGGTCTACCCGTTGGGCGTCAAGAAGTTCGGCGAGAAGACCGCCGCGATCGGCGCCTTCGTGCGGGCCCGCAAGCAGTACGTCGTGACGCTCGTCGTCATCCTCGTCGTCTTCGCCCTGAGCTTCGTGCCGCTGGTGAACACCGACGAGATCACGACCTTCACCGACCGCGGCACGGGCGACACCGGCGCCGGCGCGATGGGCCGGGTCTACGACCTCTACCCGAACGCCGACCGCCTGCTCGACTACCCGCCGCCCTGGTACGCCGTCCGGCAGCTGCTGCTGCTCGAGATGGGCCCCTGGCCGTTCAACATCATGGGGCTGTTCGTCGTGCTCAGCCTGACGATCCCCGGTCTCATGTGGCTCGTGAAGCGCGGTCTCTGGTGGGTCGTGCTCGTCGGCAGCTGGGCCGTCTACGCGGTCGGCGTGCTCTTCCCCGACTTCTCGCTGCTGCCCTCGCAGTTCGAGCCGGTGTTCCCGCTCTTCGCCTGGCAGGTGCTGTTCACCCACGGTCTCGTGATCGGCAACTACCGGCGGCAGATCGTCTCGGCGCTGACGACGACGGTCGGCAAGGTGCTGGTCGGGGTCGGCGTGGTCGGCTACGCGGGGTTCCTGGCCCTGATCTGGGCCGGCAGCACCTACGGCTTCGACCTGGGGCCGATCCCCTCGTCGATCTACGACTCGCTGTACCTGACGGGCTACCAGCGCGTCGACATGCAGTGGGGCCGCCTGGTCGACACCGCCCTGGTCGTCGTCTGCGTCTACGCGATCCTCACGGTGTTCTGGAAGCCCATCGCCGCCGCCCTCGGCTGGCTGTGGATCCCGCTCGGGCAGGCCAGCCTCTACGTGTTCATCTGGCAGGTCTTCTTCGCCCTGGCGGTGGCGTCGATCCCCGGCCTCGACCGGACGAACGTGATCACCGGCACGATCATCCACACCGCGGTCATCCTGCTGGTGTGGTGGATGGTGCGGAAGCGCTTCCTGTTCTCCGTCATCCCGCGGTAGCCGGGCGGCGCGGTCGTCGCGACCCGCGCCTCCTGCGCTCTGCTCCTCAGGCCGGGTACCCGGCCGAGCGACGCGAAGACCCCCGTGCACAGCGCACGGGGGTCTTCGTCGTTCTCGCGGAGCGCCTGCCTAGGAGGCGGTGGTCGCCTTCGCCGCATCGACCTCGGCCTGCTCGGCCGCCAGTCGCGCATCGCGCTTCGCGCCGGGCACCCAGCCGCCGTCGACGAGCTTGATCTGGTAGATCGACGCGCCGATGACGAGCGCGGCGCCGACGACCAGGCTGATGACGACGCCGATCAGCGGGCCGCCCAGGAAGCTGACGCCGATGAGCGTGCCGAACCAGCCGAAGTCGGCGTCGCCGAAGGTGCTGTTCGCGAAGCCCAGGTTGCCGAGCACGAGCAGCAGGATCGCGGGCAGGAACGTGATGATCAGGCCGTTGACGAACCCGCCCAGCACGGCGCCCTTGCGACCGCCGGTCGCATTGCCGAAGACGCCGGCTCCACCACCGGTGAAGAAGTGCGGCACCATGCCCGGCAGGATCAGCGCGAGGCCGAACACCGGGTTCAGCCACGACGCCAGCACCGCGAGGGCGACGAGACCGCCGGCGAACGACGACAGGAACCCGATCAGCACCGCGTTCGCCCCGTACGGGAAGATCAGCGGGATGTCGAGGGCCGGCTTGGCGCCGGGCACGACCTTCTCGGCGATGCCCTGGAACGCCGGCACGAGCTCGCCGAGCACGGTGCGGACGCCGTAGAGGATGATCGCGACGCCGACGCCGAACTGCAGCGCCTGGGCGAAGCCGGCCATGATGAACGCGCCCGCGTCGGTGACGCCGAAGATGTCGAACGCCTGGTCGCGCGGCAGCACGATGAGGGCCCAGACGGTGAAGACCAGGTAGATCAGCACCATCGAGAGGCTGGTGGCGACCATCGAGTCGCGGAGGAACTTCAGCCCCTGCGGGAACTTGATCTCTTCGGTGGACTTGCTCTTGCCGCCGACGACCGAGCCGGTGGCACCCGCCGCGAGGTAGCCGAGGGTGCCGAAGTGGCCGATGGCGATCGAGTCGTCGCCGGTGATCTTCTTCATGAAGGGCTGCGCCAGGGTGGGCATCACCACCATGATCACGCCGAGCAGCACCGCGCCGAGCACGACGGTGAGCCAGCTGAGGCCCTCGCCGAGACCGACGGACAGCACGACCGTCAGCATCACCGACATGAAGACCATGTGGTGCCCGGTGAGGAAGATGTACTTCAGCGGGGTGAAGCGCGCGAGGGCGAGCATCACCAGGAACCCGAGCACCAGCACGTAGGCGCTCTGCGCGCCGTACTGCTCTTGCGCGACGGCCGCGATGACCTCGTTCGTGGGGATGACGCCCTGGGCGCCGGTGACGGCGAGGATCAGCGTGCCGAGCGGGTCGAGCGCCCCGGTGACGACGGTCGCGCCGGCCCCGAGGATCAGGAACCCGAGAGCGGCCTTGAGCGCACCGCCCACGACCTGCCCGGCGTTGCGGCGCAGCGCGATCAGACCGATCGCGGTGATGATGCCGATCAGGTAGGCGGGCACGTTGAGGATCTGCATGCCGATGAAGTCGAGTACGACGACCAGCCACTCCATTGGGACTCCTTCTGGGTTTCGTTCGTGGGATCAGCCGACGCGGAGCGTCAGGCGATCGATTCCTGGAGCTTCGCCTGGATCTCGGCGACGCTGGTGAAGTTGTCGATGACGATGACCTTCGAGGGGACCTCGCCGAGCTCTTCGACGAGGTCGGCCGAGGTCAGGACGATCTGGGCCGTGCGGGCGGCGCCGCGGGCGGTGCCGATGTCGGCCGCCTCGACGTCGGCGTCGACGTCGAGGGCGCGGAGGGCCTTCTCGGCGTTCATCTTGAGCAGGACCGAGGTGCCGATCCCCATGCCGCAGACGGTGATGATCTTCATGGTGCGTTCCTTTCGAGCGGTGCGTGGTGGTGGTGCGTGGCGATGGTGGTCAGGAGGCGTTCTGGGCGTCGGAGAGCGCGTGCAGCGTGCGCAGCACCTCGTCGGGCGACCCGGCGGCGCGGAGGGCCGCGAGCCCGTCTTCGTCGGCGAGCACGCCGGCCAGGGCCGACATGACCTCGATGTGGCCGTCGTGGTCGAGCGCGGCGAGCCCGATGACGAGATCGACCGGGTCGTTCGTCTTGTGCCCGAACTCGACCGGCTCGGCGAGGCCGACCCATGAGAGGCCCGTGCGCGACACGGCGGGCGAGGGGCGGCTGTGCGCCAGGGCGAGCCCCGGGGCGATGACGATGTACGGCCCCAGCTCGTCGACGGCGGCGATCATCTCGTCGGTGTAGGCGGAGGTCGTGGCGCCCGAGGCGACGAGACCGTCGCCGGCCAGTCGGAGGGCCTCGCGCCAGTCGGCGGCGTGCGCGCCGGTGACGACGGATTCGACGGGGAGTTCTTCGGCCAGGTCGACGGGCATGTCGCGCTCTTCCGCTCGGCGCCTCGTTGGGCGGCAGCTGTCGTCGAAGAGGGGCCTCGTCGACTGGTGCCCGAGCCTAACCCGAAAAACGGCTTTTGACCACTCGTGTTCGAAAGTCCTCGAAGGAGGCGCGGGAGACCCGGTCAGGAGGCGCCGGTCACGACGCCGGGGACCGCCGGCTGGTCGCGGCGCTCACCCGGCCGATGTCGAAGAGGGCGTCCTGCGCCATCAGCGAGGCCCCCCGCACGCCGGCCTTGTCGCCGAGGCGGGCCCGCTCGACGACGAGACCGCGACGCGAGAAGTCGTGGGTGCCGGTCAGCAGCGCCGAGCGGATGCCCGCGACGAGGCGCTCGCCGGTCTCGGCCAGGTTGCCGCCGATGATCACCGCCTGAGGGTTCAGCAGCCCGACGACGTCGGCGAGGGCCTCGCCGATCCGGGTGCCGACCTGCTCGAGCTGGTCGAGCACCACGGGGTCGTGCGCCCGGGCGGCGGCGACGATGTCCGCGCTCGTCGCGATGTCGCGGCCCCGGGAGCGGAGTTCGCGGCGGATGGTGGCGCCGCTCGCCTCGAGCTCGAGACGGTGGAGCGGGCTGCCGTCTTGACGGGGCGCGCTCAGCTGACCCGCGCCTCCTCGGGCCCCTCGGTAGACGTGACCGTCGAGCACGAAGGCGCAGCCGACGCCCATGCCCACCTTGACCACGGTCAGGTGCGAGTACTCGGGCCAGCTCAGCCGGGACTCGCCGACGGCCAGGATGTTGACGTCGCGGTCGACCGCGAACACGGCGTCGAAGCCGGTGAAGTAGTCGTCGACGCGCACCTCCTCCCAGCGGGAGTCGAGCTGCGGGCTGCCGAGTCGACCCGTCACCGCGTCGACCGGCCCAGGCACGCCGATGCCGATCGCCCGGACGTCGCCGCGACCGCGACCGAGGTCGGCGAGCAGGAAGTCGAACACCTGGATGGCCCAGCTGAAGATCTCGTCCGGTCCGTCGTGCAGACCGATGTCGGCCTCGTCCTCGCTGAGCACCGTCGAGACGAGGTCGGTCACCCCGACCCGGGTGTGCGAGCCGCCGATGTCGATCGACAGGATCACTCCGGCCGACGCGTCGACCGCGAACTCCTCGGGCGGGCGGCCGCCGCTCGAGCTCAGCTGCCCGGCGCTGACGATGAAGCCGGCCTCGAGCAGGTCGTCGAGACGGCGGGCGAGCGTGACGCGCGACCAGCCCAGACGGTCGATCAGCTCGGAGCGCGTGGCCGCCTCGCCGCGACGGATGAGGTCGAGCACCACGCCGGACCCCGTCGAGGGGGTCTTGGGGGTTCGGGCCACGATGCGCTCTTCTCGGTCGGTGGGTCTCGGTGGGTCTCGGTGGGTCGTGTCGGTCTCGCTCGGTCCGTGCCGGTCGGTTGACTTCTGTCTATTTGTATACGAATGTGGACGGATGGCCAACGACGTCCCCGACATCCACCCGACAGACCCTAGCCGCGGGCTCGACGAGCGCCTGGTCGCCGCGGCCACCGCGATCCCCGCCGAGGTCGTCCAGGCGAAGGGCCACGGCCACGCCGGCACCGCCATGGCCCTCGCACCGCTCGCCCACGTGCTCTGGCAGCGCGTGCTGAGGCACGACCCGTCCGACCCGGGGTGGGAGGGGCGCGACCGCGTCGTCCTGTCGGCGGGCCACGCGAGTCTGCTGCTCTACACGCAGCTCGTGCTGACCGGCTACGACCTCGACCTCGACGAGCTGCCCCGCAGCCGCAGCCTCGGCTCGCGCACCCCCGGGCACCCCGAGCTGCACCACACCCCGGGCGTCGAGATGAGCACCGGGCCGCTCGGCCAGGGGCTCGCGTCGGCCGTCGGCATCGCGCTCGCCGCCCGCCGCGACGAGGCCCTGCACGGCGGCGGCACCGGCCTGTTCGACCCCACGGTGTGGGTGATCGCGGGCGACGGCTGCCTCCAGGAGGGGGTCTCGGCCGAGGCGTCGAGCCTCGCCGGCACGCTCGGGCTCGACGACCTCGTCGTCGTGTGGGACGACAACGGCATCACCATCGACGGGACGACCGAGCTGGCGTTCTCAGAGGACGTCCGGGCGCGGTACCGCGCCTACGGCTGGTCGGTGATCGACGTCGCGGCCGACGACGCCACCGATCTCGACGCGCTGCAGCGGGCCCTCGAGGCGGCGCGCGTGCGCGACGGGCGCCCGACGCTCGTCGCCCTCCGCACCGTGATCGGGGCCCCGTCGACCCTGCGCGGCGGCACCCCGGCGGCGCACTCCGGCGGCTTCGGCGCCGACGAGGTCGCGGCGGTCAAGGTGGCGCTCGGCTACGCGCCCGACGCGGGTCTGCACGACCTCGTGCCCGACGACGTGCGGGCGGCGGGTCTCACGGCGCGCGACCGCGGCGTCCGACGGCACCGCGAGTGGAGCACGGCGGTCGAGCGCTGGCGGCGGGAGCACCCCGACCTCGCGGCCCGCCGCGACGCCGCCCGGGCCGCGCCCGACCCGACCCGTCTCCAGGCCGTGCTGGCAGGTGTCCCGGTCGACGACGGCGCCGCGACCCGCACGACGTCGGGCGCCGTGCTCGCCGCCGTGCACGACCTCGCCGGGCTGTGGGGCGGCTCGGCCGACCTGTCGGCGTCGACGAACGTCGCCGTCGCAGGGGTCGCCGTCGATCGCGCGACACCCGGGGGCGACTTCGTGCACTTCGGCATCCGCGAGCACGCGATGGCGGCCGTGCTCAGCGGCATCGCCCTGCACGGCCTCTGGCGCCCGTACGGCTCGACCTATCTCGCGTTCAGCGACTACGCCCGACCGAGCATCCGGCTGGCGGCGCTGATGCGGCTGCCCGTGCTCTACGTCTTCACGCACGACTCGGTCGCCGTAGGCGAGGACGGCCCGACCCACCAGCCCGTCGAGCAGATCGCGTCGCTGCGCACCGTGCCGGGGCTCGACGTGGTGCGCCCGGCCGACGCCCGCGAGGTCGTCTCCGTCTGGAGGCGCGTGCTGGGTCGCGGAGCCGAGCGCGCCTCCTCGGCGGCGGCTGCGGCCGGTGCGACCCGCGAGGGCGACGGTTCGACCCGCGAGGACGACGGCCCGGCCCCCGAGCACGACGGGAGCGGCCCGACCGCGTTCGTGCTCTCGCGTCAGGCCCTGCCCGACCTCGGCGGCGGCGAGGCGACCGACGTCGGCGCGGCGCGCGGCGGGTACGTCGTGCACGCCGAGCGCGGCGGCGACGACCTGGCGCTGATCGCCAGCGGCAGCGAGGTGCACGTGGCCGTCGAGGTCGCCCGTCGGCTCGCGGTCGACGGCGTCGCGGCCCGCGTCGTCTCGATGCCCTGCCTCGAGTGGTTCGACGAGCAGTCCGCCGGATACCAGGAGGCGGTGCTCCCGTCCGCCCTGCGGGCTCGCGTGGCCGTCGAGGCCGGCAGCACGCAGCCCTGGCACCGGTACGTCGGCCTCGACGGCGAGGTCGTCGGCATCGACGGGTTCGGCGAGTCGGGCTCGGGCGCGGAGCTGCTGCGCCTCAAGGGCGTGGACGTCGAGTCGGTCGAGCGGGCCGCGCGCCGGGTGCTCGAAGTCTCTCGACATCGAGACATCTCCGGGCGCTAGCCTGAGGCGGAACACACGCACGAGCGACACGAGGGAGAACCCGCCGTCATGGCCAAGATCATCTACACGCTCACGGACGAGGCGCCGCTGCTGGCGACCTACTCGTTCCTTCCCATCATCCAGGCGTACGCCAAGACCGCGGGGGTCGACGTCGAGACCCGCGACATCTCGCTCGCCGGACGCATCATCAGCCAGTTCCCCGAGCGGCTCACCGACGAGCAGCGCATCGGCGACGCCCTGTCCGAGCTCGGCGCCCTGGCGCAGACGCCCGAGGCCAACATCATCAAGCTGCCGAACATCTCGGCCTCGATGCCGCAGTTGAAGGCCGCCATCGCCGAGCTGCAGTCGCAGGGCTACGACCTGCCCGCCTACCCCGACGCCCCGGCGGACGACGCCGAGCGCGACGTCAAGGCCCGCTACGACAGGGTCAAGGGCAGCGCGGTCAACCCCGTGCTGCGCGAGGGCAACAGCGACCGCCGCGCGCCGCTCTCGGTCAAGAACTACGCCCGCAAGCACCCGCACCGCATGGGCGCCTGGTCGGCCGAGTCGAAGACGAACGTCGCGACCATGGGCGTCGACGACTTCCGGTCGAACGAGAAGACCGTCGTCGTCGCCGCCGACGACACCCTGCGCATCGAGTTCGCAGCGGCCGACGGCACGACCACCGTGCTGCGCGAGTCGATCCCCGTGCTCGCGGGCGAGGTCGTCGACGCGACCGTGCTGCACGTCGCGGCCCTGCACGAGTTCCTGGCCGCGCAGATCGCCCGCGCCGAGGCCGAAGGGGTGCTGTTCTCGGTGCACCTCAAGGCCACCATGATGAAGATCAGCGACCCGCTGCTCTTCGGTCACGTCATCCGCGCGTTCTTCCCCCGCGTCTTCGAGCAGTACGGCGCCGACCTGGAGGCCGCCGGGCTCGACCCCGCGAACGGCCTGAACGGCATCCTGCAGGGTCTCGCGGCCCTGCCGAACGGCGCCGAGATCAAGGCCGTCTTCGACCAGGGCATCGCCGACGGCCCCGACCTCGCCATGGTCGACTCCGACAAGGGCGTCACGAACCTGCACGTGCCCTCCGACGTGATCGTCGACGCCTCGATGCCCGCGATGATCCGCACCTCGGGTCACATGTGGGGCCCCGACGGCGGAGAGCACGACACCCTCGCGGTCATCCCCGACTCGAGCTACGCCGGCATCTACCAGGCCGTGCTCGACGACTGCCGCGCGAACGGCGCCTTCGACCCGGCCACGATGGGCTCGGTGCCGAACGTCGGGCTGATGGCCCAGGCCGCTGAAGAGTACGGCTCGCACGACAAGACCTTCGAGCTGCCGGCCGACGGCACCGTGCGCGTGGTCGACTCCGCCGGCACGACCCTCCTCGAGCACGAGGTCGCACAGGGCGACATCTGGCGCGCCTGCCAGACGAAGGACGTCCCGATCCGCGACTGGGTCAAGCTCGCCGTCACGCGGGCCCGCGCCAGCGAGACCCCGGCGGTCTTCTGGCTCGACGAGACCCGCTCGCACGACGCGACCCTCATCGACCTGGTCCGCACCTACCTCGCCGAGCACGACACCGAGGGCCTGCAGATCGAGATCATGTCGCCGGTCGACGCGATGGCGTTCTCGCTCGAGCGCATCCGCCGCGGCGAAGACACCATCTCCGTCACCGGGAACGTGCTGCGCGACTACCTCACCGACCTGTTCCCGATCATGGAGCTCGGCACCTCGGCGAAGATGCTCTCGGTCGTGCCGCTGATCAACGGCGGCGGGCTCTTCGAGACCGGCGCCGGCGGCTCCGCCCCGAAGCACGTGCAGCAGCTCGTCGAGCAGGACTACCTGCGCTGGGACAGCCTGGGCGAGTTCCTCGCGCTGGCCGTCAGTTTCGAGCACCTGGCGACCACGACCGGCAACGCCCGGGCGCAGATCCTCGCCGACACGCTCGACCGCGCCACCGGCACGTTCCTCGACGAGAACAAGTCGCCGGGTCGCAAGCTGGGCTCGATCGACAACCGCGGCAGCCACTTCTTCCTGGCGAAGTACTGGGCCGACGAGCTCGCCGCGCAGACCGTCGACGCCGAGCTGGCCGCCTCGTTCGCCGAGCTCGCCGCGACCCTGGGCGAGGGCGAGGAGGCCATCACCGCCGAGCTCATCGCGCCGCAGGGCACCGCGGTCGACATCGGGGGCTACTACCGCCTCGACGCCGCCAAGACCGAAGCGGTCATGCGCCCGTCGGCGACGCTGAACGCCGCGCTCGCGACGCTGTAGAGCCGAGACGATCCCTTCAGGAGGCGCGGTGCCGGTCGGCACCGCGCCTCCTGCCGTTCCCCGGTCCCTTCGGAGGCGCCTGCGCCTAGCGTGCAGTCATGACCGTGACCCTGCCTGAAGCCACCGACCAGACCGACCGCACCATCGTCATCACCGGCGCGAGCTCCGGCATCGGCCGCAGCGCCGCCCGCGAGCTGTCGCGTCTCGGGGCGAAGATCGCCGTCGTCGGGCGCAACCCCGACCGCACCACGTCCGTGGCCGCCGAGGTCGGCGGTCGCGCCTACGTCTCCGACTTCGCCGATCTGGCGCAGGTGCGCGATCTGGCGGCGTCGCTCCTCGCCGACCACCCGCGCATCCACGTGCTAGCGAACAACGCCGGCGGCATCTTCGCGGAGCGGACGAGCAGCCGCGACGGCTTCGAGACGACCTTCCAGAGCAACCACCTCGCGGGGTTCCTGCTGACCTCGCTGCTGATGCCGCGCCTCCTCGAGACCGCCGAGAACTCGCCGGCCGGCGCGGTCCGCATCGTGCAGACCTCGAGCGCGGGCAACCGGCTGGGCGGGGTGCGGCTCGACGACCTCGGCACCGCCACCGGCCCCTGGGTCGGCGGCATGAGGGCCTACGGGGCGTCGAAGCTCGAGAACGTGCTGTTCACCCGGGAGCTCGCCCGGCGCCTGCGCGGCACGGGAGTCGAGGCGTTCGCGTTCCACCCCGGGTTCGTCGCGTCGGGCTTCGGAGGGACGGGCGGCCTCATGACCCTCGGCAAGCGACTCGCCGTCACGACGGAGGAGGGCGCCGAGCCGCTCGTGCGGCTGGCGGGCGCCGCACGGGTCCCGGCACCGAGTGGGAACTACTTCGACCGGTTGCAGGCCCCCGGGCGCCTGCACCGGTCGGCGGACGACGCCGAGCTGGCCCGGGGCCTGTGGGAGTGCAGCGTCCGGTTCACCGAGGCTCCCGACATCGTCTGAGGGGTCTGCTCGATGTGATTTCGCTCGGAGTCGCGATCCGGGGTCGCGTTCGACGCCGGTGTTTCGTAGGCTACATATCGTGACTCGACTTCCGCCACGCCTCGTGCCCGACGGCCCAGACGCCGATGCCGCCCCCGCCGCCCAGGGGGTGATGGTGCGTGCCTACGGCGAGACCATCTCGCTGCTCGACCACATCGCGGGTCTCGAGCTCGACGGCATCGTCGGCCTCGAGAGCCTCTTCGCCGAGGCGATCGACCGACGCGAGAGCCTGATGCTGCCGGGGTTCGGCGCCCCGGGCCTGCCGCCCACCGAGGTCGCCCGCCTCGACGACGAGATCCGGCGTCGCATCGATCTGCTCGTGGCGCGCGGCCGTCACGACGGCACGGTCGACAAGACCCTCCGCGGCGTCGACGTCGTGTTCTGCCTGTCGCTGCTCGTGCAGGGCCTGCCCGAATACGACGACTACGACGCGGCGGCGCAGGCGCTGGCGCTGCGGTTCGTCGAGAGCATCGCCATCGGCGCGAGATCCCGGCTGTCAGCCTTCTGACGGCGACGACCCAGCAGGCGGTGATGCTGACCCCCTAACGTCGCATCGACCGGAGGGGGAGTCATGCGTCGAGAACATCGCCACGTCACGCGCCGTGCACTGCACGGCACGATGATGCTCACGACCATCGGCATGGTCCTCCTCGTCGCGACCGTCGTCTGGGGCCGGGCTCCGCTCGGTCCGACTCCGCGCTCGGCCCCCATCGATCAGACCGTCGTCGACGAGCCAGCGACGGTCTCGCCGACACCTCCTGCGTCACCGACGCCGACGGCCGAGCCGCAGGGCCGGCCGACCTCGGGCGCGGCCGCGCAGGGCGCGGTCGTCGACGTCTCCGTGTCGGCTCCCGTCGACGCCGCGGCCATGCTCGGCCTGATGCGCAGCCGGTCGATGGCGCTCGTCTCGGGCTGATCCGCGCCTCCTGCGGGCCGCTCCTCCTCGGCTGTCCGATCGTCGCCGGGCGACAGGTGCGGTCGAGGGCGGGCTGCGCCTCGGGGGTCTGGAGGGATGGGTGTTCGTTTAGCGGACTGTGCACGAAAATCGGTCGGCGGCCCAGCATCCCTCCGCATCCGCGTCCCGCCGCGGATCGGGGGCTGCAGGGGCTCGCAAGACGGCCTGGGAGTCCTGCGACCTCCTCGCATCGCAGCATGATCGACTGATTGACTGACGGAACAAGAGATCAGGCCGAGGTGAGAGGTGGTGCGTCGTGGTGCAGCAGCAGCAGCAGCAGCCCGACCCGACCGCCCGGCGTGACTCGACGACCGACGCGGGCAACGCCCTCCTCGACGCGTTCAGCGGGGCCGACGGTCGACCCGCCGCCATCGCCGACCGCCGTCCGGCCGCCCCCGAACTCACCGCCGACGACGACTGGGCCGACTTCTTCGGCGAACTCGACCCCGAGCTGGTGTTCGAATGCTCGGCCACGCTCTCGGGCGACCACAACGCCGTCTACGTGTACCCCGACCGCATCGCGATCGAAGGTCCCGAGATCGTCGGGGGGTCGGCGACCCTCCGGCTCGCTGCCGTGACCGGCTGGGCGCTCGTCGTGCAGGGGTCGAACGTCGTGCTGACGCTGCAGGGCGATCGGCGGTACCGCATCAGGGTGCCCAAGGCGTTCCGCTCGGTGCTGCGGACGGCCCTGCTCAAGGTGCTGGGCGACTCCGAAGACCGCTGACCGCCGCGGTCGTCGACCCGCGCCTCCCGCCGTCTTCGCATTGCGGCCCGAGAGGAGGCACCAGCAGGCCATCTGTGGGACCATCTGGGCATGACCCGTGAGACCGAGCCGCCGATCAGGTCGGAGATCGCGGGTCGCGACATGGACCAGGCACGGGCCATGTACGAAGACGGCTACAACGGCAAGGGCTTCGACACCGAGCACAGCCAGTCGGACTTCGCGTACCGGTACACGATCACGGGCGACGACGAGATGACGCTGCGGTCGTCGATGTTCCTCGGGTCGATCAAGGGCGCCATCCAGCCCGAGAACGAGTACGTCGTGTCGTGGATCACCGGGGGCTCCGGCGTCTACGACCTGAACGGCGACGAGCTGCCCCTGCAGATCGGCCGGCCGGCGATGTTCCCCACCGGCAAGCAGTTCGAGTTCGAGTTCGAGGACTACCGCCAGAACCTCGTGCACTTCAACGCCGGGTTCCTCGAGCGGGTCGCCGCCGAAGAGGAGGGCACCCTGCCGGGCGCGCTCGAGTTCGATCACACGGCGATCCCCGAGGCGACGGCGCTGCTGCAGTGGAAGAACACGATCACCACGGTGGCGAAGACCGTGCTCGGCGGCGAGGCGACGCCGCTGCTGCGCTCCGAGGTCAACCGGCTCGCCGCGGTCACGCTGCTGAGCACCTTCAAGCACCGGGGGCCGCAGCTGCCCGAGCAGCTGCTGGCGCCGCGCAACGCGCGACTGCGCGCGGCCGTCGAGTACATGCACGCCAACGCCGAGCTGCCGATCACCCCGACCATGATCGCCGAGCACGCCGACCTGGGCCTCCGCGGGCTGCAGGTCGCCTTCAGTCGCCAGCTCGGCACGACGCCGACCGACTACCTGCGCGGCATCCGGCTCGACCGCGCCCGCTCGGATCTGCTGAACCTGGGGCCGCGCGAGACGACCGTGGCCGCGATCGCGACGCGCTGGGGCTTCGCCCACCTGGGCCGGTTCTCGGCGTCGTACGGCGAGCGCTTCGGCGAGAAGCCGTCCGCGACGCTGCACCGGTAGCGGCGCTGCTGCGCGGCGCTGCGGCGCCAGCTGCTGGGCTGCGGCGCTCCGCGGCGCTGAGCGCTGCACGGCTGGGCTGGGCTGCGCGACGCTCCGCGCGGTGCCGGGCTGAGCTGCGCGGCGCGGCTGGGCTGCGCGCGGTGCCGGGTGACGCCATGAACCCCGTTAGCGAAGATGAACCGCGATATAACGCGGTTCATCTTCGCGAACGGGGTTCGGGGGAGGGTGGCGCGAGGTACGAGGCCGGGTGGCGCGAGGCCGGGTGGCGCGAGGCCAGGTGGCGCGAGGCCGGGTCGCGCCAGGGCCGCGCCGCGTCAGAGCCCGTCGAGCGGGGCGCGCAGCCCCCGGTCAGGCGGCCGTACGGTACGTGACGATCGACCCCGTGAGGGTGCGGACCGCGGTGGTCCAGGCCGAGACGCCGCGTCGCTCGCTGCGCGTGTAGCGACCGACGGCGAGGTTGCGCTCGGCGACGGTCGTGACGTACGACCCGATCACCGTGGCGTCGTGAGCGCTCGAGCCGGTGTACGAGCCGACGCCGACGCCGACGCCGACGCCGACGCCGACGCCGACGCCGACTCCCGTGTCGATGCGCGAGACGTACTGGCCGCCCAGGGGGTGCAGCTGGGCCGTGGAGGTGGTGGTGTGCGTCGAGGTCATGTCCACGACTCTAGACCTTGTTTTGAGGAATTCAAAACAAGACTCGCAGAACGGCCTGGCCGGTGCGCTAGTCCCGGCTCCGGTGCTGCTCATCGGGCAGCAGGGCCGAGAACGCGTGCCCGATCTCGGTCCGCATGTAGGCGATCGCCTCGCCGTTCTCGGGCGGTTCGAGCGAGCTCGTCGTCGTCTCCGCCATCAGGGGCGAACCCGAGTCGAGCAGGAACGTCGCGACGACCTGGTTGCCGTCGGCGTTGATCGCGTTCAGCTCGACCGTGTCGGCGTCGCCCGACTGGGCGAGCAGGGCGGCGTACTCGAGCAGCGTGTCCGCCGCCTCGTCATCGACGAAGAGCGACTTGGCGGCGAACGTGATGTGCTTCATGGACCCTGTGTAGCCGGTGCCGGTTCCGCCGACAAGGGATCGGCCGAGAGGTCACCCGCAGCCCGCCCGCTCCAGCCCGGCGCGCCTCCTCGGCTCGATGGGCGGACCGAGGAGGCGCGGGTCAGCCCCGCGGGCTCCGCACCACGCGCACGCCACCGGCCGGCACCGTCAGCGGGCCGTCGACGGCCTCGCCGCCGAGCAGCTCGACCCCCGCCTCGGCGACCACGTCGGCGTCGGCGTCGGCGTGGTTGACGAAGAACGTGAAGGTCGCGTCGTCTCCGTGGCGGACGACGACCTCGAGGCCCTCGACGTGGCCGCCGGGCACGACGACCCCGGCCTCGTCGAGCACGTCGCCGACGAAGGCCGCGAGGTCGTCGCCGGCCAGGCGAGTCGAGACGTACCAGGCCGTCCCGTCGCCGAGAGCGTTGCGGGTGACGGCCGGTCCGCCGGCCGCGGGGCCGGTGGTGTAGCGCGCCACGGCCTCGGCGCCCTCGAGCACGATGTCGTCCGACCAGCCGGTGCCGGTGGCGCCCGAGTCGAGCGTGACGACCTGGTCGGCGTAGAGCGGCAGGAACTCGGGCACCGAGAGACCGAGCACCTCGCGCAGGCCGCCGGGGGCGCCGCCGGCCGGTACGGCGTCGTTCTCGTCGACGACCCCCGAGAAGTACGACGCGACGAAGCGGCCGCCCGATCGCACGTACGAGGTCAGGTTCTCGGACGTCTCGGCGTCGACGATGTACTGCGACGGCGCCAGCACGAGGTCGTAGGCCGACAGGTCGTCGTGCGGGTGGCGGAAGTCGACGGTGACGCCGAGGTTCCAGAGCGCGGTGTAGAAGGCGACGATGCGCTCGCGGTGGTCGAGCTCGACCGAGGGGCGCCACTCGAGGTCGTGGGCCCAGAACGACTCGACGTCCCAGAGGATGGCGACCCGCGCCTCCACCCGGGATCCCCGCACGTCGGCCAGGCGACCGAGGTCGGCGCCGTACTCGACGACCTCGCGCCAGATGCGCGACGAGGTGCCGGCGTGCGGCAGCATCGCCGAGTGGAACTTCTCGGCGCCGTACCGCGACGCCCTGAACTGGAAGAACAGGATCGCGTCGGCGCCGCGGGCCAGGTGCGTCGTGCTGTTGCGGGCCAGCTCGCCTGGGCGCTTCGCGACGTTGCGCGGCTGCCAGTTGACGGCGCCCGTCGAGTGCTCCATCAGCATCCACGGCTCGCCACCGGCCAGCGACCGGTTCAGGTCGGCGTCCATGGCGAGCAGCACGTGGTTGTCGTGGCGTTCGGCGACCAGGTAGTGGTCGTTGGCGACGACGTCGACCTCGCGGGCCCACTTCCAGTAGTCGATCGACGGGCAGTTGGTCGACATGAAGTTCGTGGTGACGGGGAGGTGCGGTGCGTGTCGCTTGATCACGTCGCGTTCGGCGACGAAGCAGGCGAGCAGGGCGTCGGAGGTGAACCGCGCGAAGTCGAGGCGCTGCGTCTGGTTCACGACCGTGGCCGAGACGCGGGGCGCGTCGATGTCGGTCCACTCGCCGTAGGTCTGACCCCAGAAGAGCGTGCCCCACGCCGCGTTCAGCGCGTCGAGCGTGTTGTACCGGGTCTTCAGCCAGGCGCGGAAGGCGCGCACCGAGTGCACTCCGTAGTCGTCGCTGATCGGGGCGCCGTACTCGTTGTGCACATGCCAGAGCACGACCGCCGGGTGGGTCGCGTAGCGCTCGGCGAGCTTCTCGGTGATGGCGGTCGCCGCGCGACGGTAGTCGGGCGAGCTCGGGCTGACCATGCCCCGCGAGCCGCGACCGAGGGTGAGGCCCTCGCGGGTCACGGGGTGCGAGTCGGGGTAGGCGGTCCAGAACCAGGCCGGCGGCACCGTCGTCGGCGTGGCCAGGTCGACGTCGATGCCGGCGTCGTGCAGCAGCCCGAGGATGTCGTCGAGGAACGTGAAGTCGTACTCGCCCTCGCGGGGCTCGAGCAGCGCCCACGAGAAGATGCCGACGCTGACCAGGTTGATGCCGGCCTGCTTCATCAACGCGATGTCCTCGAGCCAGACCTCTCGGGGCCACTGCTCGGGGTTGTAGTCGCCGCCGTAGCGGATGTCGGCACGACCGGGCAGCCAGCTCGTCGTGCGACGCGGGTCGGACTCGGGGGTCGGCGTGACGGCCGGGGCGTCGAGGTCGAGTGACATGCGGTGATCTCCTTTGACTGTGTGCGCTCCCAGTTCTAGCACACGTGCTGAGTCTGCAGAAGGCGCAACGACTATGTCGAACCGTGACCCGCAGCGTGTTGACAAGCGAAAAGTCGTGTGCGTAACTGTTACCGCTCACAGGCACAGCGTGGTGGTTCTCCCGGCTCGCGCTGTCCGCTCACCAGCTCTTGCTTTCCTCAAGGAGGACGAATGCACAGCTCACTCCGCCGCATCGGCGTCGTCACGGTCGCCACAGCGGCCCTCATCCTCACCGGCTGCTCCGGCGGCGGTGGCAGCTCGTCCGACGGACCCGTCGAGCTCACCTACTGGGCCTGGGCGCCCAACCTCGACAAGGTGGTCGACATCTGGAACGAGGAGAACCCCGACATCCAGGTCACCGTCAACAAGCAGGACGGCGGCGACCCCGCGATCACCAAGCTGCTCACCGCCATCAAGGCCGGCAGCGGCGCCCCCGACCTGATCCAGGCCGAGTACCAGAAGATCCCGACGCTCGTCTCGTCCGACGCGCTCGCCGACCTCACCGATCAGGGCGCCGGCGACCTCGAGGGCGACTTCAGCGAGGGCGTCTGGTCGTCGGTCACCCTCGACGGGCAGGGCGTCTACGCCATCCCGCAGGACAGCGGCCCGATGATGGCCTACTACCGCACCGACATCCTCGACCAGTACGGCCTCAGCGTCCCCACCACGTGGGACGAGTACGCCCAGGTCGCCGAAGACCTGCACGCCGCCGATCCGAGCAAGTACCTCGGCACCTTCTCGGCCAACGACGCGGGCTGGTTCGCCGGTCTCTCGCAGCAGGCCGGCGCCTCCTGGTGGTCCATCGACGACCAGAGCTGGGGCGTCGACATCGCCGAGGGCCCGACCGAGCAGGTCGCCTCGTACTGGGGCGGACTCGTCGAGAGCGGCGCCATCGACAACAAGCCGATGTACACCCCCGAGTGGAACGCCGGTCTGAACGACGGCTCGCAGGTCGGCTGGATCAGCTCGGTCTGGGCCCCCGGCGTGCTGAGCGGCAACGCACCCGACACCGCCGGCAAGTGGACCGCCGCGCCGTTGCCGCAGTGGGACGCCGCGAACCCCTCCGACGGCAACTGGGGAGGGTCGACCACGGCCGTCACCACGCAGTCCGAGAAGAAGGAGGCGGCGGTCGAGTTCGCCACCTGGCTGAACACCGACCCCGAGGCCGTCGCCGCGCTCGCCGACATCGCCGGCGTCTACCCCGCCGCGACCGAGGCCGCGGCCGACGCGCTGACCACCTCGCCCGAGTTCTTCAGCCAGCAGAGCGACTTCTACGACATCGCCGCCGAGGCGTCGTCGACCGTCGCGCCGTTCACCTACGGCCCCAACGTCAACGTCGCGTTCAGCGCGTACAACGACGAGTTCGCCAAGGCCGCCGACGCCCGCACCCAGGCGGCGTTCGAAGACGCGGTCGACGCCATGCAGGAGATCACGACGGACGACCTCGTGAAGAGCGGCTTCTCGGTCGAGTAGCCGAGCGCCCCGGGAGGGGCGGCGCCCTGAGCCGCCCCTCCCGCCCTCCACCCCCTTCACCGTCCGCGACCAGCGAGGAACCGTCATGGCCGACACGCTCACCCCTCTCACCCCGGCGGAGGTCGCCGCACCCGACCGTCGCGCGACCGCGCCCGTCGGCCGGCACGGCACGGGCAGCTTCCGCAGCCGCGTGCTCACGCCCTACGCGATGCTCGCCCCGGGCATCATCCTGTTCGTGCTGTTCATGGCGGCGCCGATCGTCTACACGCTGTTCCTCAGCTTCCAGAAGAAGCAGGTCTCGGGCCTCGGTCTCGGCTCGGCCTCGCGCGGCACGGGCTTCGCCGGTCTCGAGAACTACATCGGCACGCTCACCGACCCCGAGTTCGGCGCCAGCGTCGGTCGCGTGCTGCTCTACGGCCTCGTGCTCGTGCCCTGCATGCTCGGTCTCGCGCTGCTCTTCGCCCTGCTGCTCGACTCGAAGCGCACCCGCGCGACGTCGTTCTCGCGCATCGCGATCTTCCTGCCGTACGCCGTGCCGGCCGTCATCAGCTCGCTGCTCTGGGGGTTCCTGTACCTGCCCGCCGTCAGCCCCTTCTACTACGTCTTCGAGCGGCTCGGCTGGGACGTCCCCGGCGTGCTCGGCTCGGGCACCGTGCTCTTCGCCATCGCGAACATCGCGCTCTGGGGCGGCGTCGGCTTCAACATGATCGTCATCTACACGTCGCTGAAGGCCGTGTCGAGCGACATCTACGAGGCCGCCCGACTCGACGGGGCCTCCGAGGTGCAGATCGCCCTGCGGATCAAGATCCCGATGGTCGCCCCCGCGCTCGTCATGACCGCGCTGTTCTCGATGGTCGCGACGCTGCAGGTCTTCGCCGAGCCCACCACGCTCCGCCCGCTGACGAACAGCCTGTCGACCAGCTGGTCGCCGCTGATGCTCGTCTACCGCGACGCGTTCACCCGCGACGACATCTACTCGGCTGCGGCGACCTCGGTCGTCATCGCCCTCGCCACCTTCATCGTCTCCTTCTTCTTCCTCCGGGTCGTGCAGAAGCGAGCCTTCGGCCAGGAGGACTGACCATGACCACCACGGACCTCGACGGCGCCACCCGCCGCGGCGACCTCTCGGCGCCCGACTCGACCCGCGCCTCCTCGGCGACCGCTTCAGGAGGCGCGGGTCGGCCCCGCAGCACCCGTCGCCCCGGCGGCAGCTCGCTGACCGAGCGCCGCAGCCTCGTCTCGACCGCGATCGTGCTGATCGGCGCCGTCTACTGCCTGTTCCCCGTGCTCTGGGTCGTCATGGCGTCCACGAAAGACGGCGGCGAGCTCTTCTCGACCTTCACCCTCGCGCCCAGCACCCACCTGCTCGACAACCTCGTCGCACTCAGTCAGTACCGCGACGGCCTGTTCTGGCGCTGGATGCTCAACACCGCGCTCTACGCCGGCATCGGCGCCCTCGCCTCGACCTACGTGTCGGCGCTGTCGGGCTACGTGCTCGCGAAGTTCGAGTTCCCCGGCAAGAAGGTCGTCTTCAACGTGCTGCTGATGGGGGTGCTGGTGCCCGGGGTGATCCTCGCGATCCCGCAGTACTTCCTGCTCGCCAACGTGGGCCTGACCAACACGTTCTGGGGCGTGCTGCTGCCGCAGATCATCAGCCCGTACGGCATCTACCTGGCCCGCATCTACGGGGCCGCGGCCGTGCCGACCGACGTGATCGAGGCGGCCCGCACCGAGGGCGCCGGCGAGCTGCACATCTTCCACCGCATCGCCGTGCCGATGCTCGGCCCGGGGCTCGTGACGATCTTCCTGTTCCAGTTCGTCGCCATCTGGAACAACTTCATGCTGCCGTACATCATGCTCGGCGACGACTCGCTGTTCCCGCTGACGGTCGGCCTGAACGGGCTGCTCAACCAGGGCGCGTCGGCGCCGGCGCTGTACACGCTCGTCATCACCGGGGCGCTGCTGTCGGTCATCCCGCTGATCCTGATCTTCCTGGTGCTGCAGCGGTACTGGCGGGTCGACCTGGCCGCCGGCGCCGTCAAGTAGTGGGAGGCGCGGGTCGGCAGCCCCTTAGGCTGGCCGCGTGACGAGCACTCCCGGTCGCCAGCGGCCCACGATCAACGACGTCGCCGACCAGGCGGGCGTCTCTCGGGGCACCGTGTCGCGGGTGCTGAACGGCGGTCGCTGGGTCAGCCCCGACGCCAAGGCCGCCGTCGACGCCGCGATCAAGAAGACCGGCTACCGGGTCAACCCGCACGCCCGCAGCCTCGCGACCAACCGCACCGGCTCGGTCGCGTTCCTCCTCACCGAAGACCACCAGCAGCTCTTCGAGGATCCGAACTTCTCGGCCCTGCTCAAGGGCACCGCGGCGGCGCTCGCCGAGAGCGACATGTCGCTCGTGCTGATCATGGCGGGGTCGTCGGCCGAGCAGAAGCGCGCCGTGGCCTACATCGAGGCGGGCCACGTCGACGGCGTGCTGCTCGTCTCGGCGCACAGCGGGCAGCGTCTGCTCGCCGACATCGTCGGGTCGGGCGTGCCCGCCATCGCGTGCGGCATCCCGCTCGGCTACCAGCGGCGCATGGGGTACGTCGCCGCCGACGACGAGGAGGGCGCCCGCGAGATGGTGGCGCACCTCCGCTCGCTCGGCCGCCGCCGCATCGCGACCATCGCCGGCCCGCTGGACACCCCCGGCGGCATCACCCGGCTCGACGGCTACCGCACCGAGCTCGGCGACGACCTCGACGAATCGCTGATCCGTCACGGCGACTACTCGCGGGCCAGCGGCGAGGCCGCCATGACCGACCTGCTCGCGGCGTCGCCCGACGTCGACGCCGTCTTCGCGGCCAACGACCGCATGGCCGCGGGCGCCCTCGACGCGCTCGCCGCGGCGGGCCGCCGGGTGCCCGACCACGTCGCCGTCGGCGGCTTCGACGACTCGAGCATCGCGGCGTCGACCGAACCCGCGCTGACCACCATGCGCCAGCCGTTCGACCGGATCAGCTCCGAGATGGTGCGGCTGCTGCTGCAGCTGATCGACGGTCAGAAGCCCGCGGCGATGACGCTGCCGACCGAGCTGGTGCGGCGCGCGACCACCTGACCCGCGCCTCCTCGGCCCTGCCAATCCGCTGGAAGCGCGGACGCGGCGCCGGTCGCGGACCTACCGTCCACTGCAGACCGAGCACCACCAGCAGAACGAAGGACGAAACATGTCGCAAGCAATCGAGACCGTCGACGTCAGCGTGCCCGTCAGCGTCGCCTACAACCAGTGGACCCAGTTCGAGGACTTCCCGAAGTTCCTCGACGAGGTCGAGTCGATCACCCAGACCACGCCCACCCTCACGGTGTGGAAGGTCAAGGTCGGACCGGTCGAGAAGACGTTCGAGGCCGAGATCACCGAGCAGCACCCCGACGAGCGCGTCGCCTGGAACAGCACCGGCGGCGAGGTCGACCACGCCGGCGTCGTCACGTTCCACAAGCTGAGCGACTCCGAGACGCGCATCACCGTGCAGATCGACTGGACCCCCGAGGGGTTCCTCGAGAAGATCGGCAACACGCTCGGCGCCGACAACCACGCCATCAAGAAGGACCTCAAGAACTTCAAGGAGTTCATCGAGTCGAAGGGCTCCGAGACGGGCGCATGGCGCGGAGACGTCCAGGCATGAGCGACGAGTCGACGTACACCGCGTCGTTCGTCGGCGAAGACGGCGCCGAGGTGTCGACCGAGCAGCTCCAGCCGATCGACGGCGCGCCGGTCAAGTCGCTGACCCGGCCCGGGGCGGCCGACGGCGAGGACATCACGTACGAGCTGGACCCCGAGACCGCCGACGCCGACCCGGTCGTCTACCGCGCGACGGGCGTCGCCGGGCACGACTACAGCTGAGGCGCTGCGCGCCGCTGCGCTGACGCTGCGCCGCGCTGCGCTGCGCCGTGCCATCGATGTGACTCGTTCTGCGTAGTCCGCCCCGTCGAATCCACGGAATGAGTCGCATCGATGCGCGGCGACAGCCCCGGGTGGCGTGCGAATCGTCAAAGTGACTCATTCTGCGTCGTCGGCCCCGTCCGATCCGCCGAGTGAGTCGCCTCGATGCGCGGCAACAGCCCCGGCTACGGTGCGTGCCGTCGAGGTGACTCGTTCTGCGCAGTCGGCCCCGTCTGATCCGCCGAATGAGTCGCCTCGATGCGCGGCGCGAGACGCGAGGTGGCGCGCGAGTCGTCGAGGTGACTCGTTCTGCGGAGTCGGCCTCGTCCGATCGGCCGAATGAGTCGCATCGACGCACGGAGACAGGCCTGGCTTGCGCGCGAGTCGTCGAGGTGACTCGTTCTGCGCAGTCGGCCTCGTCGGCTCCGCCGAATGAGTCGCATCGATGCGCGGAGCCGGGCACGGGGTGGCGAGAGTGAGCGCTCACATGGCATGATGTGAGCGCTCACTTTCGGTGCGGATCACTCCGCCCACCCCGACGACGAAGAGGTCATCATGGTCGATCACGCTCCCCCGACCGCCCCCGGCTCAGCCGTACCCGCCGAGACCTACGTGGTGGGCGTCGACTACGGCACGCTGAGCGGCCGAGCCGTCGTGGTGCGGGTCTCCGACGGGGCCGAGCTCGGCACCGGCGTGCACGAGTACTCGCACGCCGTCGTCGACACGACCCTCCCCGGCACGGGTGAGCGCCTCCCCGCCGACTGGGCGCTGCAGGTGCCGTCCGACTACGTCGATGTGCTGAAGCAGGCCGTGCCCGAGGCACTCGCCGCCGCGGGCGTCGACCCCGCGTCGGTCATCGGCATCGGCACCGACTTCACGGCCTGCACCATGGTGCCGACCACCGCCGACGGCACGCCGCTCAACGAGCTCGAGCAGTTCGCCGGCCACCCGCACGCCTACGTCAAGCTCTGGCGTCACCACGCCGCGCAGGGTCAGGCCGACCGCATCAACGAGCTCGCGGCCGAGCGCGGCGAGTCGTGGCTTCCCCGCTACGGCGGGCTCATCTCGAGCGAGTGGGAGTTCGCGAAGGGCCTCCAGCTGCTCGAAGAGGACCCCGAGGTCTACGCCGCGACCGAGCACTGGGTCGAGGCCGCCGACTGGATCGTCTGGCAGCTGAGCGGGCGGTACGTCCGCAACGCCTGCACCGCCGGCTACAAGGGCATCTACCAGGACGGCGAGTACCCGAGCCGCGAGTTCCTCGGTGCGCTGAACCCCGGCTTCGCCGACTTCGCCGAGACGAAGGTCGTGCACGAGATCGGCGCGCTGGGCGACGCCGCCGGCACGCTGACCGCCGAGGCCGCCGGCTGGACCGGCCTCCCCGAGGGCATCGCCGTCGCGGTCGGCAACGTCGACGCGCACGTCACCGCCCCCGCCGCGAAGGCCACGCAGCCCGGTCAGATGGTCGCCATCATGGGCACGAGCACCTGTCACGTGATGAACGGCGACAAGCTCGCCGAGGTGCCCGGCATGTGCGGCGTCGTCGACGGCGGCATCGTCGACGGGCTCTACGGCTACGAGGCCGGGCAGTCGGGCGTCGGCGACATCTTCGCCTGGTACGTCAAGAACCAGGTGCCGCAGTCGGCCGTCGACGCGGCCGCGGCCGCCGGCAAGAGCGTGCACCAGCACCTCACCGACGTCGCCTACGAGCAGCCCGTCGGGGCCCACGGTCTCGTCGCCCTCGACTGGCACAGCGGCAACCGCTCGGTGCTCGTCGACCACGAGCTGAGCGGCGTCATCGTCGGTCAGACCCTGGCCACCTCGCCCGCCGACGGCTACCGCGCGCTGCTCGAGGCCACCGCCTTCGGCACGCGACGCATCGTGCAGGCCTTCGACGAGTCGGGCGTGCCCGTCACCGAGTTCATCGCCGCCGGCGGTCTGCTGAAGAACAAGCACCTGATGCAGACCTACAGCGACGTGCTGCGTCTGCCGATCTCGACGATCACGAGCGAGCAGGGCCCGGCCCTCGGCTCGGCCATCCACGCCGCGGTCGCCGCCGGCGCGTACGCCGACATCCGCGCCGCGGCCGAGGCGATGGGCAGCGTCGAGCGGGCCACCTACACGCCCGACCCCGCGAACGCCGACGCCTACGACGCGCTCTACGCCGAGTACCTGCTGCTGCACGACTGGTTCGGTCGCGGGGGCAACGACGTGATGCACCGCCTGCGGGCGATGCGTCGGGAGGCGACCCGCGCCTCCTCGGCTCCTGCTCCCGGGTCGGACGGCGACGGCCGAGGAGGCGCGGACTCGGTCGAGCAGACCGCCGCCGACGCGAGCATCGAGGCCTCCGCATGAGCGGCTGGATCGATCGCGCGACGCAGGCCGCCATCGACGCCACTCGCGAGGACGTCGCGGCGCTGCACGCCGAGCTGGTGCGCTACGACCTCGTCGTCTGGACGGGCGGCAACGTCTCGGGTCGCGTGCCCGGCACCGACCTCTTCGTCATCAAGCCGAGCGGCGTCGGCTACGACGACCTCACCCCCGAGAACCAGATCGTCTGCCGCCTCGACGGCACGGTGCTCGAAGGCACCCCGGGCAGCGAGCGCAGCCCCTCGAGCGACACCGCCGCGCACGCCTACGTCTACCGCAACATGCCGCACGTCGGGGGAGTGGTGCACACGCACTCGACCTACGCGACGGCCTGGGCTGCGCGCGGCGAGGCGATCCCCTGCGTGATCACGGCGATGGCCGACGAGTTCGGCGGCGAGATCCCCGTCGGGCCGTTCGCGATCATCGGCGACGAGTCGATCGGCGAGGGCATCGTCGAGACGCTGACCGGTCACCGCAGCCGCGCCGTGCTGATGCAGAACCATGGCGTCTTCACGATCGGCAGAGACGCCCGCGACGCGGTCAAGGCCGCCGTCATGACCGAAGACGTCGCCCGCACCGTGCACATCACCCGCCAGCTCGGCGAGCCCATCCCCATCCCTCAGCAGAGCATCGACGCTCTGTTCGACCGGTACCAGAACGTCTACGGCCAAGCGCCAGCAGGAGAACTGTCATGAACGACACCCTCGACCCCGTCGCCTTCCTCGCCTCGAAAGAGGTCTGGTTCCTCACCGGCAGCCAGGGACTCTACGGCGAAGAGACCCTGAAGCAGGTCGCCGACCAGTCGAAGGCGATCGCCGACGAGCTGGCCGCCGCCTCCGACGTGCCCGTGCGTCTCGTCTGGAAGCCCGTGCTGACCGACGCCGACTCGATCCGCCGCACGATGCTCGAGGCCAACCTCGACGACTCCGTCATCGGCGTCACGGCGTGGATGCACACCTTCAGCCCCGCCAAGATGTGGATCGGCGGGCTCGACGCCCTCCGCAAGCCGCTGCTGCACCTGCACACGCAGGCCAACGTGGCGCTGCCCTGGGCCGACATCGACTTCGACTTCATGAACCTCAACCAGGCCGCGCACGGCGACCGCGAGTTCGGCTACATGCAGACCCGCCTTGGCGTGCCGCGCAAGACGGTCGTCGGTCATGTCAGCGACCCCCGCGTGCAGAAGCAGGTCGGCACGTGGATGCGCGCGGCGGCCGGCGCCTCGGCCATGCGCTCGCTCAAGCTGGCGCGCTTCGGCGACAACATGCGCTTCGTCGGCGTCACCGAGGGTGACAAGACCGAGGCCGAGCTGGCCTTCGGCGTGCAGGTCAACACCTGGGGCGTCAACGAGCTGGCCGAGGCCGTCGCCGCCGCCACCGAGTCCGAGATCGACGCGCTGGTCGCCGTCTACGAGACCGAGTACGACGTCGTCCCGGCGCTGCGCGTCGGTGGCGAGCGTCACCAGTCGCTGCGCGACGGGGCGGCGATCGAGATCGGTCTGCGGTCGTTCCTCGAGGCGGGCGGGTTCAGCGCCTTCACGACGAACTTCGAAGACCTCGGTGCGCTCAAGCAGCTGCCCGGTCTCGCCGTGCAGCGTCTGATGGCCGAGGGCTACGGCTTCGGCGCCGAGGGCGACTGGAAGACCTCGGTGCTGGTGCGTGCGGCCAACGTGATGGGTGCCGGTCTGCCGGGTGGCGCCTCCTTGATGGAGGACTACACGTACCACCTCGTGCCCGGCGAGGAGAAGATCCTCGGGGCGCACATGCTCGAGGTCAGCCCCGCCCTGACGTCGCAGCGCGCGTCGCTCGAGGTGCACGCGCTCGGCATCGGCGGCAAGGACGACCCGGTGCGACTCGTCTTCTCGGCCGACCCCGGCCCCGCCGTCGTCGTCGCGATGAGCGACGTGCGCGACCGGTTCCGTCTGACGGTCAACGTGGTCGACGTCGTCGAGCCCGACGAGGACCTCCCCAACCTGCCGGTCGGCCGCGCGGTGTGGAAGCCCCGCCCGTCGTTCCCCGTGTCGGCCGAGGCCTGGCTGACCGCCGGCGCCGCGCACCACACGGTGATGTCGACGGCCGTCGGACTCGAGGCGTTCGAGGATCTCGCGCGCATCGTCGAGACCGAGCTGCTCGTGATCGACGAGGACACCCGCATCCGCGACTTCCGCCACGAGGTCGCCTGGAACGCCGCGTACCACCGCCTCGCGCGGGGCCTGTAGGGGTCCGCACGCGGGCTCGCGGGCTCGCGGGCTCGCGAGTTCGCACTCGAGTGGTCAGAAGATGTCTTTCCGCTCAGCCTGAAGGACATCTTCTGACCACTCGGCAGCCCTGTCCGGGAGCCCGGACCTGTGCTCCACCCAGACGCCCTTCCCCTCGCGGGGGGGGG